>JAEZBR010000071.1 GCA_023426935.1 Bacillota bacterium | reverse complement strand
TATTCTTTAATCTCTGTTTCCCAATCCACTGAATGTTTATTTACTGTCATAGAGTATAGTTCTCCTTAACAGTTATCCTAGCCTTTAATTATCTTTTTTCGTAGATGGGTAACGCTTGACGCTTACCCATATTCAGCTAAATAGCAACTCCTTACTAAACAATCAAAAACGCAAGTATAAAATAAATAATGATCAATCAATATGATGTTTATATTTTATTCTCGACCTATAAAGCAATAAGTAAATCATCAATAGTTAGTGTTTTGTATCTTTCACTACCGTCGGTATTTTCATAAAACGGTAACACACCAATGTGCAAATCAGGTTTTATAAACTATATTGACTATACGTTTTTACATATTAAGTTATCTTATGAGCCGTATGATAATACTTACTAATGAATATATTAAATATCTTTAATTATGCCTATATCTGCTAATTTTTTAATTTTCAATCCCAACGATAGATTAAAAATAGTTTCACTTTGTGATAGACTTTTATTAATTAAGTGCTCAATTCTATTTAAACGAGAATATAAAGTGTTTTTATGAATAAATAATTCTGATACTGTTAGCGAAGGTGAAGAATTTGAATTTATATAGCATTCTAATGTATCAATTAATGCACTGTCGTGAGCCTTATCATAATTGACAATAGGTGCTATGTACTCATTATATAAGTCTAATAATGGCCTAAAATCTATATCATCTTTATTATCAAAAAAATATCTCATAATTCCTAAGTCGCGATAATAAACAATATTTCGCTCTTTTCCCTTTTCGGATATTGAAAGCGACATTGAAGCTTGCATATATCCTTCTCTCATATTAGTAACATTAGTAATGTCACTAATTCCAATGCCATTAATCAAATTGCCAAAATAATTATATAAAACATTAATTAGTTTGCTAAAAGTGACCTCGCCTGATTTTGTCTTTTCAGCAAATGATTCTGGAATAAATACAATCATTCTGTTCTTTCTCTCAAACAAAAAAAACGTTGTGTTATTATACACACTTGATATTTTGTCATACAATGCATTAAACTGCTGGCTGGTAAGTAATTCGTTCAATATTAAATTATTCGTCTTTGTTTGATTTCTACTAATAATTGAAATATAGTATCTATCTGCTATGACTTTTTTTACTAAGCCATACTTATTCATTATTTTCCTAAAGTCTGTTTCGTTTGATTCGATTATTTCGCTTAAGATAAAATCATAATAACGATTAATTGTATTTGCAATTTCATTTGATTTTACTGCTTCGAACTTCAATGCTGATAAGATCAATTTAATTTTTATACAATCTTCCATTGGCAATGTTGTTAATGAATCTTTCTCTATGACAATTAAATACCCATACTTATTTAAACTATCATCATTAATAGGATATAACAATGCTTTGATCTCGCTTCTAGTGCAATAATCATTTTTATACTCTAATGTTTCTATATAAAATGCACTGTTTTTGAATAAATCACTGTTCTTCTTTGCCTTATCAATATTAAAATCATTTAGTATTCTATGCCAATCGAAATTAATGTTGTTGAAATAGTAATTCTTAATTATATGCTGTTTATCACTATCGTAATTTTTATATAAAAAGAAATTAGGCGGTACTACGGCAATTGGCTTTTCTCCTAATAAGCTTGATGCAATTAAAAATACATTTTCATCGCCTATTGAATTCTTCATCATGCCATATGACAACCTGTCCATTGTATCCGAAAAATAATTTAATAAATGATTAATTTCTGCATTTTCCATATTATAGCACTCTGATATTGCACCAATCATATCCGAATCATCATCTACAATAAAGATGTTATTGTACTTTTCGTAATTGCCCTTCAACAATTTAAAAACAGAAGAATATAAAACTGCATAACTATTATTATTATATAAGTAATCAACTGTATTAAGTGAAATATTATCTTTTCTTGTGGGGAAAAAAACTAAAGAGTATTCTTTAATGCTAATCAATTCAACTTTTCTATCAAAAATAATGATATGTAGTATAGTGTTTGCATTGTTTCTAATTGCATTCGCTGGTTTTATTATATTTAAATCAGAAAGCATCTTCAAATTAATATTCATATTACTCCTTTCTAATTTATTATGTTGGTTTTCCAACTTCTATAACTATATCAGACATTGATATTGGTAAACTACACATTTTCTCATATAATTTCCATTGCTCTTCAATACTAGTTGCATGATTGTGGAAATACTTTCTTTGAATATCTCGAGAATAATCATGACAAACATAATGACCATCATCACTCATTAAACTATCAATTTCCGAAAGGCCGGTTCCTTGGTTAACAAATCCATATTTTTCTAAAAATTGAGCAGCTTCTGTTTTACTCCATTTTCCATCCCAAATATTTCTTGAAGCTTCTAATTTGCCATATCCAGATAGTTCAATAAATTCATGCCATAAAGGAAGATGCTTTGAAATACTAATATCTAAATGTGCTGGCTTAATTATATTTTCAATTTCATAATTTATTTTTTCTTCAATAGACTCATTAAAAACCAAATCAATAGCATGCCTAGCAGCACCTTCTGTAAAAGCTGAAGAAGCTGAATATTGAGAAATAATCATCATCTCTGGCCAACAAGTGTCTATCATTTTTTGTAATCGTTTTTCAAAAAACGTCAAATGACCTGGTTCCATTTCATGACCAATGTATTCAATCACATTGTCTATAGTCCAACAATAATTTAAATTAAAATTTCTTTCATACTGTATATGATCATAATCGTATCCAAATAAAATCGACAAAAAAACTGTCTTGTCATCATATAGATTTCTAACTCTTACCCTTGGCATGCTATTACCTGTAACATTCATATGATCTACTGTTGAATTATGAAAAAATAATGTAACATTCCTTAAAATACTTAGTAATTCTTCCTTTGGAATTTCTGTCGATTTCCTATACAAATCTATTCGATTATTAACGTCTCCACTACCAGGTAATTCTTTACCGAGTTGACTATGCATATTGTCAAATCTACTATAATCAAACTTAGGTGCCACCAAATTATATAATCCATTTGTCATTTCATTAAATGACATTTTTTGTCCTAACAATAGTTTGGTTCGTACATTTAAATTATGCGTGTGCTCTAGTAAAAACTTAATTCTTTCATTTTCGCAAGCTTTTGCTTTTTTTCTATAGTCAATAATGCTACTTTCTAATGATTCAGATTCATATAAAATATCGTTCAAGCTTAGCCCTTGCTGTAAATCGCCAATTTCATAATCTGGAATTGTTTTATACTCTCTAGAATAATTCATATTAGTCCTTCGCCAAAACGGACTTTCAGTATACCACTCTAAATCAAGAGCATCGTATCTGCTTTTATTTAGGGTCATATCCACTAATTGTTTACCGAATGCATTAAGAGTCGCTTCAGACATGATTATTTCTCCTTTCCATATAATAGTTTGCAATTTCAATATCAGTTGTTAACCACACATCTTTATCTGTTGTAAGCTCATCCAATATTTTTTCTAACATAAATATTCTTCCTTGCTCACCAACTGCCTGTGGATCAATTTGTAAATGAAAGAATGTTCCATACTTTCTAGCACCACTGATTTCAATTATCCAATTATCCAATACATCCTCCATTTTAGAACTTCTTGCTTGCCCAGGAGGAATTGGAGGATCAAACGTAAATGTAAAATAGGGGAGATCGTATAATTCCCAATGAATAGGTAACTCCACCAAATTTTGATTCTTGTGAACATAAGGTAAATCATCATCAGATAATGAACTAGAATACTTAAAGCCAAGCTCTTTTACAACACTTAGTGTATCGTTGTTAATTTCCCCCTCTGGGATCCTAAAACCAGTAGGATTCTCACCAATAACGTCAAATATTTCTTTTCTAGCATTATTTAACATCTTAAACTGTTCTTCTTTACTAAACTGTGCCATGATTTCAAATTCATTTCCTCTACATGCAATTTCGTGGCCTCTTGCATAAGCCTGATGCACAGCTTCAGGATATTTTTTAGCTACACCTCCTGGAACAAAAAAGCTAGCTTTAACACCATATCTGTCTAAAACGTCTAGTACTTTTGGCAACCCATATTTTATACTAGTAATACCTAAATTAAGAATATCCCCTTCTTCAATATTAATATTAGGATAATACATTCTTCCAAAATACTCAGCATCTAAATTAATACTAATAACTGCTGCATATTTTTTACCATTTGGCCATATCGTTTTTTCTAGCATTATTGTTTAATCTCCTATATGTTTATTATAATAATTAGCAATATCAATACATCTAGCACACCATATATTAGGGTTATTAATTAGGTATTTTATAAACAATTCAAACATAACTGCTCTCCCAGGTGTGCCTTCAATCTGTGGGTGAAATGCAGTTGATCCGGAATTACCATATTTGATCATTCCCTCTAATTCATGTATCCAATTCGAATACACGTTTTTATATGATGCTATTCTAGGCATTCCCATTAGAACTTGTGGATACGAATTTAATACTGTTTGTACATAATCATCTAGTTGCTCATCACGACACGGGATATTAACTGCTTTTGTTATTTTCCCGTTTATCGAATAGTAATTGCATTCTTCTC
This sequence comes from Bacillota bacterium, assembly GCA_023426935.1. Classification (GTDB taxonomy): domain Bacteria; phylum Bacillota_I; class Bacilli_A; order Erysipelotrichales; family Erysipelotrichaceae; genus RUG11872. The sequence continues at coordinate 79,008 of JAEZBR010000071.1, read as the reverse complement.
CACTGATTCCAGCACTTGAATAGATAAATCCTCCATCAGAGTACACCCATTCAAGTGTTTCTGGCAACAATTGTCCAGTAGGTCTAAACCCAACTGGTACAATTCCAACATTTTTTTTAAATACTTCATTACACTGTTCTATCCTTGATATTTGTTTTTGAACAGTATCACCATATTCTCCTCTGTGATCAAGACCATGATGCCCAATTTCATGTCCATCACTAATAATTCTTTTTACTAGATCAGTATGCTTTTGTACAATCTCAGCAGGTATAAACCATGTAGCTTTAATATTATATTTTTTTAATATATCTAAAACTCGATATGCACCTTTATTGATACTATATCTGCCAATTGACAGACCTCTTAAGTATGTTTCGCCATTTTTCAACTTAACAGCTTTATTTCTCCAAATCGTATCTGCATCTAGGTCAAATGCTAACGAGAAAGCAATTTTAGCTCCATTAGGCCATTTCATTTTTTTACCTCACTTACATTGGTGTATGCCTACCACCATTAGGTGCTAAGCACTGCCCTGTTACATATTCAGAAGCATCTGAAGACAAATATAAAACCATATCGGAAATGTCTTTTGTAACAGCAATCCTCCCCCATGGAATTTCTTTAATTTCTTCTTTAATCGATATATCAAAATCAGTTTCTGATAACATTGGAGTGTCTGTTGTTGGCACAGCAATAACATTAGCATTTATTCTGTACATAGCTAATTCCTTCGCAATTGATTCGGTAAAACCAATCAATCCAGCCTTTGCAGTAGCATAGTGTGCACAGAACGGCTCACCTATAACACCGGAACCGGAACTAATATTTATAATTTTCCCATATTTTTGTTTTTTCATATATGGAATGATTGCACGAGTTACATAAAATGGCCCAGCAAGATCCACATGCATTATTTTATCCCATTCTTCATCGCTGATTTCTTCAAACGGTAAAATTTGACTACCTATTCCTGCATCATTTACTAATATATCTATTTTGCCAAAATAGTCTAATGTTTTGTTCACCATTTTTTCTATTGACTTTGGATTAGAAACATCACAATGACAATATTCAGCATTACCGTTATCATTCAATATTTTTTGAACGACGGATACGCCTAAATCGTCTTTAATGTCGCAAACCATGACTTTCGCACCATAATGTGCTAATGAACATGCTATATCCTCGCCTATCCCTCGAGCGCCACCAGTTACTACTGCAATTTTTCCAAAAAGTTTTAAATAATCAGCCAACATTTTTATTTGTTTATCAATTTAAGATTGAAATTGATTTTTCCTTTCTACATGAAATATCCAATTATATAGATAATAACTAATGTATGTTATAACCATGCTCCTCCATTTGGGCATAACACCTGTCCAGTAATGTACTCGGCCGCTTCTGACACTAAGAATGTAATTGCGGCCGCTTGGTCGTCCGGGGTCCCAACTCGATACCATGGTATTCCATTAGTCTCATCTTCCCATGATCTCCCAGGCAAATGTGCCATTCGTGTATCAGTTAATCCCGTTCCTAGTGCATTTACGTTAATTCTATATGGTGCTACTTCTCTAGATAGTTCTTTCGCTAATCCAATTATTCCTGCTTTTGAAGCAGCATAATGCGGATCAGAAAAGTCATAACCAAACGCGGCGCCAGAGCTGACCATACATATTTTTCCATGCTTTTTTGGTACCATATGTTTTAGGACCTCATTTGTAAACATATAAGTGCCTGTTAAATTTACACTTATTAATCTGTCCCATTCATCATATGTCATTTCATTAAACCTAATACCTCCACCGAAAGTTCCGGCATTATTGACAAGTATATCAATAGTTTCAAATTTTTTAATTGTCTTTTTTACGGTTTCTTGTATTTCGGATAAACTCGAAATATCACATTTACAATAAATAGCCTTTCCTTTTAATGCACAAATTTCATCTGCAGTATCCTTTGCACTATCTTCTTCAATATCACACACCATAACTTTTGCTCCAAGACGTGCTAACATTTTTGCAGTTGCTTTACCAATGCCGTTTCCACCACCTGTCACAATTGCAACTTGATTAGATAATTTAAAATAATCAAACATTGCTTCCTTTACTAATTCAGTCATTACTATATTTCTCCTTTTTAATTCTTCCCAAATATGAGTTTATAATCGATTGATCTGCTGCCAATTCAACTCCTGTTCCTTCTTTTACTATTACGCCTTGCTCTAAAACACAGGCATGTGTTGCAATAGATAAAGCCTTTCTTGCATTCTGTTCAACTAGTAAAACTGTTGTGCCTTTTTTATTTATTGTTGTTATAATCTGCATTATCTCATTAACAAGCAATGGTGCTAAGCCTAAGCTAGGTTCATCTAATAACAATATTTTAGGATTAGCCATAAGACCTCTAGCAATTGCTAGCATTTGTTGTTCACCGCCAGATAAAGTTCCGGCGCTTTGATCCTTACGTTCTTTAAGTCTAGGAAACATCTTATATGAGTTTTCTATCCCTGGCTCACGATTTTTTATTGTATATCCGCCCAAAAGTAAATTTTCTTCTACTGTAAGATTTGGAAATATCATTCTTCCTTCAGGGACAAGGCAAATACCTTTTTTAACTACTAAATTTGGAGAACTTTCCAACTTTTCATTATCTATTAAAACTTCTCCTTTTTGGGGTTTAAGCAAACCTGCTATACACTTCATTAAGGTTGATTTACCCGCCCCATTAGCGCCTACTATTGCCATTATTTCCCCGTCTTCAATTTTAAAATTTACGCCACGAAGTGCTTGAATTTTACCATATTGATAATGTAAATTGTTAATTTTTAACATCGTCATCCGCCCCCAAATATGCTTCTATTACAGTTGGATTTTTTTGAATATCTTCTGGTTTACCTTCCGCTATCAAACTGCCAAAATCTAGAACACTGATAAATTGACATACATCCATAATTACGTCCATATGATGGTCTATTATTATTATTGATATTTTACGATTATCATGTATTCTTTTAATAAACAATGATAATTTTTCTGATTCTTCACCGTTCATCCCTGCAGCTGGTTCATCCAAAAGAATAAGTTTTGGTTCAGTTGCCAATGCTCTCGCTATTTCTAAACGTCTTTGCATACCGTAAGGAAGACTATTAGCTGGATTATTCCTTATTTCATATAGTCCAATTTCTTTAAGCAACTCACAACATATTTCACTTGCCTCTTTTTCTTGTACCTTATATTTTGGTGAATGAAGCAATCCGTTTATTAATCCATATGAAATATGATTTGTACATGCTGTTAAAAGGTTATCATATATTGATAAAGAATCAAATAATCTGATATTTTGAAATGTTCTAGCTATACCAAGTTTAGATATATTGTGCGTCGACAAACCATTTATTTTTTTACCTTTAAACAAGACTTCCCCAGAAGTAGGATTATATACACCAGTTATAATGTTGAATAAAGTTGTTTTTCCAGCACCGTTAGGTCCAATGATTCCATAAATACTACCCTTTGGAACCACGATCGAAATATCGTTCGATGCCACTATTCCACCAAAATTTTTAGTTACATGATTTAAAACTAGAATATTATCTTGTGTCATAGTGATTTCTTCCTTTTCTTAATATATTCATGTTGATTGTTTTTTACTGATAGAACCCAGGATTTAATGTTTTTAATAGATAGTTCTTTTGTCCCCATTAATCCTGCAGGTCGGAAAATTATGACTAAAACAACTAGTAACCCATAAAAGAACATCCTCCATTCTTGTACGGAACCAAATCTGAGAATTTCTGGTAGTGGAACCAAAACCAATGAAGCAATTATTGTTCCACTTATGGAACCACATCCTCCTAATATGACAGTCATCACTAATTGATCAGACATGATAGTGTTAAACATTGTAGGATTTAGATAATGCATATAATGAGCCAATAATCCCCCTGATAGCCCACACAATACACAACTAATACCCATAGCCAGCATTTTATATCTGAAAACATTTGTACCAATTGATTCTGCTGCCAGTTCATCTTCTCTTACAGCAATACAGTTTCTGCCTTGCTTTGATTTAATAAATCTAAAAAGCAGAAACACTACAACTATTAACACAATGAACACTTCCAAAAAACTTGATCCATGCGGAATATCTGTTACTCCTCTTGCTCCACCAGTAAAATCGGACATGTTTTCTATCAATAATTTAGTGACTTCACCAATACCTAAAGTAGCAATTACAAAATAATCACCTTTAAGTTTCAATGTAGGATAGCCAATTATTAATCCAACAGTCAAAGAAACAAGCATTCCTGCAATTATTCCAACGAAAATTGGACAATTTGTTGCTTTTGTAAGCAAGGCTGATGTATATGCGCCAATTGCCATAAAGCCAGCATGCCCCATACTAAATTGCCCAGTAAATCCTGTAAGAATTGATACGCCAAGTATTGCAATCATATAAATACAAGTTACCGTTGCAACTCCCACCCAATATTGCATATTGCTTACCTCCTCATGCCTTATCAATCGTCGATTTGCCCATCAAACCAGTTGGCTTAATAAACAAAATTACAACAAGAAGAATATATGCAAATATATCTCTTGCTGAAGAAGATATATATGCTGAAATAAATGTTTCTCCAACGCCTAGAACCATAGCTCCGAAAACTGCCCCGGGAATACTTCCAAGACCGCCAAATACAGAGCTTATAAATGCTTTATTTGTCATATTAGTTCCAAGAGCTGGGAATGCGGTATACTTAGCCCCTAATAACGCTCCGGCCAATCCCGCCAGTGCACCAGCCATCATAAATACAATTACTATTAATAATTGCACATTTACGCCCATCAATGATGTTGTATTTAAATCAAATGAAGCTCCCCTGATGGCTAACCCATACCTAGTTCTGTGAATAAAGAGTTCTACTAAAATCAAAGCAACCATGCTGGCAGCAAAAATTATTACATCTACTTTCCCAACATTAATTCCAAATATTTTTATTAACTCATTCGAAAAATTTACTGGGTATACTCTGAAGCGACTAGAGAAAAATATGATAACTAAATTTTCACACATTGTTGATATACCTAACCCAGTTATTAGTAGATATATTCTTTGAGCTTTTTTCTTTAATAGCGTACTATATCCTAATTGTTCAATTAGAATAGAAATTAAACCTGAGACTAATATCGCTGCGATAATTCCAAAATATATATTACCAGCAACATAAGACAAGAAAAAAAACGCAGCATAAGCACCTAAAGTTACCGCAATACTATGGGCAAAGTTTGTAAAATTCAATAAGCTATATATCAACGAATATCCAACTGCCATAAGTGCATAGACGCTACCTACGGATAGTCCATTAACAAGCTCTTGTAAAAACATAGTCATTAAAGTTTTCCCTCCTTAATAAGCATCTGACATGAATTAGTTTAATCATGTCAGATGCTTAATTTAAATATTATTCATCACACCTATATTCATCTACCTTAACAAACTCTGTGCCTTCAATTCTATAAATTGCTGCTGTTCTTACTGGATTGTGCGTTTTTGGATTGAATGAGATAACACTAGTTAAGCATTGCAAATCTTTTGTGTTTTCTATTGCATCGCGTATATCTTCTGGATTAACAGAATTACTTTGCTCTATGGCATTCTTTATTACCGTAAAACAATCGTAAGCAAAATATGCATCTGTGCCAGCTTTATCTGGATCCATATTCCATTTTTCCTGAAACTCTTCTTTAAAATCTTTTAAGCTATCCGCATTAACATCCATAGCACAAGGGAATATTGCGCCCTGCACTTGATCTGTTGCAATTGTAAACAAGTCTTCCATCATCCATGCATCTACTCCTAATAATGGTTTTCCAATTCCCATTTGTCTTGATTGAACTGAAATCAAACCAACCTCTTTATAATTAGCAGGAATCATTAAAGCATCAAAATCTGAGTAATTCTGAATTTTTGATAATTGAGCTCTAAAATCAACATCGCCAGTTTTATAACCTTCAGTAATTACTATTTTGCCACCTTTTTTTTCAAATGAATCTGTAAAGTTTTGGGTGATTCCTAATGAATATTCACTACTGATTTCATAAATAATAGCAATTTTTCGGTAATTCAATTTATCATAAGCATAACCTGCCATTACATCTCCAAGCTGAGGATCTGAAAGACAAATTCTAAATGCATATGGTCTTACTGAGCCGTCTTCTTCGTTTTGTGTTACTTTATAGTTTGTACCTGTAGTTGTAATATGAGGTATTTTATACTCTTCACATACTTCATCTAGAGCAATTGCTCCAGAAGAAGCGTCTGGGCCAATAAACGCTATAACGCCATCATTTTGAATGGCTTTTCTAGCAGCATTTGTCGTCTCAACTGGATCACCACGATTATCATAAACTTTTAGTTCAATTTGTTTTCCGATTATTCCACCTTCCTTATTAGTCTTTTCCACAAGCATTTTTATCGTATCAGATTCTACTTCACCCCATAGTGCAGACTCCCCTGTAAGTGGGCCTATGTAACCTAATACAATCTTATCTGAATTCGATTTACTTCCACACCCAGTCAACGAAATTATAAGTAATGCGGTTACTAAAATAGTAATCAGTCTTTTCATTATTTCATATCTCCTTTCATGAAATTATCTTGAAACTACCAGGATCAACACGAATCCTGTTTGACTATTTCTAGTATCGACCAAAACATTTTTGCAATCAACTGGACAAACATCCAAAACAAAACGTTAAATGTGTTCTTTATTACCATTGACCATTAATTTAAAAAATATAAAAATAGTATTATCGCTTACTTAGCTTCAAGGAGACATTAAATGAATTACAAAATTATATCTTATTTGAATATCATAATAGGTAATGCTTTATTAGTGTTTGCAATCAACTTTTTCATACTGCCTTATAATATACTATCTGGAGGCTTAGCAGGAATTGTTAATATAATAAATGATTTATTCTTTATTGATAAGGTTTTATTGCTTAACTTACTTAACTTATCTTTCTTTATCTTAGGTTCATTGTTTTTAGGTAAAGAATTTGCATTTAAAACCGTTGTCTGTGCAATAACCTATCCAATTTTTCTCTCACTGATATCTAAAATTAATTATTCTTTTTTTTGTTCAAATATTACTGCAAGTATAATAGGGGGAATTATATCAGGCGTTGGAATTGGTATCGTGTTTAAAAATAACGGTTCTACAGGTGGGACAGATGCTTTAATTCTTGTTTTACATAAATATACCGGCTTAAGTATATCTAAACTTGGTATAATTATTGATGGTTTAATTGCCTGTTTTGGTTTGGCAATTGCCGGATTGGATGAATTTATAATTGGTTTGTTATCAATACTCATGGCTAACATAGTAATTCAACAAATTCTTAAACCTAAAACTTCAAGTTCATGTGCACTATTTATTATTAGTAATAATTCTAGTATTATTAATTTATATATTCATGATGTTTTAAAACGTGGTTCTACTGTCATAAATGCCTTGGGAGGATATAAAAATGACCCTAAGAAGATTCTGTTTGTAATCATATCTCAAAAGCAATATCCAAAAATTATTGAATATATTAACAGAATTGACTCTAAAGCATTCGTTTTTGCTAGCAATTCAAAAGAGGTTTTTGGTGAGGGCTTTACTTATAATTATAGAATGTGACATTCACAATCTTGCTTTAAAAAGATAAATCATAGTTTTCTATTCTTAATTAATTCTTTTACAAATGTAATTACTCCTAAATAAGAATATGATTATTCTAATGTAGCGATTAAAAACTCGATTTTACCATTAAATAAAGCTCACCTAATTATTGTGTTGATTACTGTTAGGTGAGCTTATTTTAAAATACTCTCTAAATTATCTACTCCAAACTTTATCTACGAATCCTAATAGTTCTTTATTGAATTCATCCGCATGTACATCGAAGAAGACATGACCTCCATGCTCGAAGGTATGACTTTCTTTATATGGGGATTTTACTGCGGCTTCAGGATACCACTTGGATGCTAAAGCTTTACCATTAGCGGTAACTTTACCATCAGCACCAAAGAAAACCATTGGAACATCGATCTTCTTTAATAGATCATATCCATTCAGCATTACCATATCACTATAGATCGCGAAACTAATCCATGCTGGTGTCTTTAATAACTCTTTAGTGCACCATTCAACTTTAGTATCATCATTACCGTCATACATTAGATGAGAGAAGAAGTTACAATAACCATCATAGCCGTTATAACTCATATTCAAGTGTTCGTTGAACAAATCCATGTTGAATCCCTTTAAACCATGTGCATTCCACGGTTCATCCTGAGCAGCGCCCAACGGACAATCAATTAAACCTAATGCTTTAACTCGATATGCTCCAAACATATCGAAATACTTTACGATAAACTGTCCAGCCATTGACCAACCTAACATCGTAGCGTCTTTGATATCGAGATGATCCAATAATTCTTTGATATCGGTACAGTTTCTAGCAATTGTATGTCCTTGTAATCCTTTGGATGAATTACCTTGTCCTCTAGGATCAAAGGTCAAAACATGATGCTCTTTAGCCAATACTTCGACATTATTATCGAAAAATCTAGTTGAGCAACAGAAACCAGGTACTAAAACAATTGGTTCTCCTTTATCCTTGCCATACTCTTCAAAATACAAAATCGCATCATCACTAGTCCGAAAATAATTATCTTTTGTTCCTTTCATTTTGAAACCTCCTTGGTTGAAAAGAATTGATACCTAATAAATATTCTCATTCTCTCTAAAACTACGCCAAACGTTTTCAAAGAAATCATCTTCTTGGGGAATTGGTCGCACTTTACGCCAAGAACATATTACTTCGCCTTTATTATACTTAGCTTCCTGGACTTCATCCGTTCGTTCACCTTGTGATAATTTAAATCTGAACTTCTCATCAAGATTCTTGAATGGTAGTTCTCCTTGCGGATCAGTATATAAAGCACTTCCTCTAGAAGTACCGCCTTGATTAACATAATCAACATAAGCGGATAAATAGACCAGTTGGCAAATCAAAGTATCATGTAATCGGAATAACTTGCCTAGTTTGATTGTTTGATCAATCTTAACGATTTCATTGAATTGTTCAAGTTGGCTAGATATCTTCTTTAACAATTCATTGATCCCTTTACTGTTACGAATCGCTCCGCCTTCTTTACTCATTAAGGTTGTATCTTCTTCAAATATTTTTTTAACGGTATCTTGATCAGTTAAGCATTTGTTTCCAATTGAAATATACTCTTTGATATCTGCTTCGACAGTTTTCAAATATTCCTTATTATCTAAAACTTCCTGGGTTCTTATCTTTGCAATATATTGTGCTACTCTAGTTGACCCAACCTGGCCGGCATTCAAAGCCGTACCGCCCGGGCGATAAACACCGTGCGTCCCAGCTACCTCACCGGCTGCAAACAAACCTTCTAAGTTTGTTTGCCACCAGGAGTTTACCGCAAGACCACCATTGTTGTGTTGAGCGCAGAGGGCAATCTCCAACGGTTCTTTCGTTAAGTCAACCTGCTTATCTTTATAAAAAGATATCGCGGGTTCGTTCATTTGCTTTAAGCGATCAATCGGTTTACCAAAAGTTGCTTTAGCTTTGGTAAGATAATCTTTAGCTTCGTTGCTAAGTTTATCGAAATTGATCTCTTCGTTATACGGATTCTCTCTGAAATCCAAGAAGACTCTTCTTCCTTGAGAACTCTCAATATAGACCAAAATATCGATAATGGAACTTCCGGTCGCAACTTTACGTACATCAAAAGGCCATTGGTATCCTTTTAAGAAAATTTTAGATAACATGTCATAACGATCAGTAAATAAATCATTTAGAAATTCATGAGGATTATTACCGTCTTTATCCGTTGAGACAAATTTTGGTAAAACCTGCATATAAGTTCCGGAGACATTCCATCTAGGCGCAACTGAAGCTAAGCCAAACTGCCACTCCGTTAAATTCTTGCCGACAGCTCCTGCCTCATAAGCTATACCGCTGGCTCCATAATGACCATAGGGGTAAACACTATTAGCGTAAATTCCAGCCGGGCCACCAGTTGCCATAACAACATTTGTTGCATTAAACGCAACATATCTTTCATTGTCAGGGCATTCATCTAATCTGACACATAATAAACCGACACATTTATTATCTTTCTTAAGAATACGGATAACTTGAAGATTATCAAATACTTTAATACCCTTTTCTCTGATTGATTTTTCCAAACATTCTGTCATTTTTTTAGAAGTATAAGGTCCCACACTAGTCGCCCGTCTAGAAGGATCATGATCGGTTTTATAGCCGACATACTCTCCATAACGATTCTTAGGAAATGGTACGCCTAATTCCACTAATTTTAGAAAACATTGAGTTGATAAAGCAGCTTCGCATAAGGCATGATCACCATCAACACATTGCCCATCAAACAATACTTTTGCCATACTTCTGACACTATCAGGATCTTCACCACATAACGATAATTTATAATATGTCTGTTTATCCGACCCAGTATTACGGGATGTTCCTGCATTAACGTGTTCAGTAACGATTGCAATGTCTTTCTGACCATACTGCCATAAACGATCAGCCGTGTTATAACCCGCAGCGCCAGTGCCGACAATAATCGTATTCAAGCTAATCAATTTTAATGTCTGTCCGGAAATCTGTGCTGTTGTTTCTTTCATAATAACCCCCTAATTCTACAATCTCTTGATATGGAAACCGCCATCAATATCAACGTAGTTTCCGGTTGTATATGGGAACTTACCTTCTGCAAATGCACTGACTGCTAAAGCGATATCTTCTGGTTGTCCCCATCTAGCAATCGGGAAAACCCCTTCTGCAAACATCTTATTATACTTATCCTTAACTGTTGAAGTCATATCCGTCGCAATAACACCTGGGCGTACTTCGTTTACCGTAATTCCTTCTTTTGCTAACCGATCCGCATATAAAGTAGTCAGCATCGAAACCCCTGCTTTCGAGATACAATATTCCCCTCTACTGATTGAAGAAACTTCTGCTGAGCAAGATGATACATTGACAATCGCACCACGTACGCCATCAACAATCGGTTGCGTAATCATTTGTTTCGCAATTCTTTGCGTAAAAAACATTGTTCCCTTCGTATTGATTCCAACAACTCGATCAAAACTATCTTCGGTCATATCTAGCAGATCATTTCTAACTTTCGGCGCTACACCGGCATCATTAACCAAAACATCAATCTTTCCGAATTTTTCCACCGCAAGTTTAACTACATTTTCTCGATCTTCCGCACTGCAAATGTTGCCATGGATATATATCCAATCAATTCCTGCTTTGGTCAAAGCATCAAAGTTTTCTTGATAATCTTCCTGTTTATTCATGTCAACAATTACGACATTATAACCATCGTGTCCTAATTGTTTCACACAAGCATAACCAATTCCTCTACTTCCTCCCGTAATAACAGCTGTTTTTTTCATTTTGTCTCCCTTTCTTTATGGTTTAACAACCACTTTGATAGCGTTTTTATCCCGATCATTAGCAGTCTCCAAAGCTTGCTGCAATTGATCAAGTTTAAACTCGTAAGTAATAAACTTATTCAAATCAATCTGTTTAGCCATTTCAATTGCAATTGGGAAATCATTGCAATATCCTTGGGCCCCCTGAATGCGAATCTCATGAGTTACAAACCGCGAGGCTGGAATCATAATGTTTGGCTCTTCGAAGATACCAATATCTGTCATAAGGCCATTTTTTTTAAGACTTAACATTGCTTGAACAAAGGTCGATTGTTTTCCAACTGCTTCGAAACTTCGATCATAGCCCTTATTATTGGTTATCTCATTTATTCGTTTCTCAAAATCTTCGTTCTTGGAATTGATAACACTTGTCGCTCCTAATTCTTTAGCCAATTTCAGATGCTGATCATTAAAGTCAACCGCCGTAATCTCACTACAACCTGATCTCTTTAATAAAGCAGTAATAAATAAGCCAATTGCTCCAACGCCAATTACTAGGGCGCTTTGTCCTAATCGAATATCTGCTTTCCTGACCGCATGGGTAGCAACCGATAAAGGTTCAATTAAACACCCGTTTCTTAAAGTGATACTGTCTGGCAGTTTAAACACATGTTGTCCTTGAGCTACTACATAGTTTGCCATCGCACCATCTCCGTTACGATAAGTAAAGGAGATGTTCTCACAGAAGTTATAATTTCCGCTTTTGCAAGCCTCACATTGACCACAAACAATACATGGTTCCAAAGTCACACGATCCCCAATTTTAACATTTTTTACTTTGTCTCCGGTTTCAACAATTTCGCCCGATAATTCATGTCCGATTGTCGTTGGAAGCTTTACTGAAGGGTGTTTACCATGGAAAATATGCAAGTCGCTACCACATATCGCGCTGTAGGCAACTTTTATCACCACTTGATCAGACTCGATACTACTTATTTCTCTTTCAATAAAATCGGTTTTCCCCGCTTCAACAATTCGACCAATCTTATTTTTTAAGGGCTTTTGCACGCTCATCAGCCTCTTTTCGATATTGTAGATATAGCGGAGCATATAAAGCCGAATCTCTAACTACACATCCGGTTCTTCCATGATCTCTCATTATCTGAGTACACTTACTGCATGAGATACAGCATTTATTCGGATCCATTTTTCCCGTAGTCAAAATTTCCCTTGGTGCATTAGGATAAGCAAACGAAGAACGACCTAATCCCATAAAACTACAACTACGATCCGCAACATTTGCGGCTCCGGCATAAGGAAGATATTGTCTTAACCAACTATATCCATTCCCAACAACAGGGATGTCCCCAGCGGCTTTTTGAATCTGACGCGTGAATTCAAATAATCGTGCAATACTTTCTAACGGATGCTCATCAGGTACTGGAATTCCCATTGAAGATGAATCGAATGGTCTAGTAACCTGTGGGTAAATGTAATAAGGATTTCCCGCAGAATTTGAGAGTAAATCAATCCCGCTCTCAACCATCAGTTTTACTAACTTCATTGGTTCCACCGGATTAAATTTCCAAAAATCTTTTTTATCTTCACCAAAGCCATATGGATATGGATGGGCGTCAAAGACATTGAAACGACTAGCGATAATAAAATCATCGCCGACAGCTTTACGAACTTCTTTGATGATGGTTAAAATTAGACGAGTCCGATTCTCAAAGCTCCCACCGAATCTACCATCTCTAGTATGACTAGCTAAAATCTCGCTTAATAAATAGCGGTGACAGGATTTGATGTCGACACCATCGTAACCAGCTTGTTTTGCCAAAACTGCTGATTCAACATAATGAGGAATTAAACTCTCCAAATATTCATCAGTTAAGACTGGCTCATCGCCTTTTAATCCTACTAAGGGATCGAGTAAAGGATCGTGTTGCGGGATCAGTGGTGCCGCTTTATGACCGACTGGCCGAGAATAACGACCACTTTGGGTTAACTGTAAAATATTTAAAGGTTCATATCCATTTTTCTCGTGTCCGGCTTTTTTAATCGTTAGAACCAAGTCTTTGAATTTCTCAACATTATTTTTAGTAAGCATCATTTGTAATTCGTTTGCTTTACCTTCGGGAACAATAGAATTAGCTTCCCACCAAATTAGACCATATCCGCCTTCAGAAAATCTAGTGTACCGGCGATATACCATTTCATTTGGTGAACCATCTGGATCGCTATCGCATCCTTCCATCGGTAAAGTAGAGATTGAATTAGCTGCAATCTTTTTACCAACCTTTACTGGTTTTGCTAACGGACTGAGATCCTGAGATAAATTAATATTGACCCCTAATTCTTTGATCTTTTCTTCCAACTGCTCATAACTAGTGAAATTAAACTTTTCATGCTTCGACATTTATAAGTGCCTCCTTTAGGAATTTGATTCCCTTCTCTGCATTCTTTTTAGAATCGATATTATTCGTATTCCATGCTGAATCGAAACTATTCGGTATAAAAGTCTCCGTCGTAATGTGTCCTAAATAGTTAATGTCTTGTAAGGTTTTAAATATTTCTTTCCAAGGTAAACTACCATTTCCCGGCATAGAGCGATTATTCTCGGAGGCGTGAAAATGAATTAGTTTATTATGACATTTTCTCAATGCGTCCAAAGGTTTTGCCTCCTCGATCGCAGCCTGGTAAGTATCGAAGTGAATCCCCACATTATTTCGCTCAACATCTTTAATAAATTCTAATGCTTGATCGACGGTATTTATGACACTGGTTCGATAACGATTAAGTGGCTCAATGCCTAATTTAATGTCTGCTTTCTCCGCTAAATCCGCCATATTCTGAACTCCGATTACTGCTAAGTTCCATTCTTCCTTTTTCTGATTATTCGACAAGTAATGACACTTCATACCACCTGCGTATAACGGACCACAGAAGATCTTGATTTCAGCTTGCTGCCCAAGTTCGATAACTCTTTTAAAATAATCTTCTGTATCTTTACGAATTTTAGGATCGAAATTAGAAATATCTCGGCCTTTGGTCATGCAGGCGCAGAAGCTAACTTGTAAATCATTTTCTTTCGCTAGTTTATTTATTAATCTACCATCGAAGTTCGTATTCACCACTGGGATTTCTACCGCTTTATAACCAAGACTGGCAACGTATGGTATTAATTGAGAGTCCTGATCAGAATATTCTCTGACAAAGTTCCAAAGATTTATTCCACAGCGGTTATTCATGTTCACCTCGTTGATTGACGCAGAATTAATTCGGTTGGGAGTAATTCTAAAGTCATGACATAATCTTCATTTTTTCGTTTAGCCTCGATTTGATTCAACAATTTCTTCATCGCATGAGCTCCAATTTCATATAAAGGTTGGGATATTGTTGTTAAAGCCGGATTAACGGTTGCGCTCATATAAACATTATCGAAACCGACCACAGATACTTCATCCGGGATTTTTATGCCATAATCTTGTAAAGCATGCATGCAGATAAATGCTTTAGGATCACTGGTCGCGAATAAAGCATCGAATCTATTGCCTTTATCTAAAAATTCTTTTATCTGAGCGTAGAAACCATTCACACCATTTTCCTGTCTCAGAATCAACTTTTCGTCGACTTGGATATTGAAATCTTTTAAAGCTCTTCGGTATCCAGCCAAACGATCACGATATAATCTAAGATTTTCATTTCCCATCGCAATCGCAATATGTTTATTACCCGTCTTGATTAGATAACTAGTTGCCCGATAAGCTCCGGCAAAATTATCAACCCCAACGGCATCTAATTCGTTATTATCTTCGAATCGATTGATTAAAACCAATGGAACCCCTTCAGCAGAAAGATCCTTAAACATTTGATAATCACCGATCATCGAACTAACTAAGAAGCCATCAATCCATTGATTACGTAATTTACGTATATACTCGGCCTGGACTTTTGGATCTTCATCGGTATTGCATAGCACAACCGTATAACCTGATTGTCTAGCAATGTCTTCGATTCCCTTGGTAATCTCAGGGATGATAGCATTCTCAATAGATGGTACTAATAAAGCCACCATATTGGTCTTCCCAATCTTTAAGCTCTTCGCTAATTGATTAGGGCGGTATTGCAATTCCTTAGCCGCCTTTAATACTTTCTTCCTTGCGGAAGCACTGACATTAGCTTTGCCGCTTAAAACTCTAGAGGCGGTACTTACTGCCACACCTGCTTGTTTTGCTACATCCGAGATGGTTTTCATTTCTTTTTCTCACGATCCCAATACACCGTCGCACCGCGATGGGCAGAGGTCGTATTCTCACGATATAATTCTAACCAACCTTTAGCCGGTTTTACTAACGGTTTCCAATTTTCTTTACGTCTTAAAAGTTCTTCATCACTGACTTTAACTTTCAAACTCCGGTTTTCGATATCAATTTCAATCTCGTCACCGTTTTCTAGTAAAGCTAAATTTCCCCCTTCATATGCTTCCGGACTTACATGCCCAACAGCCAAGCCTCCGGTAGCTCCGGAGAAACGTCCATCCGATACTAAGGCGATTTTAGTTCCCAGTCCTTTTCCTAGAACGGCTGCCATAAATGTTTCCATGTGTGGCATTCCTGGTGAACCCTTTGGTCCTTCATATCTGATTACTACAACATCTCCAGCGACGATTTCATCTTTTAAGATTGCATTCCAAGCATCGTCCTGAGAATCATATATCTTTGCTTTACCAGTAAATTTATATACTGATGGATCGACAGCACTAAATTTAACTATTGCAGAATCCGTTCCGATATTTCCATGCAATACTGCTAAACCACCATGAGTGCTATATGCATTTTTAATCGTTCTGATTACATCAGTATTTTCATTCTTGCTCAAGGCAATCTTATCACCTAAAGTTCCGAACATTCCTTTAGCATTCGTATCGACTAAATCACCCTTAGCGAGTTCTTTCATTACGGCACCTAATCCACCAGCCGCTGAAAAGTCTTCCATTGTATATGATGGATGATTAGGATATATTGTTGAAATACAAGGAATTACTCTACTTATTTCATCAAAGGTCTCAGGGGTAATATCTATTCCGGCCTGTCTAGCCATCGCTGGAATATGTAAGATACTGTTCGTTGAGCCACCGGTTGCCATCATATATCTAACAGCATTTAAGAAGTTTTCTTTTCCGATGATATCTAAAGGTCTAACTTCTTCTTTTACTAGTTCGGCAATTCGTTTGCCAGCGTTCCGCGCCATCTGATGCCATTCAGGTGAGCCACAACGTACTGAAGCATTACCATGAGGAGATAAACCCAAAACCTCAGCGGTCGCACACATCGTATTGGCAGTTCCCATAAACGGGCAAGCTCCTGGCGTCGGGCAGGCATGTCTGACGATATCTTTATATTCCTCATGCGTAATCTTACCAGCAATATAAGCCGCATAAGCTTGTTTAGTATGGGTTAAGGTAATCATGTGCCCATTATGATGACCAGCAAGCATATATCCGCCAGTAAGCATGACCGTCGGAATATTTACTCTTAACGCTCCCATGATTTCTCCAGGGACGACTTTATCACAAGTCGCTAACATGATCATTCCTTCAAGACCATTCAATTCTGCAACTGTTTCAACTTCCGATGAAACCAAATCTCTGGTCGGTAAAGTATATCGATCACCTGACGTATTTGAACACATACCATCACATACACCTAATACTGGTAATTCGATTGGTAAACAACCACCCTTATAAATTTCTTCCTTTATCTCAGCAATAACATCTTTGAACGCATAATGTCCTGGATTCATTTCATTCCAAGAATTAACAATCCCAATGACCGGTCTTTTAACATCTTCATCAGTTTTGCCCATTGCGTACAGTAAGGCATTACGGTGATCTAGTGATTCTTCATTCCATTTTCTTATCATATATTTAACCTCCTAAGTAAGCTTTACGAACATCATCCGATGCTAGTAATTCCTTACCAGTTCCGGTCATTGTAATATTACCGGTCTCCAAAACATAAGCGTAATCGCAAATTTTCAACGCTTTATTAGCGTTCTGTTCAACCAACATGATTGTTACGCCGGTATCTCTGATTTGCTGAATAAGATCGAATACTTGATTAACAATGATTGGCGCTAAGCCTAAAGAAGGTTCATCCAATAATAAGATCTTAGGATGCGACATTAAACCTCTAGCAATTGCTAACATCTGCTGTTCACCACCCGATAAAGTTCCGGCAAATTGATTCTTCCGCTCTTTTAAGATAGGAAATAATTCAAATTGTTTCTTTAAATCTTCTTGTGCGGTACTATTAGTTGAATTATATCCACCAACTAATAAATTATCTTGGACAGTTAAACCAGAAAAGGTTTTTCTTCCTTCTGGTACCTGAATTACGCCTTTCTTGACGATTTTATATGGTTGTTTAGGTAATACTTGTCCTTCAAATTCAATCTTTCCTTCTGCCGGTTTTACTAGTCCAGAGATTGCTTTTAACATGGAACTTTTTCCAGCACCATTGGCTCCGATAATGCTGACAATCTGTCCTTTGCCAACTTCGACATTTACTTTGTTCAAAGCCTCA
The DNA here is from genome assembly GCA_023426935.1 of Bacillota bacterium. Taxonomy (GTDB): domain Bacteria; phylum Bacillota_I; class Bacilli_A; order Erysipelotrichales; family Erysipelotrichaceae; genus RUG11872. Next base: position 60,924 of record JAEZBR010000071.1, on the reverse strand, counting down.
ATATGCCCATAGCGCACACTGAGATCGGTTATTTTTAAAATTGTCTCAGTCATGCTTCTCCTCCTCACCTAAGTAAGCTTTAATTACTTCAGGATTTTGCTGTATTTCTTTTGGGGTACCAACTGCAATTGTCTGACCAAAGTTTACAACATGGATATCTTTAGAAATACTCATAACTAGTTCTAGACGATGCTCAATCAACAAGACTGCGAACCCATATTCAACGGAAAGTCTCTTAATTAATTCAGTAAGCTGACTTACTTCCGTCGGATTCAATCCTGCCGCCGGTTCATCTAACAAAAGTACTTTGGGTTTACAAGCTAAAGCTCTCGCAATCTCTAGCCTTCTCTGTAATCCATATGCCAGATTCTCTGGGTTTTCATCCTTGTATTCTTCCATTCCAACCGCTTTCAAGGATTTTAAACACTCTTCACGACCCCGTTTTTCTTCTTTGTATCTTCTTGGTAACGGTAGTATTCCTTCAAAGAAGTTATACTTGGATTCCGGATCAAAAGCACATAAGACATTTTCCATGCAAGTCAATCCTTTAAACAAACGAATATTCTGGAAAGTTCTGCCGATTCCGGCTTTAGTACGCTTATATTGTGGCAATTTTGAAATATCTTTACCATCAAGAATAATTGAACCTTTTACCGGAGGATAAACACCACTAATTACATTGAAAATCGTGGTCTTCCCAGCTCCGTTAGGCCCGATAATCCCATGAATCTCGCCAGCTTCTGAACTTAAGGAAAAATCACTGACGGCTTCAACTCCTTGGAAGTTTTTATAGATGTGGTTGATTTCTAGTAACATCACTTGACCTCCTCTTTCACAACAACGCTCTTTTTCTTTTTTCGTTTCTTAAATAAATCAAATAACTCAAAATTTCCAAACAAACCATTAGGTTTGAAATTGATAATAATTAGAACTAAGATGGCATATACGATATAACGATAAGCCGAGAATGATCTTAGGAATTCCGGTAAAGCGGTTAAGAAGAAACCGGCAAACACCGAACCGGTCAAACTGTTCGCTCCCCCGAAAAAGACCATAATTACCCAGTCCGCACTACGCTTCCAAGCGAACAATGAGGGGTCAACATAAGTGATATAGAACGCATACATCGCTCCACTATAAGCCGTTAAAGCGATTGAAAATAAGAATGCGGTCATTTTAATTTTAGTAACATTTATTCCCATAGCTTTAGCCGCAAGTTCATCGGACTTTACAGCGATACATTGTCTGCCATATTTTGACTTTTTAAACCAATATACTAAAGCTATCGCGACAATTGTTGAACCAAGAACAACCCAGAATCCCACTAATTTAGGAATACCATAGAATCCTGAAGCACCACCGGTATACTTTGTAAGTTTGTTCAGCAACGCCGTTAACGCTTCACCAAAACCCAAGGTGATTAAAGAAATGTAATCTCTGCGTAATCGCATGGTCGGTAATCCGACAATGAATCCAATCAATACCGCTACTATAATTGCGATTATGATTGCAATCGGAAACGGTAAGCCTAGTTTAACCACACAGATTCCCGAAACATAGGATCCAATCGCCATGAAAGCTGCCTGACCCAAGGAGAACATTCCGGTCAATCCGGTAAGTACATATACACCAACAATCGAAATAATTCCGATCATGGCTTTGATTGATATCATTTCATAAAGTGCTAACATCGCTTCCTCCTATGCCTTTTCCTGAACATTGCTACCGGCAATGCCCTGAGGTCTAGCTAGTAAGAAGACCAGCATGATGACTAAAATAATAACTTCCTTATAACCAGTACCAACCGTAAAAGTTAACACCGTTTCTAACAATCCCAATAATACTGCCCCAATAACGGCTCCTGATAACGATCCTAGGCCGCCAATTACTGAAGCAATGAATCCTTTGACAACCATACTACCTAAGGTAGTCGTCAATGTATATTTCATTCCCAAGAACACTCCAGATACTCCAGCCAATGCTCCTGAAATAAAGAAAGCAATTTGAATGATTCGAGTCGAATTAATACCCATTAAATTTGCTGTATCGCGGTCGAAACTGACACTTCGCATCGCTCGTCCGACCTTTGTCTTCTGAACAACATAACTCAAAGCAATCAAGACTACAATTGCAACAATCATCATTACCGCATCCGCTGTTGAAATAACAACCGATCCTATCATGAACGATGATTTCTCAAAAAATGCCGGATAAGAATAGAAATTTGCGCCAGCCCACAAGGTTGCGATACCTTCATATAAAGTTCCTAGCGTTATTGATGAAACGAAAAAATAAATGGCTGATGTATGTCTAATCATAATTCTTCGGAAGGCTACGAATTCTCCGAAGACCGCGATTATGCCCCCGGCTAACATTGAACAGATAATAACTGCATATAGTGGCCAACCAGTTGCTTTTTCAACATAGTATCCTATAAATGCACTTATTGTCATCAATGCTCCATGCGAGAAATTAGAGAATTTCAAAATATTAAAAATCATTGCAAAGCCAGTAGCGATTAAAGCATATACCGCGCCCATCGCTAAACCATTGATTGTTATCTGTAATGCAGTTTGCATTTGTTTACTCCCTTTTAAATCCATCGCCTTCCTACTAATTGCTTAATAGGAAGGCGTAGATTTTAATTAATCAATTATTATTCAGCACTATACCGTTTCAGCATGACCGGAGTCTTGCCATCATAAGTAAACATAACCATTTCCAAACCCTCAGGCATATGAGTCTTTGGATTGATTGTAATCGTTCCCGTTAAGCCTTCATAACCAGATAGTTTTTCAACGGCATCGCGAATAGCTACAGAATCAGTTCCAACTTCTTTGATTGTTTTAGCTAGAATATTCATAACATCATAGCCCAAGAAGAATTTATTCGTAGCATCGATTCCATCTTTTTCTTTAACTTCTTTGATCAATTTAGCCATTGATTCTTCAGTATCGTCAACGTTATTGATATAGATGACGTTACTTAAATCATCAACATTTTCAACGATTGTGTTGAATGGAGGACAAGCATCCAAACCACAGACTAACTTTCCCTTGTAATTCAGTTCACTAGCAGCTTGAGTAATCAAAGCTAAATCAGCAGTATAGTTCGGGGCAAAAATTGCATCAGCATCCATTAAGGACTGTAATAAGGTCTTGAAATCTTTATTATCGGCCGTATAAGCAACTTTCTTGGTAATGCTTGCGCCATTTAGGCTTGCAACCGTATTTTCAAATCCAGCAACTAATGAAGTAGAATAGGAATTCTGCTCATTATAGATAATTCCAAAGGTCTTAACGCCAGCTTCTTTGACTGCATAGGTTGCCATGATAGCAGCCTGCTGATCAGAGTTCGGTTGGAATAAGAACATGTTCTTATAAGCGGTGCCATCTTCTTTTACTTGGCAAGACTTATCAAGTGCAAATCCTAATACCGGAACATCATAGTTTTCCGAAATAGGAGCGATCGCCAAAGCGATGTTCGCTACTGGAGGCCCTACGATAACGCTTACCTTATCAACGGTAACAGCAGTAGTGAATGCCGTAACTGCTTCATCGACACTACCCGTCGTATCATAAACTTTAATCTCAACTTGTCTTCCATCAATACCACCATTAGCATTGATTTCATCCGCAGCCCACTGAACGCCAGCGGTAACCATCTTACCTAAGGATGACGTCTTACCTGTAATATCCTGTAAGCAGCCAATGACAATAGGCTCGCTTGATTCCGTGTCGGTCTGTTTACTACCGCCGCAAGCAGTAAGACTAGCAATTAAACACAGAGCAAGCAAAACTGTTAATGCCTTCTTCATTCTATTCCTCCTTTTTTCTACCTTATTTTTGTCGTCTGAGACGATTAAGGTCTGTGGAATCGTTTCCACGTTTCGTTATAAATTTAAGTTTTTTCACAAATGTTAAATTATTAACTAAAGCGGTTACAATTCGTAATTAGATTATAAACACAACAGATTATTCTCGTCAACACTTTCACAGACTTTTTTTAAAAACTGCAAATATCATTTATTTACTTGATATTATTCACTGTTTTTTCACATTTATTCAAAATGATTTGCTTAATTAAGCTAGTAGATCAAAAACCGTAGTATTTACATAAGTTTTATCATTATCTCTTGTTTATTTCCGTGGAATCGTTTACATTATTCTTAAGTTTATGCCTTAATTCATTATACTTTCGAAAGGAGAATTAGATAATGGATGCAAATATTTTTAGACAGATTGAATTAGAAGGAATCGTTCCCGTTATCAAGATTGATGATGCTAATGATGCCATTCCTTTAGCGAAAGCCTTAGTAAATGGCGGTTTGCATTGTGCAGAAGTAACTTTCAGAACATCTGCAGCTAAAGAAGCGATATCTTTAATTACCCAGAATGTGCCTGAAATTTTAGTGGGTGCTGGAACTGTTCTGACAACCGAGCAAGTAGACCAAGCCATGAAAGCTGGGGCAAAGTTCATTGTAAGTCCGGGGTTAAATGAGAATATTGTAAAGTATTGTCAGGAACATGATTATCCTATCCTCCCGGGAGTATGCTCACCCTCTGAGATTGAAAAAGGTCTGGCCTTAGGCTTAACTAAATTAAAATTTTTCCCTGCTGAACCTTCCGGTGGTCTAAAGATGATTAAAGCACTTGCGGCTCCATATACGACAGTAAGATTCATGCCGACCGGTGGGATCAATGAATTGAATCTTACCGATTATCTTTCAAATGATAAAATCTTCGCTTGCGGTGGAAGTTGGATGGTCAAATCAGAACTAATTAAAAATGGAGCTTATGATCAAATAACTGCTTTATCAAAAGCAGCGGTCAAATCGATGCATAACTTCCAATTAAAACATCTTGGAATTAATTCCGACAATGATACCGAGGCCGTTAAAAATGCCAAGATTCTTTGCAACCTCTTTGATTTGGATGTTGTTGAACATAATAAATCTTGTTTTGCCGGATCATTGGTCGAATTCATGAAGGGCGAAGGAAGAGGAACACATGGTCATATTGGAATCTCCTGTAACTCCGTTGACCGTGCTAAAGTTTATTTGGAACACAAAGGAATAGTTTTTGATGATTCGTCAGCTGCCTATACTGATGATGGTCATCTTAAGATTATTTATTTCAAAGATGAAATTGCCGGTTTTGCGATTCATTTAATTTCAAAATAAGGAGAACCCATGTCAAAAGTAATAACCTTTGGAGAATTGATGCTTAGATTAGAACCCGCTGGATATAACCGTTTTGTGCAGACAGATTCCTATGGTGCAGTATATGGCGGAGGAGAAGCGAATGTTGCAGTTTCCCTTGCTAACTATGATGTCGACACAGCTTTCGTTACTAAACTGCCAAAGCACGAGATTGGTCAGGCGGCTATAAACAGTTTAAGAAAATATGGCGTTGATACAAGTAAAATCGTTCGTGGTGGTAACCGAGTAGGTATTTATTTTATTGAAAAAGGCGCATCCCAAAGAGCGAGCAAAGTCATTTATGATCGAGCTTATTCAGCAATATCTTTAAGTGAGCCGGCAGATTTTGATTGGAATAAAATATTCGATGGAGCACAATGGTTTCACTTTACCGGTATTACTCCTGCCTTAGGTGGAAAACTGCCAGAGATCTGCGAAGAAGCTTGTAAAGTAGCGAAAGCTAAAGGTTTAACCATTAGTTGTGATCTAAACTACCGCGGAAAACTCTGGAGTAAAGAAAAAGCTTCAGAAGTCATGGGCAGATTAATGAAATACGTTGATATCTGTATTGCTAATGAAGCAGATGCCTCTGATGTCTTTGGAATCAAAGCAAGTGAAACAGATTATACTCAAGGGAAACTCAATTCCCAAGGTTATGAGTCGGTTGCAAAGCAATTAGTAGAGAGATTCGGTTTTAAAAAAGTTGCGATTACACTACGTACTTCTATTTCTGCTAGCGATAATGAATGGGCTGCAATGTTGTATTCCGATAGTAAAGCCTATTATTCAAAAAAGTATAATATTCATATTGTTGACAGAGTCGGTGGTGGTGACAGTTTTGGTGCCGGGTTAATCTATAGCTTATTAAATGATTATTCCGAACAAAAAGCACTGGAATTTGCAGTAGCAGCAAGTTGTTTAAAACACTCTATTGAGGGTGACTACAACTTGGTTACTGTTGATGAAGTTAATAAATTAATGAATGGTGATGGCTCTGGAAGGGTACAAAGATAACATGTTGATTCATTATTATGCCTTCGCATCACTTCGATATTGGAATAATATAGAATCATTAACTCCGGTCATAAAGAGATTGGAAAAAAAGCTTAATTCCAAAATCACTTTAGTTACTTCAATCGACAATCTTCCTGAATCCGGTGATATTCTTGTTGCAATTCCTTTGTCCGGAGCGGTACAACCTTTGATTATGTCAGAATCAAATAAGCATAAGTATACGATTATTTATGCTGCTTATATTGAAGGAAATATGACCCCTGAGGATTCTGATTTAGCTAGTCGATATAATGCAGCTCCAACCGTTATGGATACTTGGGCCGTTTTGCATCGTAAACCGAATGCTTCGATTGCTTTAAATCAACAGCAACTAACTGAGGAACTTGTCGCCGTTAAAGCTACTTTGGAATTAAAAAATTCTAAATTTATTTTAGTAGGTGAAACAGAACCGTGGGTAATTTCAAACAGTTCTAAATTATCGGACTACTCTTCGATTTGCCGCGAAGTTGAGAAAGTTGCTCAAGCCGAAGTTGTCAATCAATATAATTCAATCTCGAATGAGGATGCCAAAAGTTTCTATCACTTATACCGTGACAACGCCAAAGAGATTGTAGAGCCAACTGATCAAGACATTATTAACGGTGCAAAAATGACCAAAGCATTATTGAACATCATGAAATCGCATGATGCTAATGCGATGGCTCTAGCTTGTTTTAATCTATTGAATACTGGTACAAATTGTTGCCTAGGTGTTAGTTATATAAATGAATTGACAAATAATATTGCATCTTGTGAAGGTGATCTTGATTCTGCTTGTACTATGTTACTAGCCAAAAAGCTGTCTTCCGCAAAACCATGGATGGCTAATCCTGGAATTCACAAAAATGGCATTATAAACTTTTCTCATTGCACAGCACCAGTAGATATTGTTAATACTGGTAATAAAGATTTTATTCTACGCAACCATCATGAAAGTGGCATTGGAACTAGTATCGAAGCCTCATTGCCAATTAATCATAGAGTTACTTTGTTACGCATCTCTGCTTTTACACATTCTATCAGTATCAACACCGGAACAACTATTAAAGGTGGACGTGAAAATGTTTGTCGAACTCAGTGTTATATCAAACTCGACGATTTCAATCACTACCTCGATTCCGTTCTTGGATGTCACCAAATCATCATTTTCGATGATGTCGTCGAAAAAGCAAAAATAACTGCTAAAATACTTTCCTTAAAGATTGTTTAATTATTAGCCAATTTGTATATCTGATATATGTCTTCTTCTTTAAGTTTCTTAAAGTTCCCAATACTCGGCACTAGGGTCAATGCTCTATGTGCTAAGGCATGCAAGATCTCGTCGTTTAAGTTGAGAGATTTAATATCCGTTTTTAAACCTAATTCGCTTGCGAATTGTTTTAACGATTCAATGCCTTTTAAGGCGATCTCTTCTTTACTGCCTTCAATGTTTACTTTAAATACTCTTTGGGCAAATTGAACAAAGCGATCAATGTCTTCTTTATAAACATAATTCATCCAAGAAGGTGTAATCATTGCTAGACCTTCACCGTGAGGGATATCTAACTCACCGGACAATTCGTGCTCCATTGCATGGCAAGCCCAATCACCGACTCTGCCGGTATTCAATAAGCCATTGTGAGCAATCGTTGCCGACCACATTAATTCTGCTCGGGCTGCATAATTCTTTGAATCCTTGATCGCAATTGGTGCATTATCAATGATTGTAACCATTGTAGCTTCGATCAGATGATCCGTTAATTCGACATTCTTGGTTTTAGTAAAGTATCTTTCCATTAAATGTGATAACGCATCGAAACTTCCACAAGCGGTCTGATATGGGGATACCGTATAAGTTAATTCCGGATTAAGAATTGAGAAGGTTGGAATAATCAATTCACTTTTAACGCTTCGTTTTAATTTATTCTCTTCATTGGTGAGTACGGAACTATTACTCATTTCCGAACCGGCTCCAACAACAGTTAATATTGTCCAGACTTTTAACGCTTCTTTTACGGTTTCGCCTTTGGCGTAATAATCCCAAATATCTTTATCACTCTTCGCCCCAATCGCAATTGCTTTAGCAGTGTCAATTACACTTCCACCGCCGATTGCTAAGACTAATTCGATATTTTCTTTCTTAGCTAATTCGATACCTTTTCTAGCTAAGCTTAAAAGCGGATTACCCTGAACCCCAGATAATTCTATATGTTTAATTCCTTCTTGATTTAAGGAATCAATAACTCTGTCATATAAACCACTGGTTTTGATACTATTACGCCCATATACCAGCATTACTTTACTTGCATACTTCTTAATCTCTTTACCGACTTCATTCTCTTGACTCTTGCCAAATATAATTCTCGTCGGACTATAAAATTCAAAGTTTTCCATGTCAAATCTCCTTGGTACTATTATATTAAGAAGTCTAAATTTATGATACTAGTTTGCATTTGTAGCGGTAAAACCAAGATAGGTAATGCCAGTACTGATACGGTTTATAAAATATCCAAGGTCTTTGAAGTTTCAATGGAAAGTTTACTGGAAATGAGTAGTGATGAATATCGTATGGACTTTTAATTATACAAGAGTACCATTTGCCATCAGTTAAAGATCTTGTTGATTTGGATTTTATTATCATAACCCTAAAAGAGAACAAGATGCTTGATCCATTCACTAAAGGATTGTATCGTGAAGGCTTCTATCTTCTAGCAATACTAGACTATTTAAGCCGCGAACTAAACTTCGGATCATCTCTGATTATGAGAAGTATCGTAGTCAAAAAAACATAAGCCTCTTTATCCTCGAAGTGCGGTTATAGCATTCAAACTTACTCATAATGATAAATTATTAAAAACTACGGAAAGATGCCATACCCGAATTTTAACGTTTTAACATCATGGAAGGTGAAGTAAGAAATGTCTACTGATTAAACTTATTTTAATTTCCAGCGTACCATCGGATGATCCTTGATCCGGTCAATTATTTCTTTATCGTCAAATAATAATTCAGGGTAGTATTCTTTATTCTTAAATTTAGTTAAGTACTCTTTTTCAGATGGGGTTAATACTAATAAATCTTTTAAATAATGAAGTACCAATTCTTTGTCGGTTACTAAGTCAAAAGTATTGACCTCTTCCTTTCTCATGACCGGAAATAGATCGCGTTTTACCGTGTTGTAGCTGATCGATTTTATCGGGGATAAATCGAAAGTAGGGTTAACTTCTTTCTGAGAGATCGAGTAATAAAAAATGACTGCTTTTCTTAATAGATCGTACTGATCGTTTGTAAAGATCTTCGCCTTGATCAGATTAACACAATCCAATAGATCACGGGCCTTAGTTCTTCCCAGTAACGCATTTATTTTTGCCGCAAAGATTTCGATTGGATCTAAGATCGAAATTAAAGGATCATTTTCACCTTCTTCAAAGCGTAAGTTCCTTTTTACCGGTGGGAAAAGATGCGATCGAAGTGAATAATTGATCTCGATCTTGATGATATCTTTATTACCACCGACATTAAGATATTGGTAACCGAAGGAATCTAAACTGAAACTGTAATTTGGATCGGTTATAAGTGTATAACCATCTTCTTTCATCTTATTGTTTACCACTTCAGTAATCTTATACCTAAATTCTTTCATCTCTGCTAAGGAACAATTCGGTATAAAATCGAAGTCGATATCGACTGACAATCTTGGAACCTTTAATAATATTAGATTAATTGTAGTTCCACCTTTCAGTGCTAGATGTTCACTCAAAAATTCATCCGTATAGACATAATTCAGAAAGTACTTTAACCGTAGCACTTTTTCATAAGTATCCCGAACAAATCCTTGTTCCTTGGCGATCTTGTTCAATTGAGTTTTGTTAAATTTTTTCATTGATTACTCCGTTCTTTTGATAGTATTCACTTTCCGGTACGATCAGTTTCCAACGCTTATCGTATATTCCCTTTCTTGAGTCATTAACTAAATACCGTTTACTCTTTCCGAGGTGTTCTTTGCAGTTGATAAAGAAAGCTTCAGATAGGTTTAATCTTTCTTTTAACGGTTCTAATAAGAATCCGGTCTTCTGGTATAGAAACTGATTGTTATATTCCTGAAGATATTTTAGTAATTGCTTCTCTTTTAATTTTGGTAACAATTGGATGTTTGCGAATGATTCTTCCAAACCGGCAATCTTATTGAGCCCGTAAATAATATCGATCACCGTTTTCTCTAAATCAGTGACCCTTATTCCGTTACGGAATTCAACTCCCGACTGATTCTTTACTAAGACACATTTATAGGTATAACCGTCAAACTCGAATTCATTAAATTTCGTTAAGGAAGAAACATATACTTCGTAATAAACCTGATCGGTATAGCCATAGAATTCAATTGCGGAATGAAAGGATACGTAGGACGTTTTGGTAAGACTACTGGCAATCTGAAAACGATTCGCAAAGGGTTGCTTATCGACACCATTTATACAGGTATACCTATTATTACGAATCTTAATGACCATTCCCTTATTTACTAAGCGTTTTATTGCCGAACGGGCTGTCTCTATCGAACCATTACCATAAAGATTATTCACATCTTCTACGGTGAAAATCGGTTTTGTTAGTAATTTGAAGTATAGGTTCATAAGGTTTATTTTCTTTCTATTATAGTTTAATTATAAACCGTTTCGTTCTTATATTAAACCTCTTTTAAGTGCTGGTTAGTATATGTGTAATTTAGTGTTATTTTTACGCAAAATATTACACTAAAAGACATGTTCGCTTGGATTATAAAAGGCGGTTTTTACACCGCCTTAGTATTCCTACTTTTCCATCATCTTCAAGATCTTAAACTTAGATTCGGCCTTCTTGCCGGTATACGGATGTTCACGTAAAGGTAAGTTGCCTTTATTATGGCCTTTTAATACGGTCTTAGGATGGGTAAACTCTCTGAAGCCCCATTCGCCATGATAAGCTCCCATACCGGAATGTCCGGTTCCGTTGAACGGTACACCTTTAACCATCAGATGCATGATGACTTCATTGATACAGCCACCGCCAAACTGCATGGTAGCCATAATCTTATTAGCCCAGTCGATATCTTTGGTGAAGACATAGAACGCTAAACCGTGTTCTCTTTCTTCAATCGTTGTTAATAGCTTATCGACTTCAGCATCCGGATAAGTAACGATCGGTAAAATCGGATTGAACAATTCTCTCTGGACAATTTCTTCGTCAATTTTGATTGGGTAGAGAATCGTCGGTGGGAATTTAAGCGTTTCAGGATTTCCCTTACCGCCATATACGAGTCGATCTTTATACATTTCTACATCCTTTACGCACCAATCATAGGCTTTTTTGCCAATCATCTTAGGATACTCGGGATTATTGATTGCATCGTTGCCAATCTGTCTAACAATCTCGGATTTTAGATCGGTAATAAATTCATCAGCAACTTCTTGGGCTACGGCTACTTGGTTAATATTGATACAGATCTGTCCGGAATTTAAAATCTTGAAGAACGCAATTTTTCTCGCGGCATCTTTCAAATCCGCATCTTTCCGGATAACACACCAGTTACCTGTCTCGCCGCCTAGTTCCAAGGCGACCGGCGTCAAGTTAACGGCCGCTTCGGTCATAACATGCTTAGCGACATTAGGGCTGCCAGTATAGAAAATCTTATCGAAACGGTTTTCTAAGCAGAAATCCGCAACATCGTGTCCGCCATCGATTACGATGGCATATTCTGCTTTAAAGGCCCGTTCAATAATCTTCTTGGTTATTTCGGTGCAAGCTGCTGACTTCGAGGAACATTTGATTACCGCGGTATTCCCTCCGGCAATCGAAGCTACTAACACTCCTAGTGACAGTAACATTGGGAAGTTAAACGGAGAAATAATTAACGATACTCCATAAGGCATCTTATAAACTTTCGTCGTCCAACTGGGGAAACAGAGTAAACCAGAGTAATGCGTCTCAGGTTTTGCCCATTTCTTTAGTCCATGCATCGTCTCATTTAATTCGAGAATAACATCACCGATATCGCAAAGATACGCTTCCATCGGGGTTCTGCCCAAATCGGTATGTAACGCTTCTTCAATCTCTTTCTGATAATAAATGATCGCTTCTTTCAATTTTTTAAGTTGATCGATCCGCCAGTTAACATCCAGAGTTACGCCGGTACGGAAATATGTCCGTTGTACCTCAACAATCTTCGTGATTTCTTCCTTGGTATAGCTCATATTTTAAGCCTCCCTATTTCTGTACCGTTGCCGGTATTTGAACTTTCTTGATTACTTTAGCGAAATGTTCCTCATCGAAGACAACCGGAACCGGATAGATTGGGTTAGCCTCGGCACAGGCCCACTTGCACATCTGTGGAATGTCCTTGTCTAGGATAAAATCGAAACCGGTCGGAATCTCCATCCGCTTATTCATCGCTCTGATCTCCGCAATAAACTTCTTCGCTTTTTCTTCGTTGGTTCCGCTGGTTGCCGTTCCGGTAATTTCGGCCAATCTGGCCAGTTTATCGTATACGGCTGCCCCATAATCTTCCAAAACGATCGGTAGAATTACCGCGTTGGCTAAGCCATGCGGCGTATTATATAACCCGCCTAAAGTATGCGCAATCGCATGCACATTACCGACACCGGCTCTCGTAAACGCAAATCCGGCTTTATAAGCCGCTATTTGCATATTCATTCTGGCTTCGATATTCGTTCCGTCATTGTAAGCTTTCTCCAAGTTATCGAAGATAATCTTGGTTGCTTCTTCGGCAAATCTTAAGCTCTCTTTGGTATTGTAGGTCCAGCAGACATAAGCTTCGACCGCATGCGTTAACGCATCCATACCGGTAGTTGAAGTAACTTTCTTAGGTAAGCCTACGGTTAAGTTCGGATCTAAAATCGCATATAACGGAATTAAATGTAGATCCATGACCGCATATTTATGATGGGTCGTCTTATCGGTAATAACGGCTGCGATAGTCGTTTCACTGCCGGTTCCGGCGGTCGTCGGAATCGCAATAAACGGCGGAATCTTCTTTCCGACTTTCAATAACCCGGCATAATCGCCGATTACTTTACCCGGATGAACCACTAATACGCCCGCGCCTTTAGCCGCATCCATCGCCGAACCGCCGCCGATGGCGATAATACTGTCGCAATTACTGCTTAGATACAATTCCTTGATTGCCATAACGGTCGTCGTGGAGGGATTAGCTTCAACTTGATCATATAACGCATATTCGACTTTATCATTCTTCAAAATTGTCAGAATTTGTTCAGCAACGCCGCATTTCATTAAACCTGGATCGGTAACTACTAACGGTTTTTTAACCTTTAATCCGTTCAGTAATTCCGGAATTTTGTTAATACTGCCAGCTCCTTCAACGATTTTTGCCTTACGCCAAACTAAACAACGGGCACCGACATTAAAGACGGCCTGAAATGATCGATAATATGCTTTTTTTAGACTCATAATGTTTCCTTAGCCAAAGGTTTTCTTGCCTTTGACAACCTTTCTAATGTGAAACTATTAGATTAAAATTGAGTGCTGAATTCTCTGATTCAATTAAACCATATCACCGAAAAAATACAAGACAGATATGTGAAATAATTCAAAATTATATCAAGTATTTCTTCCCCTTTGAGATAAATCCTTGTAAAAATTCTAAAATCTATCAATAATAGAATTAACTTAAACAAAGGAGACCAAAATATGTTACGAGTTGGAATGCTGACTAGCGGTGGCGATTGCCAGGCTTTGAATGCGACCATGCGTGCCGTTTTCAAATCCGTCACGCTCAACAGTAAAGAACCGGTTGAATTTTATGGTTTCGAGGATGGCTTTAAAGGCTTGATCTATAGTCACTTTCATTTACTTGATTATAAAGATTTCGTCGGTATCTTGACTAGAGGCGGAACGATCTTAGGAACCAGTCGGGTGCCCTTTAAAACCATTACGCAACCAGATGAAAACGGCTTAGATAAGGTTGCGGCGATGAAGCAAGTCTATTATAAATTACAGCTGAACTGTTTAGTTGTTTTAGGTGGTAACGGATCAACTAAAACCGCGAATCTGCTTAGTGAAGAAGGCTTAAATGTCATTACCTTGCCTAAGACCATTGATAACGATCTTTGGGGTACCGATGTTACTTTCGGCTTCCAATCCGCAGTGGATATTGCGACACGTGCTATCGATGAAATTCACACTACCGCCAATTCCCACGGGCGGGTCTTCATTATTGAAATCATGGGTCATAAGACCGGCTGGTTAACCCTTAATGCGGGTATCGCCGGCGGGGCCGATATTATTCTGATTCCGGAGATTCCTTATGATTTAAAAGAAATAATCAGAGTGATTGAATCTAAAGATACCAATGGCGGCAGATTCATGATTCTTGCGGTAGCGGAAGGTGCGATCTCCAAGACCGATGCAAAATTAACGAAGAAAGAATACCAGAAAAAATTAGAAAATTATATTTTCCCCTCTGTCTCTTATGAGTTAGCCGAGAAAATTGAAAAGAAGACCGGGCGTGAAGTCAGGGTTACCGTCCCCGGACATACCCAAAGAGGCGGAACCCCCAATCCTTACGATCGGGTTCTTTCCAGCCGTTTAGGTGCCGAAGCCGGAAGATTAATTCTAAGGCAGGAGTATGGTTTCATGGTCGGTTATCATAATCACGAAATCATTAAAGTTCCGTTAAAAGATGTCGCCGGGAAGTTGAAAACCGTTTCTCCGGATGCTTCGATCATCAAAGAAACCAAGATGCTGGGCATCAGTTTCGGCGAATAAAGAAAGGAACTATCATGTACAAACATTATCTGTTCGATGGCAGTAAGAAACTCGACTTGAAGAAAGAAGCGACTGACGATCTTAAGTATGCCAAGAATCGTAAAGATGCCGAAGAATTGATGGCGAAGAATCTCAAAATAATCAACGACTTACAGTTGAAACTATATGCCGAGAAAAAAGAAGGTGTGATTTTCTTGTTCCAAGCGATGGATGCGGCTGGTAAGGATGGCACGATCCGAGCCGTCTTGAGTTGTCTTTCCCCGCATGGGGTTTACGAAAGTGCTTTTAAAGTTCCTAGCAGCGATGAACTGGCGCATGATTTTCTCTGGCGGATTGCGGCGAAAGTTCCGGCTAAAGGTGAAATTGCGATTTTCAATCGTTCCCATTACGAAGATGTTTTAATCGGTAAAGTAAAACAATTGTATTTAACGCAGGCGAACGCGAAGCGGATCGACCCCGAAAAAATCATCGATAACCGTTATCGCGATATCGTTAACTTCGAAAATTATCTTTACGATAATAATGTGAGAACCGTAAAATTCTTCCTGCATTTATCTTCAGAAGAACAAGCAGATCGTTTCTTAAGCCGGATTGAAGAACCTGAAAAAAATTGGAAGTTCTCGGCCGGTGACTATGAAGAACGCAAATATTGGAAAGCTTATCAGGATGCTTTCGAAGTTGCGATTAATAAAACCGCAACCAAGCAATCCCCTTGGTACGTGATTCCGGCGGATCATAAGTGGTATATGCGTTATATCGTCAGTGAAGTAATAAAAGATACCTTAACGGATATGGCACCCGATTATCCTATAGTTACCCCGGAAAGAAAAGCCGAGTTCGCAAAATATAAAACAGAACTGAAGAAAGAAATTAAGAAGTAAGCTTAAAAAGACGATAATCTCGTCTTTTTATTTTTTTGTCTTTTCTTTTTCTTGATAAATCGTATCGAAGACACCGATGACTTTCGAGTGGCGACTTTCTTTAATCGGTAATTGTTGCTTAGAACCTTTAGTCGTTCTCATTAATAAATCCTGGCTATCTATCTCAACATTTGCCTTCAAGCGCTCATAATGCCCATTGGTACTGATAGCGCGCGATTTAACCGTATCTTTAAGACATAAGTCCAAATAATTATTGAGGTACTGACGAATTTCCTTGTCTAAGATCGGACAGGCAATTTCAACTCTGCGTTCCGTGTTTCGAGTCATGAAGTCAGCCGAAGAGATATACATTACTTCGCTATTTCCTTTACCGAATTCATAGATTCGGGAATGTTCCAGGTATCTTCCGACAATACTCCGGATGGAAATATTCTCGGTCTTGCCTTTTATGCCTGGCAATAGACAACAGATTCCTCTAACAATCATTTTAATTTCGACGCCGGCCTGACTGGCTAAACTTAAATGGTAAATTAACTCTTCATCAGTTAAAGAATTAATCTTGATTACGATCTTCCCCTTCGTTTTCTTGTTAGTTTCCCGCTCAATCAATTTTATTAGTTTACTCTTTAAGGAAACAGGCGCAACTAAAAGATTTTGATAGATACCATCCAATTTGCCAACCATCATATTGCGGAAGAACGCTTCCGCATCCTTAACGATTCCCGGTCTAGCCGTAAAATAAGCCAAGTCGGTGTATTGTTTCGCGGTCTTCTCGTTAAAATTTCCGGTCGCAATCTGCGCTACTTGCTGAATCTTATGATTTGAATTCCTAGTAATGAGTAAAATTTTGGAATGAACTTTATACTCTGAGAATCCATATAAAACTGTACACCCCGCATCTTCCAACCTTTGGGAATAATCAATGTTAACCTGTTCATCAAATCGCGCCTTCAATTCAATTAAAGTAATAACTTCTTTACCGTTCTCCGCTGCCCGACATAAATATTCGACCAATCTGGCTTGTTTGGCTAAGCGATAGATTGTGATTTTGATGGAAATAACATTCGGATCATCCGCCGCTTCCTTCACTAGCAACAATAACGGTTCCATATTCTCATATGGATAGCTTAATAACACATCGTGTTTGAGCAACTGGGGGAATAATTTCTGACGGTAGTTCAGATTTACGGATAATTTTGGAACATAGGGTTCATATAAGTAATTACTCGCTTCCGGAAATAACTGAGCTAGTTCAAATCCAAAACTTGAATCTAACGGATAAGTGGTCAAATAGGTTTGTTTAGGTTCCAGATCCAAGTGTTCGAAAAGATATTTCTTCATTTCGTTACTCATCGGCTTACTGACAAATAACGCGACCGGTGACTGATGTTGCCGCAGATTTAAAACCTTCCGCATCTTCTTACGGTAATCGATAATGTCGTCGAATAGATCGTCATCGACATTCACATCTTCGTTTCTTAATACTTGGATTTTTAATGCTTCCATCACATTAAAATCTTTAAAGATATCTTTCAGATAAAACATGATTAGATCTTCGGTATGCACATACCGAACCAGAGAATCCTTCCCTTTTGGCAGGGTAATTAAAGGTGGTAGTGATACCGGCAGAGGGGTAAAGACAAACGCATTGTGATTATTATAAGAAACCATCGCTGCGATTACGACCATTCCATTTCTTAAGTTAGGAAACGGGTGATAAGAATCGACAATCTGGGGGAATAATAAAGGTTTAATCTTGCTGCGAAAATATTCTTTGAGATATTTTCTTTCTTCTTTATGACAATCATTAATCTGTAGATCAATTATTCCCACCTTAGCTAATTTCTTCTTTAATTCTGCATAAATCCGGTCTCTTTTATTAACACTTTTTCCAACAGCCTTATAGATCATCTTGAGTTGTTCGGCCGCGTTCATTCCGGATTTATTATCGATCTTAGCAAGCTTGATTTGTTTGGCTTGGCTTAAAGATCCGACTCTAATCATAAAAAATTCCTTTAAGTTTGAAGAATAAATCGAAATAAATTTCTCTCTTTCGAGTAACGGAACTTCTTTCTGATTAGCTTCCTGCAAGACGCGGTCATTAAAACGCAACCAGGATAATTCCCGATTCTGGGTATAGCCTTCCTTGTACAGATTTTTAATCATAAGTTTCCTCCCGAATCTTTTTCTTCTAAAGACCCGCTGAACCTAAGGTTTCTTCTTGCTTCCATTATACTATTTATGTGAATTCTACCATTCTCTTTTTTTATCGTTAAACATCTTCGGTTAAAAGTAAGTTAAACTTTTAGTGTTTTACCTCTATAATAAAAGAAAGAATACTAGGAGGCACCCTCATGTCCAATGACTATACGGCTAAAGAGTTTTTTCAACAATATCCGCTTCGTAATCCGGAATCGAATAAATTCGATAATGGGGTAATCGCTTTGATTGCCGGTTCCGCCGGGATGGCTGGTGCCTGCAGTTTGAATATTTTAGGCGCCAGATTAATAGGTGCGTCTTACATTCATGTAGTCTTACCTAAAGAAATCTACCCTATAGTTGCCGGTAAAGAACCTACCTGCGTCTATCATTTCGACGACGGGGGAAAATTAACTACGGAAGTTATTCCATCCGGTTTATTTAAGAAAGTTAAAGCGATGAGTTTCGGCAGCGGTTTAACTAATCTTTCATTCAAAGAAGTATATTTGAAATCGTTATTGAATCTAGAACTTCCCTTAGTGGTCGACGCCGAAGGTCTTAGAATCTTAGCGAAAGATCCTTACTTGCTTCATAGTCATCGTTATCCTTTAATTTTAACCCCGCATCTAGGCGAGTTTTCCGCTTTAACTAATTTAACCGTCGATA
The DNA here is from genome assembly GCA_023426935.1 of Bacillota bacterium. Classification (GTDB taxonomy): domain Bacteria; phylum Bacillota_I; class Bacilli_A; order Erysipelotrichales; family Erysipelotrichaceae; genus RUG11872. The sequence continues at coordinate 42,165 of JAEZBR010000071.1, read as the reverse complement.
AGATTTCACAAGATAAAGAAAAGATTGCCGTAGAATATGCGAAAGACAATCAGGTTTATTTAATCTTAAAAGGTCATGAAACCTTAGTTATCTCGCCTAAGGGCGAGTTATATACCAATCACAGCGGCAATTCTGCCTTGGCTAGAGCCGGTAGTGGCGATCTTTTAACCGGAATGATTACGGGGATGCTAGGCATCAATTCTGATATCTTTACCGCCTTAAAAGCGGCTGTCTGGTTACATGGTTACTTAGCCGATGAAGCGATAAAGACCCACTCGATCGAATTATTTGATTTCGCCGATTTATATCCCTTAGCGGATAAGTTTTTCTGGAATAGACAAAAATAGAACAATGAAGATCTTGTTATATTTATTTACTTAATCTGATGCAACTGTCCCTAAATAGCTCCAATAAGCTGAATTATTTGTGGGATCCGAAGACTGTTCCTGAAGATTCCCGGTAAAATTACTATTTTGAATATAGAGTTTACCCTTATAGTTATAGACATATCCTACTTTGGTTTTGTTGTATCCGGAAGAAATATATCCGGTATTGAAATCAGTATCGGTATAAACTTTAGAAAAATCGATTTTCTTAACACAATAGGTACTCTGCAGCCAAGACTCATAATCATTTCCCACGGTGCGATTAACCGAATCGGCAGTAGCCACATAATAGTTACTCCCGATTTTATAAATCGTGCCTTTTGTGATGGTCATTTTATCACCCTTGCTTCTAAGGGTATCATCGACTTTCTGGGAAAGAATAACTTCCGGGAAATTGTCGCTAACTTTAGTGGTAGTCTTAGAATGTTTACTGCATACTACTTCGCCATTTTCATAAGTAAAGACGCCACCGCTAGGACAAATATACTTATCCTTATTAGCGGTGTATATTTCGGTAAATAATTCATCTTGCGTTTTATTTTCTTTATTTAAGAGATATTCTGCTTCAATTTCGGTTAATAACGTCTTTCTGTTTGCCGCACAGGTCGTCGCTTGAGCCGAGGAAATCATTCCATTGGCTATCGGGACAACAATTAAAAGTAAAACCGCAATTATTGCGATAACGATAATCATTTCAATCAATGTAAATCCCTGTTTTAACTGCTTTTTCATATACCCTGCCTTATTTGCATTATAGCACGATACTTTTAAATAGTTGTTTTTTCTGCTTTTCTTTTCGCCAATTTCTTTGGTAAGCGGTGAAGGAAGCCTATAATCTGGCCAGAAATAATGACTGTCACTAAAGAATAACCGATATTCTTCAGTGGAATATAACTTAAAGACAAGATTAAAACGACAACATCGAAAACTAAATATACGGAATCGATCTTAACTTTAAGTAATTTTGCGATACTCATCGCTAAAGCATCATCGCCACCGGCCGCTCCGCCGATACTGACACATAGCCCGGCTCCAACCCCGACGAAAGTTCCGCCCAAGATCGCGGCCAGTAACAAATTATTCGCAATCCCTGGCCATAAAGGATCGTAGGACGCGAATATTTCATAGAAGATTGAAAACCCTAAAGCGGCTACCACGGAATAGTATAAAAACTTCTTTCCGAAAATTTTCCACCCACTGATATAACTTATCATGTTTAAAATAAATCCGGAGATGGATGGAGAAATACTGAACCAATGATCAAGCAATAAAGTCATGCCCAAGATTCCGCCTTCGGTAATCTGGGCTGTTTCATGGATGTTATAGAGTCCAAACGCTAAGATCGCGCTTCCTAAAATGGTAATGAACGTCTTCCCAACTAATCTCTTCACTTTATCAATTCCCTTTTCTAGTCGTCTAATAAATTTAACAGTTCCAAGATCCGATTTAAATCATCGGTTCCTTCGTAACTGATTTGAATCTCCTGGGGTTTAATTTTAACCTTCGTTCCTAACTTCGAAGCTAATCTTCTTTGAACCTTAACCAAGTCCTGATCGACCGTAACGACTGGTTTCGGTTTCTTCCCTTCGGTAGCTTTCTTTGCCAACATTTCAGCTTGTCTGGCGGAAAGATCTAGCTTCGCAATCATTTTGGCTAAGCGAATCTTTTCTTGGTCATCCTCGATCGTTACTAACGGTCTAACCTGACCCATTGTCAATTTCTTCTCGTTGACCATATCCGTGATTTCGGAAGGTAAACTTAACAATCTAAGGGTATTGGTCACATGGGTTCGGGATTTACCGATTCTTTTTGCTAAATCTTCTTGGGTATATCCTAATTTCTCTATCAACTGTTGGTAACTGGAAGCTTCTTCGATTACGCTGAGATCTTCCCGCTGAATATTCTCCAGTAAGGATAACTCCAACATCTGTTGCTGGGTGAAATCTTTAATGACCGCCGGAATTGTTGTTAGTCCCGCCAATTTAGCGGCTCTGACTCTACGTTCCCCGGCTAATAGAACATAACCGACATCCGTCTTTTTAACTAAAATCGGCTGAAAAACGCCCTGTTCCTTAATTGAATCAGCCAGTTCCTGCAGTTCTTTTTCTTCAAATACTTTTCGGGGTTGATAAGGGTTCGATTGAATCTGATCTAAAGGAATCTCATCGGTTTCTTTCTTACTTGCCGCATCTTTGGACAAGTCGTCTAGATCGCTAAAATCGGTTCCTAAGATTGCTTCCAAGCCGCTTCCTAAACCACCTTTACGATGATCTGCCATGCTGTTACCTCCTATGAATTCTTCGCAATAACTTCTTTCGCTAATAATGCGTATGCTTTAGCCCCTTCTGAATGGACATCGTGTTCAAAGATTGATTTACCAAAGCTTGGAGCCTCGGATAGTTTGATACTACGGGGAATATAACTCTTATAGACACTGCCTTTGAACCAAGCTCGAACATTCTGTTGAACTTCCAAGCTTAGATTTGTTCGGGCATCGTACATTGTTAATAAGACACCTTCAATATACAAATTGTTGTTGAAGACGCGCTTAATCTGCTGAATTGTACTTAATAACTGCCCAATTCCTTCCAAGGCGTAGAATTCACACTGCACCGGAATGATGACGGAATCAGCCGCCGTCAAAGCGTTGGTATTTAATAATCCTAAGGATGGCGGACAATCAATTAAGATAAAATCATAATCATTTTTGACCTCATCCAACTTATTTTTAAGTAATCTTTCTCTTCCGACTTTATAATCCATCATTTCGATATCCGCACCAGCTAAGAAAATACTCGACGGGATTAAATCAATCGGAGGTTGGGATAAACGGCGAATACAATCTTTCGCACTCTTCTCCTTGAGAATCATGTCATAAGAACTGTTGGTTACTTTCTTCTGGGCTTTACTTAGATCATTGGGAATCTGACTCTTCGGAGTCAAACCTTGGGTCGCATTGGCCTGGGGATCGAAATCTACCAACAAAACTTTCTTCTTACAGTATCCTAATCCGGCTGCTAAATTAATGGTGGTCGTCGTTTTACCAACGCCGCCTTTTTGATTGGCGATTGCGATTATTTTACCCATCGATGATTCCTCCTTAAAGCCACGCTGTCATATTTTACCATAGATCTATAGCTTCTTAATATCAATTATAATCTGATATCCTTCATCTGTCTCTTTCGTTTCCTTTGTAATTTCCAGATTCGTGTTCTTTAAACTGTCTACGGCTTGATTAATCGTATTCAACGCAACCCTTACATCCTTAAGATATAGTTTGTTCAGATGTTTTTTCTTCTCTTCTTTTTCCCTAGGTTCCAATAATTCACCGATATATTCTTCAGTCTTGCGGCTATCTAACCCTCGTTCAACAATCGTTTCATACACTTTTTCTTGCTTATCGGCTGGGATTCTTAATAAAGCTCGGGCTTGCCTTTCCGCAATTTTTCCCTTAGCTAAGGCTTCCTTTATTTCATCGCTTAATCCCAATAACCTAATCTTATTCGCGATTGTGGATTGTTTCTTACCGACTTTATAGGCTAATTCACTCTGGGTACAATGTTCGATATTCAAAAGATCTTTATAAGCCTGGGCTTCTTCCAAGGGATCGAGATCTTCTCTTTGAATGTTTTCGATTAAAGCTAACCTCGCGGCTTTATCGTCGTTCGCATCGATTACTAAACAAGGAACTTCTTTCAGTCCGGCTAATTTCGCCGCCTTACATCTGCGTTCACCGGCAATTATTTCATAACCGTGCGTGGCTTTCCGCACAATTACCGGTTGAATAACCCCGTTCTCTTTGATTGATTGCGCTAACTCAACTAAACTATCTTCGGTAAACTGAATCCGGGGCTGATAAGGATTGGCTTGGATATCTTCCAGGGAAATATTTCTGGTGATATTCATTCTTCTTCTCCCAAAGGCTTGCTCTTGATTAAGGCATATCTTCGCGGATACCCTGCCGGAGTAGCTTTTACTTTCTCATAGACTAAATTGAAGCGTTGTTCATTTCCCGGTAATTGATATTCCTGGATTTCTTTTTCTTTCCCGCCTAAGAATTCCAACGCGTACTTCGCTTTCTCGATCTCTTCCTGATACTTAGGTCCTTTCATCGCGATAAACAATCCTTTTCGTTTTACTAATGGCAAACATAGTTCCGCCAAGATTCCTAATTCGGCTACGGCTCTGGCGGTTACTAATTCGGCCCGATAGGAACCCGGTAATTCTTCCGCTCGGGTATTCAAGACTGTCACATTGGTCAGTTTTAATTCTTTGACTGCCATCTCTAAAAAATCACACTTTTTCCTAGTCGCCTCAACTAAGGTTACTTTTAACCGAGGTAAAACAATCGCTAAAGGAATCCCCGGAAAGCCTGCGCCGGAACCGACATCGATTAGGTCGGGTGATTCTTTGGCATATTTATATAACGATAAGCTATCCAAAAAGTGTTTAGACCTAATCTCTTCGGGATCTTTAATCGCGGTAAGATTCGTCCGCATATTCTCCGCCAGAATATAAATCAGGTACTGTTCTAGCTGATCACTGGTCTTTTCATCGATAATTAAGCCGAAGTTAACTAAAGCTTCACTAAGTTCTTGTTTATTCATATTTTCCTCACCCTATAATTATACCTTTATTCATTATTCTTGACATCTAATTTCCGTGTGTCATAATTCATTGCGGTTTTAAAAGAAATCGGGGGAACGGATTTGAAACAGGAGACTATTAATTCAGCCAAACTTGAGTTAAATTTCAATATTATCTTTATTAAAAAGTTTGAAGAAGCTTGTCATAAACTAGGAATCAAGGATGAAGAAATCTTCCGTAAAGCCATGGTTAAGACGATCAAAGAATCTCAGGGAAACTAAAAACAGACAAATTCGTCTGTTTTTTATTACTTATTCATTTCAACTTTCAGTTTACTTAATTCCATCTGCATCTGATCGTAGGTCGCATTTTCGGGATAAAAAATCAGATAATAACGGAAAATCGCAATCCCATCATAGTATCTCTGGTTAGAAACGTAATCTAACTGCCTAGCAAGAACATCGGTATTCTCAATCCATTCTTGAGAACCACTGCCGGCATACTTATCTTCCTTGCCGACTTTATATCCCGCCAAGCCAAACAAGAGGTCGACTTTGCCATTGCTAAGACTTTCCCATTGATCAACAACTTTTTTGAAGGGCATGGTTTCATTCTCAAATCCGAAGTAGATCTGCGGAATCATCTGATCGCAATAATCTTTACTCTTCATCCATTTTTCGACATCCGCATAATAAGTCGTTAGATTAGTTTGGATATTCGCGTTGGGACTGATGGAAAAGACATAGTTCTTATGCGTCTTAGTGATACTGTGAATCGTTTCGACTAAGACATCGGTACAATGGATCCGATAATCCGCGATACTGGTATTGGGATTCTCGGCTAAATAAGCTTGATAAGTTACCTGATCCAATTCATCACTCATTTCGGTCGGATAGAAATAATCGTCGATATGAATTCCCGTCAACGAATAATTATTACAGAGTTCTTTCACGATACTTTCAATTAAGGTCAGCACATCTTTATTTCCCGGATTTAAATAATATCGGCCATTCGCGTACATTAAATGGCTCTCTTTAGCATTAGGATCGTTATACCATTGTTTGACTAGATACTTATCGTCAAGTCCGGCTAACTCTTCTTCGGTAAAACTTCTTAACGGATTAATCCAAGCATCGACTTTGATATTTCTTAGCGTTGCTTCATTGATAATGATCGCTAATGGATCGAAGCCGGGAGCTTCATCCAAAATTCCACTGCAGTATTTACTCCAGGGATAATAACTGGATTTATAGAAGGCATCTGTATAAGATGAGGCATGTGCATAGATCTTATTGATTCCCAGCGATTCTAAATTACTCATCATCGTCTGAACCGCCGTTGTAAATTCAGCCTCGCTTCTTCCCGTTAACATCTGTTCATACTCTAAGAAAGAGAACCAGATTGCATGCGTTTTGGATGATTCGCTGTTATTGATATTGACTTTAGTAAATCCGTTGGAACACCCAACTAATGACAGTACCAATAGAATTGTGAGTAGTTTTTTCATAACTTAATTATACCTTTTAATTATCTTCCCGGGAACTACTGCGGTGTTTATACTGCATTTTATCTTTATACATCTGTTTATCGGCTTTATTACAGATCTCGTCGAAATTATTGCCCGCTTGATAGAACGCATACCCAAAAGACGCCATTAGATTATTTTCCTTCAATGATTTCGTCATTTCCTTAATATATTTTTTCGTGTGCTCTTCATTTTTTCCTTTTCCTAAGCACATGAATTCATCGCCACCGACCCGATAAGTCGAGAATTTTCTTCCGCTTTCAACTTCCATCGCCTTGGCCATCTGCTGTAAAGCAACATCGCCCATCTTATGTCCTTGGTTATCATTGATATCTTTAAGTCCGTTTAAATCAATTGAAATGACGGTCAAAGCCTTATTCTGCATTCTTTTCGCATCCCCATAGAAACTTCTGCGGTTCATTAATCCGGTCAATAAATCTCTACGATAAGTCTCGATATATAAAACCACATAATATAAAGCACAGGAAGTGATCATCGCCCCGGTCAATAAGAATTTATAATCCGATAAGATACTTTCCAGTAACATCGCCAAAACACAGATGCATGCACTGTATAAGACAACGAAAATTTCGCCTGCCGAGATATGTCGGTGTATCTTGATCGTCATAATTACTAAGATAATTAAGTAAACTATACTGACAAAATGCGGAAGATAACACAAATATCCCTGTATGAATTGATTAGTCGGCAAAAACCAGAACATTAAATGGGTAAAGTAACTGGTAAAAGCGATCAATCCGAGAATAATGATCGGTATCCAGAGAATGAATATTGACTTTCTTCTTCGTAACAGAATTTCAATCAAAATGACGATTGCTGCCGGTCGTAAGGTATAGCCCAAAGCGGAAAAAAGATATCTTAGATTATTAACTTCATCAAATCCGGCTAAATAATGATCGGTAATATCCGCCGCGACTAGCATTAAAACGACAATTGTAAATAACACAAACGAACGGTTAGTCTTATTATCGAGATTATTATTTGCCACCGCTAAAATAGCTAGCCCAATCGCTAGACAGATTGTCGTGAAATTCTCTAGAATATAAATTCCGATTTCATTCATAAATCTGCCTCACTGATAAACCTATTATAAGATATTTTAGTGTTTTTGTTTCAGTTCCATCACTAAGATCGCAATATCCGTGGGATCGACCCCGGAGATTCGGCTAGCTTGTCCGATATCGACCGGATGAACCGCATTGAGTTTCTGTCTGGCTTCTAACGATAACTGATCGAAAGTCGAATAATCCCAATCATTCGGTAACTTTAATTTCTCCAGTTGTTTTAAATGGCTCGCTTCCCGTTTTTCTTTCTCAATATACCCGGCATAACAAGTCTCAATCTCCGCTTGTTTAATAATCGCCGGATCCATCGGGATTTTGCCGATTTCCAACAATTTACTTAATTCGATATTCGGCCGTTTCGTCAGTTCTTCCAACGATTCACTGCCGTTTATCGGTAAATATTCTTTAGAGACTAAATAATCATTCAGTTCTTTATTCCCGGATATTTTAGTTTCTTTCAATAATTTCTTAGCTTTACTTAATTCATTCATCTTATTCTGGAATAAGTGATATCGTTCTTCCGAAATCAATCCCTCGTTATAGCCATAATCAGTTAATCGCTGATCCGCATTATCATGTCTGATTAATAAGCGATATTCCGCTCTGGAGGTCATCAACCGATAAGGTTCTTTGGTTCCCTTAGTAACTAGATCGTCAATCAAAACCCCGATGTAAGCTTCATCACGATGAAGAATTAATGCCGGTTTATGTTCTAAGTAATTAGCCGCATTAATCCCAGCCATCAAACCTTGTCCGGCCGCTTCTTCGTAGCCGCTAGTCCCATTGGTCTGCCCAGCACAGAATAAACCGTTTATCGTTTTCGTTTCGAGATTATATTTCAGTTGTAACGGATCGACGGCATCGTACTCAATCGCATAAGACCATTTCTCAATTTCCGCTTTCTCTAATCCCGGTACCGAATGAACCATCTTTTCCTGAATCTCATGAGGCATCGAAGTCGAAAAACCCTGAACATAGGTCGTATCTAAAGACTTACTTTCCGGTTCTAAGAATAATTGGTGCCTAGGTTTATCGGAAAATCTAACGATCTTATCTTCGATTGACGGACAGTATCGCGGTCCCACACCCTTAACAATTCCCGAGTACATACTCGACTTCTTTAAATTATCTCTAATCAATTTATGTGTTTCGGCCGTGGTGTAAGTTAGATAACATAAAGCCTGTTTCTCAATCGGGCAGTTTAATTTGGTTTCATAACTGAAGCCTTCATCGGTAATATTTCCTGGTTGGGGTGCTAGGTTACTAAAATCAATGGAACTTGTCTTGACTCTGGGTGGGGTTCCGGTCTTTAAGCGAATCGTTGCCAAGCCTAAGTCCCGAATCGAATCGCCTAATTTAAAAGTTGTTTTCTGATCTTCCGGCCCACTGATGGTTACTTGATCAGAGACCATAACTTTCGAGCTTAAATAAGTCCCGGTCGTTAAGATAATGACTTTACACGCAATAAATTCACCGTCTTCGAACTTAACGCCTTTAACTTTATTATCTTCGATGACTAATTGTTCCGCTACGCCTTCTTTGACGGTAATATTCGGCGTATCCAGTAATAACTGGCGCATGGTATGGCGATACTCAATTTTATCGGACTGTTCCCGGATACAACGAACTCCCGGCCCTTTCGAACCGTTTAACATCTTATATTGTAAGGCGGTCTTATCCGCGATTTTACCCATCATGCCGCCTAATGAATCGATTTCTCTAACCACGACCCCTTTAGCCGGTCCGCCGATGGAAGGATTGCAAGGCATTGAAGCAACATATTCCATATTCATTACGGCTGCGACTACGGAATGATTACGCTTCGCCAACGCTAAAGCCGCCTCACATCCGGCATGTCCCGCTCCGATTACTACTGCATCTACCTGCATATCTTTCTCAGCTTTCTTTCGTTTCCTATTGTATCATTAAATGCTATTGAAAATTACTCAGGCAAAAATTACTCAAGTCGAATTGAGTAATTTTAGGATTCTTAAATATAATTAGAATAACAGATCTTCGTAAGTCGGTAGTTTCCAGAAACTCTTGGGAACTTTCGTTTCTAAAATATCTAATGGCTTCCTTAGGGCTTCCATCTTCGGTAAGATAACTTCGCAATGATACTTCGCGGATAAAATCTCATCTTTATCTTGGTTATTATGAATCGCCTCTTCTAACTCTTTGACTGCTTGATAAGTCTTAACGGTAAGTTGATCGATTTCTTTTAAGATAACAATCTCCGCATGGGGATCTAAGTAATCTTTCTTTAACTTAATTAACTGACCTAGTTCTTTCTGATAAGCCAACACGCCCGGTAAGATTTCTTTTTCGGTTAATTCTTTCAAGGTCTTCGCCTCAATATCGATTGTCTTGGAATAATTATCCAATAAAGTTTCCATTCGGGAAGTCATTTCTTCCTCGGTAAATATATTATGTCGTTTAAATAATTCGACGTTCTTTTGATCGAGATAGTGAGGAATCGCTTCGGCCGAAGTCGCATAGTTTACTAAGCCACGCTTCTTAGCTTCATCTAACCATTTCTCATCATATCCGTTTCCGTTGAAAATAATCCGTGAATGTTCATTAATTAAATCCTGGGTCAGCTTATTCAGTTCGGTAGTAAAATCTTCTGCCTTCTCTAGTTTGTCCGCAATCAGCTGTAACTGATCAGAGACGATTACATTTAAGATCTGATTAGGACAGGAGATTGAGAAACTGGAACCCAACATTCTAAACTCAAACTTGTTGCCAGTGAAAGCGAAGGGGGAAGTCCGGTTGCGATCGGTAGTATCCTGTTTAAATTCCGGTAAAACATCGGTACCTACTTTTAAATAACTGTGGTTCTTACCGTGAACTTTCTTGCCACTCTTTATTCCTTCTAAAACCCTACTTAAATCTTCACCGATAAACATCGAAACGATAGCCGGTGGGGCTTCATTCGCACCTAAGCGATGATCGTTCGAGGCTGAAGCGACCGAGATTCTTAGTAAATCCTGGTATTGGTCAACCGCCGCCACAACCGCTAAGAAAAAGACTAGGAACTGTGCATTCTCTTCCGGGGTATCTCCGGGTTCTAGTAAATTCTCTCCGGTATCACTCATCAAGGACCAATTATTATGTTTCCCAGAACCGTTAATTCCTTCAAAGGGTTTCTCATGCAACAAACAAACATAATGGTGCTGCTTGGCAACTTTCTGCATCATCTCCATCACAATCTGATTCTGATCGGTCGCTAAGTTCGCGTTCACATAGATACATGCCAGTTCATACTGTCCCGGTGCGACTTCTTTATGTTCGGTCTTCGCATAGATTCCTAACTTCCACAAACGGTTGTCTAAGTCGTTCATAAACTCCTGAACGCTTGGATCTAAACTGGTAAAATAATGGTCATTCATTTCCTGACCCTTGGCCATTGGAGAACCGAATAAAGTTCGGCCGGTTAAAATCAGATCCTTCCTTTGCCGGTAAAACTCTTCCTTGACTAAGAAGTATTCTTGTTCGGCTCCGACAGTTGGGCTTACTCTTTTCGCTTTCGAACCGAATAACTTCAAGACTCTCAACGCTTGTTTGTTTAATTCCGCCATCGATTTTAATAACGGGGTTTTCTTAGCTAAGCTTGCCCCGGAATATGCTAAAAAGATTGTCGGGATACATAAAACGCCATCTTTGATAAAAGCGTAAGATGTCGGATCCCAAGCCGTATATCCTCGAGCTTCAAAAGTTGAACGCATCCCACCGCTTGGAAAGCTAGAGGCGTCTGGTTCGCCTTGGACTAATTCCTTTCCGGAGAATTCCATAATAATCGAGGAATTTCCGACCGGTGAAATAAAACTCTCATGTTTTTCGGCAGTGATTCCGGTCATCGGTTGGAACCAATGCGTATAATGGGTCGCACCTTTTTCTACTGCCCAGTCCTTCATCGCATTCGCCACTGCTCCGGCAATATGATTATCTAACGGTTTTCCTTCTTCAATCGTACTTTTTAATTTCAGATAAACATCTTTAGGTAGTTTCTGACGCATGGCTTCATCGTTAAATACTTCACTCCCAAAAATTGACATTACCTTTTCCATCGTCCTTACCTCCCCGATTTTGATGGGAAAATAATAGACTTTGTCCGTTGATAATGTCAATAATTTTCAGAATGTTTCAGAAAATAATTTTGAAATTTGTTTCAATCCCTATTCACCTTGGACAAAACCGACTAGATCTTTAACTAAAGCCGGAGATAAAGTCCCTTCGCTTAAGGCATCCGCAGGTTTAGATTGGGTGTGTCTGACGATGAATAAATGATCGAGATCTTTGTAGAACTTTAAATCTGCTTGTTTGTTATCACTTAAGGCTTCGACCCAAGAATTATAATCATCCGTGCTTACTTCGTAATCGTTACTACCCGCGATGACCATCACCGGTTTCTTAATATTCTTCACCATACTTAACGCATCATAGTTCTTAATTTCCAGCCAGAACGAGCTATTATATCCGAATAGTTTCCGGGTATAGTCACTGGGACTATTTAAGGAATTAATGATATCTAAGGTTGCTTTCGCTTCTTTCTTCTTGGTCGCTTTTTCTTCATCGTCATAGGAAGTATCTAGATCGATCAGATATATTTTTTCATCATAGAACCCCTGGGCTAAATTTTCCGCTGGCGCATTTGCGATGATATAACCATCACTGCTTACTTGATTGGCGATATAAGGCATTAAATATCCGCCGATCCCATAACCGAATAAATAGATTGGATGTTCTTCCAAGACCTTATCGTCCTTAAGGGCTTTGAGTATCGCCTGTAATTCTTCAACAATTAATTCTCTGGAATCGTCGACTTCATATGACGATACAATTCGATCATATCGCACACTGGCGATCTTATTATCCGCTAATTGATAAGCCAAAGAACGGAAAACCCGATTCACCCCCACCGTACTATTACGATCGAACGCATCCTTACCATGAATCATAATCAAAATCGGGGTCTTTTCATTTATAGCTTTAGGTTCGGTATAAACATAGGTTTCACTGTAATCAGAGAACTCATAAGTTCCCTTCGTTTCTTTATAACCCGACTCATCTAACATTTCCGAAGATACGATCTTAAAACTAGTGATCGAACCGGACTCATTGATTGAATATTGAAAGTCCATCCAACCCGAAGTAAAGCGAACCGGTACATCAATTTCTAATTCGCTATCTTTATTCACATAACTGGTATTGTCGGTGCTAATCTCTTTAACTTTACCGTAGATTCTAACGATGTTATCTAGCTCTGAGGATAGTTCTTCCTCAGTTAAACGATCCTTTAAATTACTATCGAGTAATAAATAGAATTGTTTATCGTTACGATTTTGAAAGTACGATGTCGCATTCCCGGCTACAACCAAAGATCGATTCACATATTCCTGCTGGGAACTACTACATCCGGATAAAGTTATGACGCATAGACAAAGTACGATGAGGATCTTTTTCATGGGCTAAACTTTTACCTCTTGGTTAGTATTATATCATTTATCCCCGCTTTGAAGAAAATGTAGAAAAGTTCTTTAATTATTGTTGAAAGTTCCTTTTCATTCCTTACTGGAAGTTCTTGTTTTTTTATTTTAATGTACAGAATGCGGAGTTTCATTGATGAAGGGTCTATTACCTTATCCTAAATAATTATATCTTTAGAGATGGCAATATTAAAAGGTGATAAATCTTAATCACTCATCACAATGAGAAAGTAGATTTATCACCCTTCTTTTAATTCTCGTTTCAAAACAGGAACTTTCGCTGAAAAGCGAATTAGCTAGATAAAATACGGTTAACAGTAGGTTTTGTTCACAACAATGCAACTTTCCTCACAAAATCGGTACGGTTTTGAAAGATCACATAAGCATGAATATTGCTTAACTAATTTTCGTTCCGTTCGGCAGATCTAGGGTTAAGACCTTAATTTCTTTATCATTCTTACCCGCTAGAATCATTCCTTCGGATTTAACGCCTCTTAATTCGACCGGCTTTAAATTACAGACCACAATAACTTTCTTGCCGACTAATTCTTCAGGCTTATAACTTTCCGCAATCCCAGAAACAATCTGCCGTACTTCATTCCCAATATCAATCTTTTCAATCAATAACTTCTCCGCCTTAGGATGCTTAACGCATTCCAAGATTGTCCCGACTCTCAGTTCAACTTTTGAAAAATCGTCAATATTAATTTCACTCTGATGTTGGTTTAAAGGCTTCACCGGACTTAAACTTTCGGCCTGTTTAATGACTTCGTTGAGATCTAATCTTTGGAATAAAGGTTCGACTTTCTCCACAACCTTCGTACCGCTTGGCAATTGGCCGAATTCCTTCAAGGAATCCAAACTATCTAAATCGGTATTGAGATCATGCAAGATTTTCTCGGAGCTAGCCGGTAGATAAGGTCTTAATAAAACCGCCGAGAATCTGATCGCTTCCAAAAGATTATAGAGAACCGCATTCAATCTTGGTTTAGAAGCTTCATCCTTCGCTAACTTCCAAGGTTCCGTTTCATCGATATATTTATTACATCTTCTTAGTAGTTCTAAAATCTGATCGATTGAATCGGCGACCCGTAATTCTTCCATCTTTTCGGAAACTAACTTTGGGGTTTTTAACGCTAAAGATATTAATTCCTGATCTAAATCAGTTACTTCCCTTGGCTTTTCAATTACACCGTTAAAGTATTTATTTACCATGGCGATGGTTCGGGATACTAAGTTTCCCAAAGTATTCGCTAAATCCGTATTAACTCTTTCAACAACTAATTCCCAGGTAATGTTTCCATCCTGCGCAAACGGCATCTCATGCAACACAAAGAATCGGACCGCATCGACGCCCATAATTTTAACTAAATCATCTGCGTAAATCACATTTCCTAAGCTCTTACTCATCTTAGAACCGTTCATTAATAACCAAGGATGTCCAAAAACCTGTTTAGGTAACGGTAAATCTAAGGACATTAACATGATTGGCCAGTAGATTGTATGGAAACGCAAAATATCTTTACCGATTAAATGTACATCAGCCGGCCAATATTTCTTAAATTTCTCGCTAGGATGATCCACGTCATAACCAATCCCGGTAATATAGTTCGCTAAAGCGTCAATCCAAACATAAATAACATGTTTGGGATCGAAATCGACGGGGATTCCCCAACTGAAAGAAGTTCGGGAAACACAGAGATCCTGTAATCCCGGTTTTAAGAAGTTATTTACCATCTCGTTTTTTCTTGATTCAGGTTGAATAAACTGCGGATGATCCTCAATATACTTCATTAAGCGATCGGCGTAATTGCTCATTCTGAAGAAATATGCTTCTTCTTTGGCTTTCTTTACTGCCCCGTGACAATCCGGACATTTACCATCCACTAATTGCGATTGGGTATAAAACGCTTCACATTCCGTGCAATACCAGCCTTCATACTCCCCTTTATAAATATCTCCTTTGTCATACATCTTTTTAAAGATTTTCTGAACTTCCTTAACATGATCTTCATCGGTCGTCCGAATAAAACGATCATAGGAAGTATTCATCAAATCCCAGACTTTCTTTACTTCGCCAGAGATTTGGTCAACATATTTTTGCGGTTCAATACCGGCCTTCTCCGCCTTTTCTTGAATCTTCTGACCATGTTCATCGGTTCCGGTCTGAAAATACACATCATAGCCTTCTAACCGTTTATACCTAGCGATTGCATCTGCCAGAACGATTTCATAGGTATTTCCGATATGCGGCTTCCCCGAAGTATAAGCGATTGCGGTTGAAATATAATAAGGTTTCTTTTCCATGTTTCCTCCAATAAAAAAGCATCCCCTAAGGACGCTGACTAGTACGTGGTACCACCTTGTTTACTGCTCAATAAGGTTAACGCCGCTGTACGGGAATTTCTACTTCTCGAAATTCCAACTCCGAACCCATGTTCACAATTCCGGTCTAGAACTTTCAATGCTTCGTTCCTTCCTAAGAAAATCCGGTTTTGTTACTCTGTTCTTCACTGTCTTTACTGGCTCTAGTATATCGAATATATCCAAAATTGTAAACGAATGTTATAATTGGTTCAGGTGATAACTATGGCTAAACACAAGTCTTTTCTAAAAAGAACGTTAATGGTCGGAAGTGTGGGAGTTCTTACTGCTTATATCGGCTCCCAACTTAATTCTGCTGTTAATCGTTATAAACTGAAAGAAAATGAGTTAGAAAGTTCCAACTATTTATATCGTAAGAGCAAATCGGAACAGAATATCTATCACAAAACTCAGTTACATTACGATTTTGAAGTCATCGAAAAGAAGGCGAATCTCAAGATTGGTACCTGCCGGCTATATATGGCTCAGGAAGCCGATTCTTTCTATGGTGGTCATATCCGGATCGAAGTCGAGAATTTAACAGAAACTCAAAGAAGAGAAATTACTAATAAACTGATTGAAGTGGCCAAAAATCATTTAATGAGTCACTTATATTTTGTTGGTGAGAAGAAAGACCCCTTACTGCCTTTCTATGAATCTTTAGGGGCTAAGTTTAACAAAGAGATAATTATTCCCGAAGATTCTCCTTACTATGTTAAGAAGCATAACAAAATTCAACAATATAAGTTGGAGCTTATCGAACCCAAGACCCAGCAGAAGATCGATACTTACGGACAAAAAAACGAGGAATAACCTCGTTTTTAGTTAATTGCTTGTTCAGCGTATATTGGTTGAGAATGCGTATTGAAGTGTGAATAGAGTAGCGCTTGGGATTCTAAGATATAAGGATAAACCAAGACTCTGCCTAGTCCGAAAGTAATCGTCTGTAAAGCTGCTCCTAGGAATAGCCATAAGAAGAACGACAGATCGAACACGAAGATATTCGCTTTATATCCCATAACCATCTCTTTCGCTTCTTTTAAGACTTCACTGGATTTTCTAGTCGGATCTTTCGCTAAGATATAATCCACAAAATAATAATCATACTGTCGGATGATTCCCGGGATAATGAAGCATAACGTCCATAAGGTAATATACAAACTCTTAAGGAATAAGGTCTTTACAATGTTCCAATAATTATGTTTAAAACCCTCGAAGATTGAATACTTCCAATTACCTAAAGAGATTTGATAATAGGCATTACGGATTCCATAGGTCAAAACGTTTCCGATAAAAATAGTAAATATTGACCAGGCAACTGAACCAATCGAAATAATCTTATAAGCCAAATTAAGTTGGGCGGGATAAAACCGATAAATCGTAAAATTCAATAAAGTTAAATCGACATAAGCAACATTAGAAGCCTCGTCTAAATAGACCATGCTACCGAAATAGAAGGCGCAGGCGAATCCGAAGACTAAAGCTAGCGATAGTAAGTAAAAATAATTCTTGGTGAAGACAATTTTCTTTGCCTTATCTTTGATCTCTGCCCGAATAAAGTTTTTGTTCATCTAATTTCTCCTTAGCTAAAATATTGGTGATAAATCTC
Source organism: Bacillota bacterium (assembly GCA_023426935.1). Lineage (GTDB taxonomy): Bacteria > Bacillota_I > Bacilli_A > Erysipelotrichales > Erysipelotrichaceae > RUG11872. Next base: position 25,120 of record JAEZBR010000071.1, on the reverse strand, counting down.
ATTCTTGGATACACCGTAATCCTTTGCAGCTTTCTTGATCGCTTCCGAGGTTGTCATCCCGTCTTTGATATATTCATCAACCGTATTCATCATTTCCATCATTGAAATAACCGGTTGTTGTTCAGGATTATAACCTTCCACGACAACGACCATTTCACCTTTACATTCCCCGATTACTTCCAAAATCTCGTAAACATTACCGCGAAGATATTCTTCAAACTTCTTCGTTAATTCCCGCCCGATACAAATCTTTCGGTCACCGAACACCATTAAAACGTCTTTCAACATTCTTTCAATCCGATGTGGAGCTTCATAGAAAATTAAAGTTTCTTCATGCTTCTTTAATTTTTCTAACTGTTTAACGCGTTGGGTATCTTTCGCATCGAGAAATCCGTAGAAACAAAATGGTTGAACCGGTAATCCTGAGGCGACCAAAGCCGTTAAACAGGCGGACGGTCCGTTTATTACAACGACCGGAAAATTATTTTGGATCGTCAGATTTACTAATGTCTGCCCCGGATCCGACACTAACGGATATCCGGCATCTGAAACAATCGCGACGGATTCACCCTTATTTAAAAGATCGATGATTCCCTGAGCACTGTCAGCCTCATTAAATAAATGATAGGTGATCATCGGAGTCTTGATCGCAAATTTTGCCAGTAAAGTACCCGTATTTCTGGTATCTTCGGCCGCAATGACATCGACTTGGTTTAAAGTCTCGATTGCCCGCGGAGAAAGCTCGCTAAGATTCCCGATGGGAGTAGCCACTAAATATAGCGTTGGCTGATTACTTTGAAAGCTCTTTTGTCTTTGCATGATCAGCTTCCGCTTCTTCGTTATTTGTTTCGTTATTCTTAGCCGGATGATAAATTGTTCTTAATTCATCCAAAGTCAGATCAACATAACTATCTGAATTGGTTAACTTTGCACTATTCTCCAAGACATTCATGCTAGTCACCCGATAATTTGTTCCCTTATAAGTGACTGGGGCATTCATCTTGGGTAAACCTTGTCTTAGTTCTTTATACGCATCGTTCTCATAAGCCAGACAACACATTAATTTACCGCATTGTCCGGATAACTTCTGAGGATTTAAGGCGAGCAACTGATTCTTGGCCATGTTAATCGAAATAACATCGAAATCTTTCTGAAACCGGGCACAACATAGTGGCATCCCGCATAAGCCAATTCCGCCAACAATCTTCGCTTTATCTCGGGGACCTATCTGTCTTAGTTCGATTCGGGTATGGAAAGTCGATGCGAGCACATGTAATAATTCTCTAAAGTCGACTCTTTCATCCGCAACATAAGTAAAGGTAAGTCTCCCTTTATCTAAAGTATATTCCGCACTGGTCAAATTCATGCCTAAGCCCAGTCTATCGATTGCTTCCTTACATTTAACCATCGCCGTAGCTGCATCATTCTTATTGCGCTCCCAGTTTTCGATATCCTGTTTGGTTCCTTTGCGAATGATTGGTTTGATTTCGAATTCTTCGCTAATCGCTTCTTCCGAAGGTTCATTCGCAACATAACCTAACTCTAAACCCTTCAAAGTCTCGACGACGACCTGATCACCTTTATTAAAACCCGCATCGTCGGAACCATAAGTATAATTTTTTTCTCCGTTGTAAAATTTGATAAACATGGAGAAACGATATCTCTTCTCACTCATATACGATCCTCCTTACTCATTAGATAGCCAAAGCGATCGATTACCAAAGCAGTGTTCGCTTTCGCTAATAGGTCATCCTGACCCTTTAATAATACCATCATCGTCGCTTCTGCGCTAAAACCGGCTACTAAGAATTCTTCCATCGTTCGATCATACCGATGTTCATAATTTGAATTCCTTTCCAAAATATCCATACAGAAGATTAAACCAATCTTTATAAACCAAGTAAACACATTCCTCAGTTTATCCTTCTCATACCCTTTAAACGCTTCCGCTTCCAAATAATACTGACCTTTGGTCCGGTCTTCAAAACTGCGTTCCATGTATTCTAGCCAAATCGTTAATGCGCTCTGGTACGCATCGCTTTCACTGGTCTTCTTAAGCAACTTTTCTTCATCAAGATAACCTGCCAATAAGTGTGCATCCAGTGGTGATAAGCCTGCTTTTATTGCGTTCTCTTCAACTTCTTTACTGCCGATGGCTTTAAACGGAATCAGTTTGCATCGGGAAACAATCGTCGGTAAAACCCGATCGATATTATCGGTGCATAAGATTGCCGTAATCTTCTGATTAGGTTCTTCGAGAAACTTTAAGATCGCATTCATCGAAGCGATTGTCATATTCTCGAAGTTATTGATTATGTATACTTTAATCCCATATTTCTCCATTGCGGTCTGGGAATAATAATCAAGCAACTTGGATATTTCTTCTTTTTTTATCGTGCTTTTCGCACCGTCGACAATCTTAACATCTAAATATTCGCCATCCTTGATTCTTTGACAGACATTACATTTCTCACAAGCCCATTCATTTACTTTATTTTGACAGACTAAAGATTGAGCGAATAAGATCGCCGCTTCTTTCTTCTTGGCATTAGCCGGTCCGGTAAATAAATACGCATGCGAAATCCGATTCAGTTTAAGATCCTGATCCAATATTTTATAGGCGGTAGTTTGATAGCGAGCGAAGTTCTCATTCATATTATTTTGACCAAATAGTTATATACTTCCTCAACTACTTCCGGAATTGTTTTTGATGCATCGAAAATTTCGATATTATCTTTATAAGTTTCATTCACAATCTTATAGCCTTCATGAACTAATTGGTGGAAGGCTAATGCTTCTTTATCTAAGCGATCTAAATATTTTCGATCTTTTAATCTTTCTAAACCAACCTGGGGGTCAATATCTAAGTAGATTGTTCGATAGGGGGAATATCCTTCAATCGCGAAATCATTGATTGTCTTAACTTTTTCAATGCCAATCTTTCTTGCGTACCCTTGATATACTAGGGAGCTGTTTACATAACGATCGCTAATGACAATTTTTCCTTGGTCAATGGCGGGGATAATAGTCTCTACTAAGTGTTGTCTTCGGGAAGCAGCATATAACAAGGCTTCAGTCCGGACATCCATGGCGGTATTTTTCGGATTAAGGATGATATGACGAATCTCTTCCGCAATCTCGCTGCCTCCAGGTTCCCGGGTATATATAACCGGATAACCGGCCTTAGACAGTCTATCTGAAATCTCTTTACTAACCGTCGTCTTTCCGGAACCATCGCATCCTTCGAAAACAATCAACTTACCTTTTTCCATTGTGCTCACCTATGGTCATAATTATAACATATAAGTGCTATGATATTTCTAAGGATAAAGGAGAGAAGGCCCATGCAGGTACGGTTAAGTACAAAAGACGATCTTCCGCAAATCATGAAAATAGTTGACGAAGCGAAGAGATATTTAAAGTCACAAGGTATCGACCAATGGCAAAACGGCTATCCGAATGAAGATAGTTTCAAGGTGGATATTGAAAATAAGGTAAGTTATGTTCTGATAAACGGCCAAAATGTCTATGGTACAGCAAGCATTATCCCCGGTTTAGAACCAACTTACCTTAAAATAGATAACGGAAGCTGGCTTACTAACGGACCATATGTAACAATTCACCGAATCGCCATCAAAGACGGTTATAAAGGCCAACATCTCGCAAAATACTTCTTCGATTACGCAAACAAACTGGCAATGAGCTTATCCTGTGTAGCAATCCGAATCGATACCCATCCGGATAATAAAGCAATGATTCATCTTCTCAACGATCTTAAATTCCAGAAAACTGGTATTATTTATCTAGAAAACGGCGATCTTAGAATTGCTTATGAGCAAGTATTAAACTCTATTCATAGGTAATAATTTTGTGTTTTAGGGTTGAATTGACCCTCCAAGTTCGTTATACTCAAAGTACGAGGTTACAACCATTATGAGAACTTATTTTTCAATCGGAGAAGTATCTAAAATGACGGGGTTCACAATCAATGCCTTACGTCACTATGACAAAATCGGACTATGCCGTCCTAGAGTTGTTAACGAAGATACTAAGTATCGGTATTATGATCAAAGCCAACTTTTTATTTTCGATATCATTAGTTTCGCTAAGAAAATAAATCTATCTTTAGAAGAATTGTCGGAAATCATCAATTCTCATAAAATGTCCACCTTTAAAGATTTTTTAGAAGTATTATCGACTCGAATGACTTCTCAAATTGATGATTTGAAACTTAACCTTGTCGATATTGAGAATATCCAAGAAAAGATTGCGACCGGCGAATATCTAACTAAGACCAAGAGTCTTTATCAACGGGAAATAGCCGACCGCGATATTATGAATTCTCCGCTTTTACCTACTTCCGTTAATAACCGCTACGTTAAGCAAAGAGAAAAACTCGAACTGGCAATCAGAGAAAATAATCTAAAAACGACCTTCGAATCTGGCGCTATTTATAAAATTATTAACAACCAAGTACAACAAGTTTCCCTTTATAAAGCCATTATTTTAGACTATCAGACCCCAAATAAGGGAATTACCCACATTCCCGGCGGAAACTATCTCTGCATTACCTATAACGAAGCTAGCAAGACTGCTTGTTGGGAAAAGCTGCTTTATGGCATAAAGGATCTTCAATTAAAAGATCCCCTAATTATTGAAAGCCAATTGCTGAATAATATTTATGATAAAGCTACCCAGGCTTATGAATTGCAGGTTTATTTAGGACCTAGTAGCGAAGAATGAACAAACCTGAGTTATTAGCCCCCGCCGGTAATAGAGCTGCTTTGGAAGCAGCGATTAAAGCCGGTGCCGATGCGGTATATTTGGGCTTACAAAGATTCGGCGCTCGATCATACGCCGATAATTTTTCCCGTGACCAAATTAATGAAGCAATTAACTACGCTCACCAATACGGAGTTAAAGTATATGCCACCCTCAATATTATAATTCTCCCCCAGGAGTTAGACGACGCCTTAGATGACGCCCTATTCTTAGCTAAGGCGGGAATCGACGGAGTTCTGATTCAAGATTTTGGCTTAGCTCTGTTACTTAGAAAGCGTCTTCCTCAACTAGCATTACACGCTTCTACCCAGATGTATATCCACAATTTAGAAAGTGTAAAGTTACTCGAGAATTTAGGCTTTACGCGAGTAGTCCTAGCCAGAGAAACCGAATATCAGCAAGTTCTTAGCTTGGCAAAAGAACCGATTGAGACGGAGATCTTCGTCTATGGTGCTTTGTGTGTTTGTTACTCCGGCCAATGCTATCTTAGTTCAGAAAACGGAAATCGCAGTGGAAATCGGGGATCTTGTGCTCAGCCCTGTCGTTTACCCTATAAATTATTACAGGACGGTAATCAAGTCGTGACCCCCGGTGAATATCTCTTAAGCCCTAAAGATTTATATACTATCGATAGAGTTTCAGCGTTATTAAGTCTTTCCGCAGACTGTTGGAAGATTGAAGGACGCATGAAACGGCCTGAATATGTGGCTTTTATCACCAAACAATATCGACAAGCAATCGATGCGGCCAGTAATCATGAAGCCTTTACTCCCGATCAAAAAGATGCGGCATTACTGTTTAATCGCGGTTTCACTTCCGGACATATCTTCTCAAGCCGCGGCTTAGATCTGATGAATCCGGAAAGACCTAATCATCAGGGAATTCTCCTAGGACATGTTGTTGAGAAGAACTCCAGTCAGATAACCATCCTTCTTCAAGAATCTCTTCACCAAGGAGATGGTTTAAGAATTCTCGGACAACCCGATCAAGGGCTGGTCGCCAATAAGATCTATCTAAAAGGTAAATTAGTTAATAGCGCCAATTCTCATGAAAAAGTGTCGTTCGATTATGACTTACCAGTTAAAGTCGGCAGTGAAGTTAGACTTACCAGTTCTTCTTTACAATTGACTTCCTTGGATAAGTTACCCCCTAGGTATGAAGCGGTTGAGCTTTCAGTCAAAGCGAAAGTCGGTATGCCCTTGCGCATGACTGCCACCTACAAGTCAATCGTCTTAGTTATGTCTGATATTATTAAATTAGAAGAAGCGAAAAATCATGTTCTTACGCAGCAGGAATGGTATGACCAGTTAGGAAAAACTAAAGATACCCCCTACTACTTCTCCCCGATAAAAATCGACGCCGAGAAGAATGTCTTTGTACCGGTATCTAGAATCAATGATATGCGTCGAAGAATTCTAGAACGCTTGCAGCAACGTCTAATTGCGAAACCGGAGATTACATTACTTGATTATAAGTTCATCGAGTATAAGACCATCACAACTAAATCAATTCATGTCTCTTTCCAAACCGCGGAACAATTCGAAGTACTGAAAGATTATAAGGTGACTTTGTTTACTTCTGATCCAACCCTCTTGGTTAATAATCCAGAACTGGGAATGGAAATGCCCCGAGTCAACGAAGATCAGTCGTTCCCGAATCTAAAATTAGCTTACGTGAACGAACCTGGTGAAGCTTCCTTACTCATCAAACGCAAATACGCGAGCCTCTATCTAAACATCACTAATCAATACGCAGTCAGATTTTTCCTAGACCTGGGTTGTACCGCGGTTGAACTGTCTTCGGAACTATCCGATCCCGAGATTGGAGCTTTAATTCAAGGTTATAAAGATATTTACCATTGCGAGCCAAATCTAATTTATCGAATTTATGGCCGTAAAGATCTTATGGTCACAAAGTACTGTGCTCCAAATACTTATCTATCTAAGGATCAGCAAAAACACTGCGGCTTATGTAAACTTCACCGTTTCTCCTTACAATCAGATAAAGAAACCTATCCCTTGTTATTTGATAAGGACTGTTTCCAACATCTTTTGCCTGAAAAACCTTTTGATCGAATCACAGATCTACCCTCGTTAAAAGCACTGGGTATTACAAATTTTCACCTGGTCTTTACCACCGAAACAGCTCAAGAAGTCCGCGAAGTAATGAATCGCTTATGGTACAAACAATAATTATTTAATCTAATTCGCTATATAATATTCTACAAATGGAGGTGCTCAACGATGCCATTATTCGAATCGGGAGAAATGTATTTAGAAACCCTTCTATTACTATTTAAGAAAATGCCTCATGTCCGTTCTTTAGATCTGGCGGAAACAATGAATTATTCCAAACCCAGTGTTTCCAGAGCCGTAGGAATCCTTAAAGCTGATGGTTATATTCTCGTCGACGATAACGGATATATCACGTTTACCACCAAAGGGAAAACCTTAGCCAATAAGATTTATGATCGTCATGTCACCCTATCGAAACTGTTGGAACGCTTAGGCGTCGATGATAAAACGGCTACCGAAGATGCTTGCCGAATCGAACATGTGATCTCCGATAAATCTTTTAAAGCAATCAAAAATTTTGCCAAAAATTACCCCGAAAGATAAAGAACCGAAATACTTCCCAACGGAATATTTAGGGAGTGCTTACATATTTTATCAGTGCTAAACATTCTCGTAATAAGCTAACAAAAAGGCTGTAAATAGCCTGAATAATGATTAGGTATTTACAGCCTTTTGTTGTTACTTTAATTCGCAAGTTCCCGAGAATTCTTCTTTTTCCAAGTAAGCTTGATAATCCTCCGGTTTGATTGAGAATCCCGAATCATCGCCGTTAAGCAAAGCTTCCGGAAACAGATTCAATTTTTTTAACTTGTACAGACTTATCTTAGTCAAATCGACTTTAATCGTTTCTTCAATCAAGGTATTCTGGGAAGTGAAGGCATATTCCAACCCTTCCACTACCGTGGTGTAATATGGCGAGGCATCCTGCATCTTCTTCAATACTTCTTTTAAGGATCCTTGCTTACCACTGGATACATCGACTTTAATCAAGACCGTAATCTGCGTGATCTTTTCATCTTCGTAGACGAAGGAAATCTCTTTAGAATTACCGACTTCTTGATTCTCATAAATACAAGTCATCGTTTCCGGTTTACTCTTCTGATCACATCCGGCTAAGATTCCGATGATAAGAAAGATACAGATAAATTTTTTCACTTAATAATAGCTTCTAACCAATGCGAATCCGGTTCTAGGCCCAATAGTTTAACTACGGTCGCTGCGACATTCGCCAGTCCGAAGTCTCCTTCCTTGATTGTTACGTCACCGTTATAAATGATGAACGGAACTTTATTCAAAGTATGGGAGGTCTTAGCTTTAGGTGCATCATTCGGATTTTTCTTCTTTTCGTACATTTCATCCGCATTGCCATGATCCGCTACGATTAAGACCGTCGTATTAGTCTCATCAGCCGCTTTTAATAGTCTTCCTAAGCAAAGATCTACCGTTTCGACACCAATAATTGTCGCTTGATAATTGCCAGTATGTCCGACCATATCGCCATTAGGATAATTCGTTCTTAAGAAATCATACTTTCCGGCATGCATTGCTTTGATTAATTCATCGGTAATCTCGGCACCTTTCATCCATGGACGCTGTTCAAACGGTACAACATCGGATTTAACTTCTTCCCAGGTCTCTAACGTATCCGAGAATTTTTCCGAGCGGTTGCCGTTCCAGAAGTAAGTTACATGTCCAAATTTCTGAGTTTCGGAAATGGCATAGGAACTGATTCCGTCCTTAACCAATAATTCTGACATCGTATATTTGATCTTCGGCGGATTTACTAAGAACATTGTCGGAATTTTCAAATCTCCGTCGTATTGTAACATTCCGGCATAGAGAACATGTGGGAACTTTTCCCGTTTAATCTGCGGTAAATCCTCATGTTCGAACGCTTTGGAGATTTCTAAAGCTCTGTCACCTCTGAAATTGAAGAGAATGACCGAATCGTTATCTTCAATAGTTCCGACCGGTTTACCATTCTGAGCAATTACGAAACCCGGTAAATCTTGGTCAATAACGTTTAATTCTTTCCGATAAGTCTCAATCGCTTCTCTCGCATTACTAAATTGTCTTCCTTTTCCTTCAACATGAATTGCCCAGCCTTTGGAAACCATATCCCAATTTGCTTCATAACGATCCATCGTAATGACCATTCTTCCGCCACCGGAAGCGATCTTACCGTCAAAGCTATCGTCGTTTAACTCGTTTAATTCATTCTCTAAATCATCGACATAAGTTAACGCCGAAGTTTCCGGTGTATCTCTGCCATCTAACAGAATATGAACTCTGACTCGCTTAATCCCTTCTTTTTTACATTCTTTGATCATCGCTTTTAAATGTGAAATATGAGAATGAACATTTCCATCACTTAATAATCCGATGAAATGCATCGTATGATCCTTGGCATTGGCTGCCAGTTTTTTCCAGGTCTCGGATTGATATATTTCCCCGGAAATAATCGACTCATTGACTAACTTCGCACCTTGCGAATAGATCTGGCCACAGCCTAATGCATTGTGTCCGACTTCGGAATTACCCATATCCTTATCACTCGGTAATCCTACCGCTAACCCTGAAGCTTTCAAAGAAGTATGCGGACAATCCGCCATTAATTTATCCAAAGTCGGGGTATAAGCGTTCTTTACCGCATTGCCATAATCCGAATCACTCAATCCCATGCCATCCATTACTACTAATAGAACCGGTTTCTTAACCATCTTTTTTCTCCTTTTTGCGTACTAATAATATTACAATTGTGAAAAAATAACCATATATCTGCTTACTTATTTTCGGTAGCCGGTAAATGGTATACCTGTTCGCCTTCCTTGGTAATCATAAACTCTCCGCGGGCATAATTTTCCACATAGTTGGTATCTTGTAACTTTTCCTTCTGATCGGCTAGAGACTCATTCTCGGCTTTTAAAGCTTCCAATTCTTTCTTCGCTTGACTGATATCGACCTGTAAGGTATAGGTTGTCACGCCTTCTTTAATCGTGTTATAGATAAAGAATACGGAAGCTCCTAATAAAACGATACAAATCAGAAAAGTAAAGATTGGCTTCATTCTTTTCTTTTTAGGTTTGGAAGTAGTCATTTTTCCTCCTTAGGGGTCATATCACTTTGCGCAATTACTTCATATAAAGAATCCGCATCTTTCTTATGAATGTCGTTTTCGATTGAAAGAACTTTTACCGTCAGATGACGATAACCGAAAACAACTTCGATTTGATCGCCAACTTTTATTGTCGTAGCTGGTTTCGCCAAACGACCGTTAACTAAAATCCGACCGTTATCCGCTAATTCCTTGGATACCGTCCTCCTTTTTAAGATTCTGGATACTTTCAAAAACTTGTCTAAGCGCATAGTTTACCTCGTTACTAGTTTAGCATGTTTTTTTTAATCTGTATGAACAGTGGCTGAATTTAAGGTTATAATGTCCCTAGGAAAGGGGAATTATATGGATATTAAAAAAGAAGCGACAAAAATTATTAAAAAGATTCAGGACGATCCTGAACTGCTAAGTTCTTTTACCAAAGATCCAGTAAAGACCTTAGAGAAGACCTTCAATATCGATTTACCCGACGATCAGATTAATGCTCTAATCAGTACGATTAAAGCAAAGATTACCGCTGATCAAGCTAAATCGGTAATTGACAGTGTCGGCAAAATGTTTACGAGCAAGAAGTAAAACTCAAAACCCATGACCTTCTAAATAAACTTAGAAGGTTTTTATAACTTTTTCACTTTCTCTAGAATCTGATTTGCGATAATCAACCAATCATTTTTCTTTGGAACACTTAGTACAATTGAACCTTTGAGATACTTCATTTTTATATCTAAAGAAATCTTCGAAATCGTCTCAAAGAAGCGAACACCGTCGACATTCAAACACCATTCCTTGGTAAAAACGATCTCGACATAATTATTTAATTCCCGGATCGTTTGGATCTTTGGATTATCAGCTAAAATATCTAAACGCCGTTTCTCGAATAATAATTCTACCGCTTTAGGCTTATGTCCATAACGATCCACGACTTCTTTTTCTAATTTATCTAGCTGAAAAGTCGTATCCGCTTTTTCAATTCGTTGATATAGATGAATCTTCTCATAATCCTTACGCGCAAATTCTTGAGGAATATATCCATCAACCCCAATCCTTGCTCGGGGCACGACTTCTTCTTCCTTAGGCATTTGAATTCCTTTGCGGTTATAGATTGCTTCCTGTAACATACTGACATACATATCCATTCCCACCGTATTAATAAATCCTGCCTGCCTAGAGCCTAATAAATCCCCGGCTCCCCGAATTGAAAGATCCCGCATCGCAATTTTATAGCCACTGCCTAACTGGGTAAAATCTTTAATCGAATTCAGTCGCTTGGTCGCAACTTCCGAAAGTTGTTTCTTCGCGTTATACATTAAATAAGCGTAGGCAATCTTATTTGAACGACCGACTCTGCCCTTAATCTGATACAGCTGCGACAATCCGAAAGTATCGGCCCGATCAACAATCATCGTGTTCGCGTTGGGAATATCGATTCCGTTCTCAATAATTGTCGTGCAAACCAACACATTATATTCATTATCGGTAAATCTGATCATGACGTCTTCCATCTCATCCTTAGCCATTTTCCCATGGGCAACCGCTACTCTGGCGTCCGGAACTAATTTTCGGATCCGGTTTGCCATTTCATAAATATGCATTACATCATTAAACAGATAAAAAACCTGGCCGTTTCGGGATAATTCCCGGGAAATAACCTCTTTAATAATACCGTTATTCTTCTCAATCACATAAGTCTGTACCGGCATCCTTTCATTCGGAGCCGTATCAAGCTGAGATAACGATCTTACTCCAATCAAAGACATCTGTAGCGTTCGCGGAATCGGGGTCGCGCTTAGTGATAGTACGTCAATTCCCTGTCTTAATTCCTTGATTTTCTCTTTACTTTCCACACCGAATCGCTGTTCTTCATCGATAATCAAAAAGCCCAGATCTTTAAATTGAATATCACCCGATAACAACCGGTGGGTTCCAATTAAAATATCAATCTTGCCTTCCCGTAATTGTTCTAAAATTTGTTTTTGTTTCGACGCTTCGACAAAACGATTCATCAACGCAATCTTTACCGGATAGCCTTGGAACCTCGCGGTAAAGGTCAGATAATGCTGGCGTGAAAGGATTGTTGTCGGACATAGTAGCGCTACCTGTTTATGATCTTTGACCGCTTTATAAGCACATCTGATTGCCACTTCCGTCTTACCGAATCCGACATCGCCGCATAATAATCGATCCATCGGTTTATTGCTTTCCATATCTTCTTTAATCTCTTGCACCGCTTTAGTTTGATCTGGCGTTAATTCATACATAAACTCAGACGCGAATTTTTCTTCCCGTTCATCATCTTTACTGAACGCATAGCCGACATCCTGTTCGCGGAATAAATAGAGATTTAATAATTTCTCTGCGATTCTATCCACATCTTCCTGTAATTTCTCTTTCGTCTTCTTCCATTCATTACTGCCTAACTTACTTAAACGGGGAGTAATTCCTTCGGAACCGACAAATTTTCTAACTAGTTTAAATTTTTCCAACGGCACTAATAAAACATTATCCCCACTATACGCAATGTTTAAATAGTCGTGGTGGATTCCGTTGAATTCCTTCGTGACAATACCTAAATACTTACCTATCCCATGTTGATTATGAACGACATAATCGCCAATTGCTAAATCGTCATAGTCATTCAGAATTTGACCTTTCGCAAATTTATCGGTATATCTGCCAAATCTAAATTTAACTTTGAATAATTCCTTCGCACTCAATACGACTAAATGATTTTCCGGATAACGAAATCCTTCTGGCAAATCTTTCAACCAAATATAGATACCGGTTTTTTCCGGGAAACTTTTTCCAATCATTTCATAAGGAATATTCTTTTCGACTAATTTATCGACTATTTGCGAAACTTGGGCTGAGTTTAACGCTAATAAAACCGTATTCTGTTCACTTAAATATTCAATATGTTCTAACGCCTTATCTAAAGGCAGCTCTGGAAAATCAGCTGGTTGAATACCCGAAAGAATCGGATGTTTCAAATCTTCGAACGCAGCCAGATCATAAGTATCTTCCGAATCAATCAAAGTCTCCGGACTTAAACTAACATCGAATTTTAATAAAGCTTTTCCTTCGCCAAACAAGTCCTGAAGATAGCTGATGTTTTCTTCTGCTTGATATCGATAGTGTTCCTTAAAGCCCTTTTTGTCCGCATAGACGACTAAAGGCTGATCTAAATAATCCGTTAAATTATATCTTTGACTCAAGAAAGAAACATAACGATATAAATAAGGTTCGTTGACATAATTGTCTAAATACTCCAGATCCTGACGAACGGTTTCGGTTAAAATCGCTTGTTTGTCTGGGTCTAGTTTTTTTAGATCAATCACTAATTTTTCCTGGACATTATTCTTTATTTCTTCCTTCTGTTGGGCTGTAAATAGTAAATCGGTCGCCGGCGCAATTGTAATCTCTTCAACTTCACTAACGGTTAATTGTGAGTCCAAGTCAAAAAAGCGAATTGAATCAATCTGATCATCGAAAAACTCAATTCTAAGCGGGTTATTCTCCTGAATCGTATTCACATCCAAAACTTCGCCCCGATAACTATAAGTCAAAGGTCTTTCCACCCGATCGACTAATTCATATCCATTCTCCTGAAGCTTCTTAATTAAAACTTTGCGGGCAATCGTTTGACCTTTTCTTAACTCAATCATAGAAGCTAAGAATTGTTTCTTAGCCGGTAAAGATCTTAAGATTCCGCCGGTATGGGTAATCACTAATTGTGGTTTGTCCGTCCTCGCCAGTTCAATCAAGGTCTCAATTCTGGCCGCCTCTAATTCCGGAGACGCCGCAATCGCTTCAATCTGTAAAGATTCTTCTACCGCGAATAAAAGGGGTTTTTCATCAATCAACGAACTGATTCGCTGTTGTAAGTTCTGGGCCGCAAACAAGGTTGGTTTAACGACGATGATATTATGTTTGCTCTTTTGAAAAGCAGCTGCCAACAATAAACTTTCCGCATTGTCACTCAATCCGGAAACGCCTGGTTCTCGATTCAATAAAGCCTTTAGGGCTTTATCTTCTTTTATATAACCTAAGAAATTATTCATCGCTCTTCCGGTTAAACTGGTTCATAACCTGCTCGAAAGGTTTATGTAAAAACTGTATGGCGGCTAAGCTTGCTTGGGTAGTCGCTCCATCGATTTTCGCTTTCTCTTCCTTAGAAAACTTACCTAAAACATAATCTGGTCCCTCAATTCTTCCTCGATCTCCAATCCCGACCCGGACTCGCTTTATCTCTTGCGTATTTAGAAGATTAATTATGGATTTGATTCCGTTATGTCCCCCGCAAGACCCTTTACTTCTTAAGCGGATACTTCCAACCTCTAAATCCATATCATCATAAATTACAAGAATATCTTTCGGTTCAATTTTATAGAAATCACAAGCCATTTTAACCGCAACGCCGGAATTATTCATATAAGTCAACGGCTTCATTAACATCACTTTTTCTTCGTCTACTTTAATTAAAGCGATGAGCGCTTGAAACTTATTCATGGTCAATTCACATTTCAGTTCTTTTGCGACTTTATCTAACACTAAAAACCCGGTATTATGCCGAGTATTCTCGTATTCCCGATCCGGATTTCCTAAACCAACAATTAGTTTCATGCGGTATTATTCTATCATTGATTACTATAATTGGTCATAACAATAATAAAAACCTGCCGAATTGTAGTTCAGCAGGTATATTTGTTTAAACTATTAACTTACTTTACTTGAGATAAAGCGTCCTTAATCGCATCTTTGATTGCGTTACTCGTAATAGTAGAGCCGGTTACAACATCAACGCCATCAACTTCATCACTGGAAGCCATTCCGACAAACTTCTCAGGTAACTGAGAAATAGCTTTATCGCCGATACCGGTGGTTTCACTCTGTTCGATTACTTCGACTTTAGAGATCTTTCCGCCATCCATGGTTACTTTGACTTTAACATCGCCATTCATACCTTTACCGGTTCCGACATATTCGTTATCCGCTAAGGTTTTCTCGGTGGTTGTTTCTTCTTCCGTAGCCAATCCTTTATAAACATTAATCAATTCAATTGTCTTTTTCGCAACATCAGCGCATAAACCTGCACATCTGGATTGACGTAACGGATCTTTACGATCGGTAACATTAGCCGCCGTCATCCAAACGCCTAAGGAATCTTTACAATCAACGCTGTTACTAACGGTCTGAATAACCGTATTTTCTGGTTGATAAATCGGTAATTGCGTGGTGCTATACCAACTTTCTAACTTCTTAACGACTTCATCCTGCTTATCCGTATCAACGAATAAACCGATAACGCCGGTCGCTCCGCCTAAAGTTCCGCATAATGAACCGGCCGTATATCCAGCATGACCGTTATGATACATTTGCGAAGGAATCTGGTTATATGGATATCCATAATCATCAGCCATCTGTCCAACGATACTATCAAACACCGATCTAGCACATCCGCCTAAATTATAGAATGCTTTGTAAGCCCGATCCTGAGCCTTAGTCGTATCCAATTCATGCCATTCAAACGGATAGGTAGGTGCTACGGTAGCAACTGCCGTATTTGATTTAGAAGTGCCGCAACCAGCCAACGATCCAACGACCGCAACACTAACAGCTCCGGCCCCAATTCCCTTCATAAAATCTTTTCTAGAAATCTTCTTATCCATATACTATATACCCCCTTAGTGGAATAGTTCCTAATGTCAATTATAGTCCTTTTTTCTAACCACCGAGCAGTTTTTGCTAACAAATTAACAAATATCTTTTTATTCTTCGTTTACTTCGGTCTTTTTCTTATATAGCATACTAGTAAGCCAAATACTTAACTCATATAAAACAATCATCGGAATCGCCACTAAAATCTGCGATGACACATCCGGAGGGGTAATGATTGCGGCTACGATAAAAATCAATACGATTGCGACCTTTCGCCCCTTCTTCAACCATTCCGGTTTCAAGATTCCAAGTCGCGCCAACAATACCGAAACTACCGGCATCTCAAAAATACAACCGAAGATAATAAAGACGGTAATGATAAAACTTAAAAATTGTTGAATACTGATTGAAGCTTTAATCGTCGTTTGACCACTGAAAGAAATCAGGAAGTGCAACATAAACGGAACGGTGATGAAGTACGCAAATAAAATCCCGATAATGAAACAAACACCACCGAAAACTAAAGTCCAAAAAAAAGCGCTACGACCTTTTTTATCTAAGGCAGGGACACTGAATTGATATATCTCTGTTGCGATGACCGGAATATCCAAAATAAGGCCACCGATTAAACCAACATTAAAATACTCCATCAGTAATTCCTGCGGCGCCAGATAAACATATTCGTAACCATATTGCGTGCCCATATCCGTCAAAATCTTTATTAGATTGCCAGCAAAGTAAAAACAGATTATAAATCCCACAATAAAAACTAGTATACATATAATGAGCCGATTTCTAAGTTCCTTCAAATGACCGCGTACGGTCATCTCTCCCCCGTCCGCAGCTTTTTCCTTTACCGTTGTTTTTTTAACTGCCATTAAAGCTACTCTTTATCTGTTTTATCCTTAGTACTTTTTTCTTCCGTCTTTTTCTCTTCGTCAGAATCCTCGGAATTCAAACCTTCTTTAAAACTCTTGGTACCTTTTCCAATCATCTTCATCAACTTCGGAATCTGAGTAGGTCCAAACAATAAGACTACAATGACTAGAATAATTAGTAATTCAGAAACGCCGATTTTCATTTGTTAGTTCCTTCTTTTCTTTCTGATTCAGCTTCTTCGACCGTATTTTTTTCGGTCGTCGATTTAGTATTTACTATCGGTTTAGAGGTTCCGCAATTATTGCAAAAGTTACCAGTTGCTTCAGCCCCACATTTAGGACAGACCCAATAATCTTTCGTTGCTGTTTTCTTATCAAAAGGATGATTTACTACATCTAAATTCTTGTTGATCTGATCTGCGGTATCCTGAAGCGGTTTCATCGCTTCTTTTAACGGCTTCTGAGCTTCATTTAAAGGTTCAACAATATTTTCCTGTACTTCATCATTCATTTTACTAGTAGCCTTTTGTAAAGATTTCAAGCCTTTACCAAGTGATTTCATATATTCTGGTAACTTATCCGGTCCGATAATCAAAAGCGCTACAACTAAAATGACTACTATCTCCCAGAATCCGATCTTCATATCCGTAAGACTTCCTTCCTCTAATTTTTAACATTCTAATTGTACACTCTCTCAATTAAAAGTACTAGATTAAACTATGTTACGCGCCTTTATAACCTTCGATTGTTTTTACATTAGAAATCCAATTTTCGCTTTAAAATATTTAAAAAGCTGAAGTTATCCTCCAGCTTTATTGCTTAATCTTTGTTTAGATCCTCGTTGTTTTCAGATTTTACTTCCGGATCATAGATGATTCTAACTCTTCTTTCATATCCATCCCCTTCGGAAGCGGTACGGATATGTTCCATATTGCTTAAATACTGATGAACGATTTTTCTTTCATCGTTAGGCATCGGATCTAACAATGCGGATACTTTGGAGCGTTGAACGGTTTTCGCAACCCTTAGTGCCATCATTTCAACCTTTTCATACTTTTGTTCCTTGTAGTTGTTGATATCAACTAGGACATTGACCTTGCGTTTGAAGGTATTAGAACAAGCTCCTTTAACTACAACATTCAAAGCCTGTAAGGTTGAACCATTGCGTCCAATTAGGATTGCATTGTTATCGGCATTGAGAATTACTTTATATAAATCATTTTCCTTCTCAACCTTAACATCTACTTCAACTTCCAAACCTTTGAAAAATTCATTAACATAATCGCTCAGAAATTGCTTAATATCTTCACTGCAGTAGACATCAGCCGTTACTTTATTGCCAATTCCTAAAATGCCTTTTTTCTCTTCGACAATGTTATAACTGATTTCTCCCTTATCAACACCTTTTTCCGCTGCGTATTGATTGACGATTTCCTCAATATTCTTTCCTTCAAGCCTTGGCATTATCAATATACCTCTTCTGGATAAAAATCGTCTTTAAGATATTAACTACTGACGAAATCAACCAATATAGTGACATTGCGGTCGGCCAGTTAATAGCCATAACCATGATTAGAACCAACATACCATACATCATCATGTTCATCGAACCTTGAGTTGAAGCTGGCTTGTCATATTGTTTGATTGAGTGATTTTCTTTTTCTTTCTTCTTGGATAACCATTGAGTAATTTTGGAAGAACCAAACTGAGCCACACCCATCAAAATATAGATAGCGAATAGGATATAACCGGAACCGCCTAATTTAAAGGCTGCCCATGGCGTCGTAGTTAATTCCATTCCGAACACGGAGCCGGTAACCACGGCATTCGCTCTTTGAACCGCATAATACATAGAAATTAGAATTGGTAACTGTAAGAACGGAACCAACATGGAAGATAACGGATTAATGTTATTCTTCTTATACAGATTCTGCATTTCGGTAGCCTGAGCCATCTTGGCGGTTTCATCGGAACGATCTTTATACTTTTCCTGAATTTTCGCTAATTCAGGCTGCATCATCTGCATCTTTTGCGAAGCTATCGTCGATTTAATCGAAGCACTTAACAATAGAACGTTAAGGATAATGGTCGTAAACGTGATTGCTAAGATGATATCCACATACTGTGCTAGGAAGTTAATGCATTGGGCTAGAGGATATACGAAGATAAATGTAAACAATCCGTCTGATTCCCAGATGCTTCCCCAACTTGTGGTTAAGTAAATAATCTTTTCCGCTTTAATAGTACCGTCGGAATTAGTATTTGATTGGCATCCGGCTAGAGTTAACAAGACTAATACTACAATGATTAGTACTAGTTTCTTGTTTATGCGTCTTTTTTTCATCAATAGTCTCCTTTTTTAACTGACTTCCTTAATTTTAACTGTTTTAACTAGGCTTTCCAACACTTTTTTGTTGGCGTCATAATTGCTGGGATCATAACCTTTACGAACGATTATTAATAAATCCGTTCCTAAGCCTAAAGCACCTACCTCATCTACCATCATTCTTACCTGCCTTTTGATCAAGTTCCTACGAACGGCAATCCCACTCTTTTTAGATACCGAGATGCCAATCCGATTTTCAGCTTTCAGTTTTGGCCGATAGAAGATCATAAATGTCGAGGTAGTTAGTTTAGGTGCTTTCTTAATAATATCTTGAAATTCTTCATTTCGAGTAATCCGACGCGCTTTCTTCATTGATTTAAAGAAAAAGCCACCTTGCGGTGACTTTATGCAGAAAGCTTCTTTCTTCCTCTTGCTCTACGACGAGCCAGCACTTTGCGTCCACCGACTGTTGCCATCCGAGCTCTGAATCCATGACGTTTTTGATATTTCCTCTTGCTAGGGGTATACGTTCTCTGTCCGTACATAACTGCACCTCCGATTTCTTTTTTTACCGTGTTACCAGCAATTGCCTATAGATTATACAACGCTGGTTTCCCTATCGTCAATGCAAAATTATTACGATATAACACCCGTTTTTGATCATAAAGCATTCAATATCTAATAAGCATTATTCTAATTGCCTTTAGGATAGTAACGTTTCAGAGTCTCAATATTTAGGTCAAAGTTTATCGCTTTGCTACTCGCAAGCAAAGCCTTATTGAGATATCAAACCAAAAAAAAGCGAAAGTCTTGCTTTTTTTGCATACAAATACTAATAGTTGTATAATTTGTATGAAATGTATGAATGTTCATACCGGAGGTAAAGATGACCAAAAATCGTTATATCGGAGTCTGTCGGGTAGGAGAAAAAGGACAGATAGTAATTCCTAAAGAAGCGCGGGCTATGTTTGGAATAAATCCTGGAGATACTTTAGTTGTTCTCTGTGATAAGAAAAGAGGAATGGCAATCGTAAAATCCGATACTTTAGATGATGTCACCTCGAAGATCCTTAATGGTAAGAATGATGATTAGAACTGAACACTTAACTAAGAAGTATAAAAGCCTAACAGCCGTTAATGATCTGAATCTGACCTTGAACGATGACAGTTTATTCGCATTGCTCGGGACTAACGGTGCCGGTAAGACTACCACCATCAAAATGTTATCGACTTTGATTACTCCCACTTCAGGAAATATTTATTATGATAATTATTCCCTGCCTAATGATACGCAAGTTATTCGTAACTTTATCAATCTCTCACCGCAAGAAACAGCAATTGCCGCAAATCTTTCCGTTAAGGAAAACTTAGAATTCATGGCTGGTGTCTATGGAATCCAAGATAAAGCGCGAATCAATCATTTAATCGAAGTTTTTCATTTAGACGAAGTACTGAAACAAAAAGCGGCCACTCTTTCTGGCGGATGGCAACGAAAGCTATCCATCGCCTTATCCTTAATCAACCAACCGAAAATTTTATTCCTTGATGAACCGACATTAGGTTTGGATGTTATTGCCCGCAAAGAATTATGGAACGTGATTGAGAGTTTAAAGAAAGAAATGTTAATAATTTTAACAACGCATTACATGGAAGAGGCTGAAGAGCTAGCCGATCAGGTTGGAATCATAACTCACGGTAGATTAATCACGCAGGGAACCGTTTCCGAATTATTACAACAAACTAACACCACGAAGCTGGAAGATGCCTTCGTCAAATTAGTAATGGAGGAGAAGCAATGAAAGCTCTAAATTTTGCGCGAAGAAATTTCAAAGAATTAATTCGCGATCCGTTAAGCTTAGTGTTCGCAATGATTCTTCCAACCTTTCTACTATTCATTTTCCAGCAGTTTAAGATTCCGGCCGATGCTTATAACATCGAAAACTTCACCCCGGGAATTATTATTTTCGGTCTGACTTTCATTACGATGTTTACCTCAACTTTAGTCGCAAAGGATCGTAACTGTTCCTTACTTACCCGTCTAGCCATTTCTCCGATGCGTTCATTGGATTATATTCTAGGTTATACTCTAGCTTTACTTCCATTGGTCCTAATTCAGAATGTTTTATTCTTCACTGTCGCCCTATTTAACGGACTTTCTTTCAATATCAACTTTATTTTTACCGTAATAACCGCTTTAATCCTTTCTCTCTTCTTTATCGCCTTAGGAATTTTGATTGGTTGTTTTGGAAATGAGAAAAGTGCTTCCGGCATCAGCAGTGTTGTTGTTCAATTAGTGGCCTTTACTTCCGGAATGTATTTTTCTTTGGATCTAGTTGGAAAAGTCTTTGGATATATCTGTAAAGCTTTGCCTTTCTATCATTGTGTCGAATTATTAAAAACCGTTCTTAACCACACCGGTTCCGGTCTTTTAATAAATATCTTAGTCATTTTGGTTTATTCAATAATTACGATTGTTTTAGCGAATTATGTCTTCTTTAAAAAATTAAGAAATAACTAATTCGCGTATCCAACCCACCCTGTGAAATAACTAGCCAGATAAGGTATAATTAACTTGCCTAAGGAGGCGGGTTTTTTGATACGTAAATTTAGTGTCGGTTTACTAACATTCTTAATAACCTTAACTATTTTTACTATAACCTCTGCTTCAGAAGTAAAAGCATATGATGCTCAATGTCCCGGATACTGGGTTGGAATGGTAAATTCAGATTCTTCCGTTACTAAAATCTCTTGCGTTGATTCTTATGACGGCGGAGTTACTTTAATGAATCAACAGACTTCATCGGCTTCTTCAGTCGCTAGTGTGTTTAATGCGGATACGATTGTCGCTTCCAAATATGCAACCCTAGATTTTACTTCCGTTGGCAGTGTAAGTAAAAACTCCTATGCCAACGCGGTATATAAAGATGGTTCGATTGCTTCCAAAAGCGATTACTTCAACGGCTACTATGGTTCGGAAGGCGTTTATCTTATAACCGGAAGTTCGCCAGATAACGCAATAACCTATATATCCGGTCTAAAATCTACAGTCAATAAATCACGTGGCGGCTTAACTCAATATAATATAATTCCTATTTCCGTCTCCGCGCCACAGAATGTTTATGTTCGAACCGACAATGGAAGCTTAAAACATTATTTTAGAACTAGTTCGGGTCAGTCTTCTTTAACCATCGGGGTCGCCCCTGATTACATTGTGTCCGGTAAGACCTATTATTCAGCGGATGGTCATTACTTCTATGAAAACTATCTTACCATGATTGACGATCTAAATCAGGGCATTTTTGACCATGCCATCAATAATGTTCCTTGGTATAACTACTATCAATTCTTACCCTTCCATTCCGCAACTAATTACACCGCCGCGGATATCGACAATTATCTGAAAGGAATGAATATCACTAATTTAGCTTATACCTACTACAGCAAAAGCTATGCGAACGAAGGTGGTTTAGGCTTAGGTGTCTTCCCTAAAGAAGGCGAATCAATTCTCTATGGTGCCGGATCTTATTTAATTCAAGCCGCTCAGGAATACGGTATTAATCCGCTACTGTTACTTTCCATCAGTATTAATGAGACTGGTTGGGGTAGAAGTTTCATTTCAATCGTTAAACAGAATCTTTTCGGAATGGGTGCCTATGATTCCTCAACCGATTCGGCTAAAAACTATAATTCCGTAATTTCTTCCGCCAAAGATATGGCAAAATTATTATCGTATAACTACCTTGATTGTGCTAATGATCGATATTATTACAACGGCGCTTATTTAGGAAATAAACAAGGCGGTGTAAATGTTAAATATGCCTCCGATCCTTACTGGGGCGAAAAAGCTGCGGCTCATTATTATCAATTCGATCAAGCTAATGGTTATAAAGATTACAATTCTTATGTCATCGGAGTGACCAATAGTGCCAAAGTGCGCGCTTACAATAATCCCGGTGATACTAAATTTCCCTATTATTATGGCGGAGTAACACATGACCTAGAAGGTTCAGCAGTTTTAATTACCGGTGAAAGTGGTGATTATTATACTGTCATGGCTGATGTTTCACCGGAAGTTGCGTATGATTGGTCAAATAACGGATTCACTTCCACATATGATTTCGAAAATAATATCCGCTATGTCAAAAAAAGTGATATTACCATCACCAATCCTTCGGTCGCTTATACTACTCCGAAAAATAATCTGACTAACAATTTGATTAGAGTTGAATATCTCAGTGAATATTATCCACTTAAAACCAATCAATCCTTAACGGTATATACGGATGCTTATTTGTCGACGAGTAAAAATGTTACCTTAGCTTCCGGCGTTTATTTGACCGCTAAGGAGAGAGCTTATACTAATAGCGCCGATTATTCCTATAAAATCATTTACGATCTAAGTACCGGCAACACCGGCTGGATTTTGGCTAGTCAAGTTACGGAACTTACCGCTTCTTATGCGATAAAGTACCAAGCAGCACACGACGCCTTGCCAAGTTATATTTATTCCTCGATGGATACTTCTAGTTCCACCGTTGGAAAAGTAACCTACAACAATGAAGCTATCACGATAATCGATACGATAACTTCAGGTGACACCGTTTGGTATAAAGTATCTGCCGATTTAGTTTATGGTACGATCGGTTATACCTTAGCTTCTGGTTTCCATAATGCCATCGCTCATACCGGACCCACGCCATCTGTTCCGGAAGTTCCAGGTGACTTACCTAATATTTCCGACTTGATTTATAAAGAAAATATCTATGATCTGGATTCACTGAAACTCAATACTGATGGTACTTCGGTAAAAATCCGCGGTCTTCTCGCAATTGAGGGAATTAATAATTCAGCCTCCGAGAACTTCGCCTATGAATTAGTTTTAACTGATGAAAATACCAATCAGAATTATACTATCGCATTACAACGTTGGACCGATTCTTCGGAATATCCTTACGATATCAATGCAATCCCGAACAATAGCTACGATTATTCCGGAGCTTGGTTCCAAGGAGATCTCGATTTCAACAACATTCCTAACGGAAACTATCAAGTAACTTTAATCGCAAAGAATGCTACTTATTACACCACCCAAGGGTTAACTAATACCTATTCCAAGAATATCGCCCAGCGATTCACTAATTCGGCCGGGACAGGTATCGAGTTCCGCACTAATTTCTTATTGAAAAAGATGCCTCTAGAAGTGTTTATCCGCACTCAGGGCTTAATAACTACCGAAACCAAACCTACAATCGATAATGCTTTTATTGAATACTCAAAGCTGTCCCTAAATGCCGGCTTACTCGATATTAAAGGTTCTGCCTATAATGTGAATGGCGATTATTCTGCCTCCGGCAGTGTTTCCCGGACCATTATCTTCGAGAATACTTCTACCTACGAAAGAACCAGTTATGATGTTGGTTCGATTACTACCGGTGATTATGCAATCGTCTTAAGAGTAAATGATGGCTATGATAAAACTAGAGCTTGGTATCACGCTTCCCTCGATTTAACAAAGTTAGGACCAGGAACTTATAACATCTATGTTAAAACAACTTCTGCGAATGGTTTATCGGATTATGGCGAATTAACCGATGTCTTCTGTCGTAGCTTACCAGAACCAGTAACTTATAATGGCAAAACCTATACCTTAAAATTGGTCACCAATCAGCGTTATCAGATTACGTTAACGGTCGAGTAATATTTATTCTTCTTTGACAGATTGAAGCGACTTCTTCATCGTGGGTAACAATAATTACCGTCTTTCCTTCGATATTTAACTTTTTTAAATTGTCTAATACGATATCCCTATTAATTAGATCTAAATTACCAGTTGGCTCATCACACAGAACGAGATGCGCTGGCTTTAATAATACCCTAGCTAAAGCGACACGCTGTTGTTCGCCCCCGGACAAACTATAAACTTTCTGTTCTTTTATGGGCAAGATTCTTAACTCTGACAAAGCTTGATTAATCTGGTTCTCTTTCTCCGCTTTTTTTAACTTGGTATAATACATCGCTAGTAATAAGTTATCCATTACGGTCCAGTCTTCAATCAAAGCATAGTTCTGAAACAAATAATTAATTCTATTGCGAATTATTTCTTTACGCTTTTTTAGCGTTAGATTAGATACAAATACCTGATCAAAATACATCTTCCCCTCATAATAAATATCCACCAGCTTAGCTGGTGGTTTTTCATATGCGCCTATAAGGCTCTAATACTGGCCGCGCCCTAACAGGCGCTTTTATACGGCTCGTCACTTGCATTTCTATCGTCTACTGCCCGTAA
>JAEZBR010000021.1 GCA_023426935.1 Bacillota bacterium | reverse complement strand
GGACTATATAAGCAAGGCTTAGCCCACGATCTTTCAAAGTACTCTCCGACGGAGTTTAATTCCGGAGTTAAGTATTGGCAAGGAAACCGTTCCCCCATCGAAAAAGAAAAAGAAGCCTTAGGTTATTCGGAAGGCTGGTTACATCATAAAGGACATAATAAACACCATTGGGAATATTGGATGGATAAAAAAGGCGATCAGATTATCTTCTATCGCGTTCCTAAAAAGATTGTTAAGGAAATGGTTGCCGATAGAGTCGCTGCTTCCCAGACTTATCTTAAAGATGCCTATACCGATGATTGCCCCCTGCAATATTTCCTAAAGGGTACCGATCAATACTGCATGGAATTGAATACAGCTTTATTGTTGAAAAAATATCTGACCTGGATCGCCGTTGACGGCTTAGATGTCGCCATCAAACACATTAAAAAAGACTAAGTTAATTGGTCTTTTTTATTTTGTTCATGCTAGAATTGAATCAGATGAGTGGTTTTAAACAATAAGGAGAAGAACTATTATGTCCACTACCAAAAAGCTTACCCTTCTGCATTCGAATGATATGCATGGTGATTTTCAGGCGGAAAAAATTGACAATAAACTAGTCGGCGGCGTTTCTCGGCTTTCCGGTTACCTGAACAAAGTACGCAAAGAAGAGAAGAACGTATTATATGTAATCTCCGGCGATATGTTTAGAGGTTCGTTGATTGATAGTGAATATAAAGGTCTTTCCACGATCGAGATAATCAATTTACTCGCTCCCGATTGTGTTACCTTAGGCAATCACGAAATCGATTACGGACTTTCGCATTTATTATTCTTAGAAAAATGTGCGAAGTTCCCCATTATCAATTCAAATCTTTATATCAAGAATAATCAGGTTCGTTTATTCAAGTCCCATATCATTAAGAAAATCGGCGGAATGAATATTTTATTCATCGGGATCATAACCGAAGAAGTCTTAGCCCAAACTAGGCAGGATAAACTGATTGGTTCAATCGTCAATGTCTCGGCCGCCTCCAAAGAAGTGGGAAAAATCTGCGATGCCTATAAAACTACCGACATTGATCTAACCGTTCTGCTGACCCATATCGGGATCGATGCGGATAAGGAGCTAGCTTCCCTGTTGGATCCCCGCTATGGCATCGATTTAATCATCGGCGGTCATAGTCATACGAAATTATCCAAACCGGAGGTCGTTAATAATATTCCGATTGTTCAGGCGGTCAACGGTACCGATCAGATCGGACGTTTTGACTTAACTATCGATACGGATACGAATTCCTTAAAGGACTACACTTGGAAATTAATCCCCATCAATGCGCAGAATTGTCCCCTAGACAAAGATTTGGAGAAATTAATTAATAAGTATCAGAAACAAACCGATGCGAAGTATGATCGGATAATTACTAGATTAGCCGAGAAATATACCCACCCCGCAAGGAACCAAGAAACCGACTTAGGTAAATTATTCGCGGATGCTTTAGCGGAAAGTCTCGGAGTCGATTTAATGATCCTAGGCTCTGGCAGTATTCGTAAGGAAGAATTAGGTCCCATCGTCACTTATGGTGACCTACTGGAGATCTTCCCCTACGATGATAAGATTACCCAACTGACCCTGACCGGTGCGCAATTAAAGAAAATGCTGAAGTTTATGTTACGGGATGAAGCCTTTGCCGGACATACCGAGTTCTATCAGTTATCTAAAGGAATTAAGGTAATCTATTCCCGTAAACAAAAAGAAATTACCTCACTTTCTTACCAAGGTAAAGAAATTAAGAATAGTGACCAATTAACCGTAGGAATCCAAGGTTATCATCTAAGCAGTCTCAAACAATTCTGGGATCTTTCTCTTGCCGAAGTCGAAAAGAATCAGAAAGCCCGCGTTATTGCGGTCTCTTGCCAAAATGTACTCAATGAATACTTCAGCAATCAAGAATTAATTAAAGTCGATCCGGAAGCTAGATTAGAGATACATTAACTTCCAGAACTTTAACACCTTCCGATATCTAGCAATACCTTCCATTAAAAAGAATCGATCACTTATCGCAATCGATTCATAAACACTCAGTTCTGATTATTCATGATTCGTTGATTCAATTCTTCTTCAAACTGATTGGTATATAACTGATGATAATAACCCTTGGCATGCATTAATTCATCATGCGTGCCTTGTTCGGTGATTTTACCGTTTTTCATAACGATAATGAGATCCGAATTGATAATGGTACTTAACCGGTGGGCGACCACGAAACTGGTTCGATTAACCAATAACTTACCGATGGCATCCTGAATCAGCTTCTCACTTTCGGTATCGATGGAACTGGTTGCTTCATCTAGGACGAATAATCTGGGATCCGCAATTACGGCTCGCGCAAACGAGATTAATTGTTTCTCCCCGGTCGATAATCTGCCTCCTCCTTCGCCGACATCGGTCTTATAACCATGATCTAACTTTTCGATAAACGGATCCGCATTGACTAATTTTGCGGCCGCAATTACTTCTTCGTCCGTCGCCGTTAGTTTACCGTAACGAATGTTTTCTTCAACGGTACCGGAGAATAAATGCGGTGTTTGTAAGACGTAGCCTAAATTAGAATGCAACCAGCCTAACGATCTTTCTTTATAATCAATCCCGTCAATCAAAATCTGTCCGGAGATTGGTTCATAGAAACGGCATAACAGATTGACGATCGTGGATTTTCCCGATCCGGTCTCGCCGACTAAAGCAATCGTACTTCCGGACTTAACTTTCAGGTTGAAATGTTCCAAGACCGGTTCATCCGGCAGATAATTAAAGGTAACATCTCTAAACTCGATATCGCCGTGAATAGCCGGATAATTCTCCGGTTTAGGATTAAAGATCGTGCCATATTTTTCAATGACTTCCGGGGTATCGACAATACTCGGTTTCTCATCCAATAACGATAAGACTCTTTCCCCCGAAGCTTGAGCCATTTGCATTTCCGCCATAAGATTGGCAATCTGTCTTAACGGTTCGAAAAACATCGTGGCATACTGCGTAAACATCATTAAGGTTCCAAACTGCATCGCCCCTAAGATGACCTGATTGCCGCCATACCAGAGTATCGCCCCGGTGGCGATCGCACTCAAGGAAATAACGACCGGCATAACTAAGGAAGATAAGATTGCGGCTTTGATTGCCTTATGACGCATCTTATCCGTTAATTTAGTGAATTCTTCATAATTCTGATCTTCCAGAACTAAAGTCTTTGTCGTCTTCGCACCGGTAATTCCTTCATTGAAACTAGCGGTAATCTGCGAGTTAGTCTTCCGAACTTCCCGATAATTCTTTAAGATTCGCTTTTGAAACCAAGCGGCCAAATAAGCCAATACCGGAACGACCATCAAGACTAGTAACGCTAACTTCCAATCGACGACCAACATAATAACCGTGATTCCGATCATTTCCGTTAAGCCCCAAATGATATCCGTCAAACTCCAAGCCATAATTTCCGCGAGCCTAGAAATATCGGAAGTCATTCGGGCCATTAACCAACCTAATGGGGTCTTATCGTAATAAGAGAACGATAGTTCCTGTAATTTACGGTAACATTGATCTCTTAGCTGATAAGAGAAACCGGTTTCGATCCGACCGGATTTGGTAATTAAGCCATAAACGATTAAACCTTGAACGACAACTGCTAAGGCATAAGCGATAATAAAGATAACTAACTGTTGGTTAGTACCTTCTCCAGTTACGAATGAATCAATCGCAATCTTATCGAAGATCGGGAAAATAATATCGCAGCCCGCAATAACTAAAGTCATACAGGCATGGATGATCAGATTCTTCTTCTGGGGACCTAATAACTTTAAAATATTCTTCCATAGTCCGGAGTCTAAAGATTCGGTGTTATAAGTTTTTTCTTCAAATTTAATTTCACTCATTAGGCGACCTCACTTCTAGCTGTTTGGATTTCATAAACTCTCTGATATAAACCAGGCTTATTGATTAACTGCTCATGGGTTCCTTCTTCAGTAATCTTTTTATTTTCTAAGACAATAATCTTATCGGCTTCACTGGCCGAGGCTATCCTTTGGGTAATGATAAACATCGTCATCTTACCGGATAGAGCCCGTAACGCTTTCCGGATGGCCGCATCGGTTTCGGTATCGACCGCACTTAAGGAATCGTCGAAAATTAAGATTGGTGAATCATTGATAACGGTTCGGGCAATCGCAATCCGTTGTTTCTGACCGCCGGATAAGGTAACCCCTTTCTCACCGACTAAGGTATCGTAGCCGCGGTCGAATTCTTCGATAACTTCATGAACATCCGCGATTCTTGCGGCGGTCCGGATCTGTTCATTAGTCGCATTGGGTCTGGCAATTTTAATATTCTCCATAATCGTCCGGGAGAATAAGAAAGGTTCCTGCAACACAATCCCGACATTCTTTCTTAACCATTGTTTCTGGATCTTCTTGATATCGATTCCGGAGATCGTAATATTTCCTTTGGTACAATCATATAATCTGGTCAGTAAATGGACTAAGCTGCTCTTCCCGGAACCGGTCGGTCCCATGATCGCAACGGTACTGCCTGCCTTAACTTTAAAACTGACATCGTCTAAGACATTCGTAATTCCGTCATCATATTTGAAACAGACATGATTAAACACGATATCGCCGTTTAACTTCGGCGTTTCGCCGCTCAATACATCTTCGACCGGTTCATCCATGATTTCTTGCAACCGCCCGATCGAAACGAACATCTTCCCCATATTCGATAAGATCCGTCCCAATTGACGCATCGGGAAAACGATCATACTTTCATAAGAGATAAAGACGAAATAATTACCGATCGATAATTCGCCGGCTCTGGCCGCAAAGATGCCAAAGACGGCTACCAATAAGATTTGTCCGATACAGATAAAATCCGACAAACCCCAATATAAGGCTAAATTATGGTTTACCTTGAAACTGAGATCGCGGTACGTTTTATTATCCTTATCCATCTTGTCGATCTCATAGCGTTCTTTGTTGAACGCTTTAACAACCCGCATTCCTGAAAGATTTTCTTGAATTGTGGCTGATAGTTTTCCTTCCGCCGTATCGGCTAACTTAAAATCGCTCTGCATCCTTCCGAAAAAAAAGAAAGTCATTCCGAAAATAAAAGGTAAAGAGATACAGGCAATCCACGCTAATTTTTGATTGAGTTGAAACAAAACGACTAGGGCAATAACCGAAGTGAATAAGGCATAGCACATTTCGGTAAACTGGCCGGCTAAGAATCTCCGAACCATATCGACGTCAGAAGTACACCGCTGAATCAAATCGCCGGTTTGGGCTTTGACGTGATAACTATAAGGCAATAGCTGTAGATGACGGTATACCTTATTCCGGATATTCGCGGCTGTTGTCTCCGAGATTACCCCGTTCCATTTACCCTTGACAAAGATAAATAGACCGTAGGAAATACTCCCGATTAAAACAATCAGGGAACCGATCCAGAGATTCTCGCGAAGATGCGTAACTCCACCGAATAAATTCGCGAAGGATAATAACCACCCCTTGACCGGTTGTAAGTCAATCACGTTATCGATAATGAAACTGAATAATAACGGTTTCAAAAGATTCAACATAACATAGATGGCGACGATTAAAACGGAAAAGATTAACCTAGCTTTAATCCCCTTATCCATTGCCTCAAAAACAAATTTTAATTTTTTCATGGATCCCCCTTAAAATATTTACTTCTTCTGATATTCCTTTAATGCTTTGGCAATCTGATCGGGACAGGAGGTCGGTTTCCCGGAACAGCTGATCCCGTCAAATGAAGATATGACTTTATCGATACTCATTCCTTTAATCAGAGAACAGATTCCTTTTAAATTCCCATTACAGCCGCCTTCTACTTTGGCTTCCTGAATAATGCCATTCTCTAATTGAAATTCAAATTTGCGGGAACATACCCCTTTTGGATAATAAGTGTAATTCATGCTAGACCTCCTTCTTGGTCAAAGTTTTAATAACTAAACGGGAGATAATCCCTGTCAAGATTCCCGTCGGAATACTCAATAACCACATGACTGGTAAATAACTGGCTAGGAAAATCGAACGATAAATATAACTGACAACTAAAATCTGGCCTAAGCCATGAAAGACCGAAGAAGCCATGGCCAGTCCGACGATTGAAAGCTTAGAAAATTTCTTGAGGATAATGACCATGACGGTCGAAAGAATAACCCCACCTAAGCTTAACCAGAACCCTGTCGCGAATAAATTACCCCTTAATAGTGCGGCCATAAAGACTCTGAGTAAGTTTATGGCAATCATTTCCTTAGGTCCATAGAGATAAAGTGCGATCAGACCGATAATATTCGCTAAACCTAACTTAACCCCAGGTACCGCTAAAGGTAAGCCCGGTTCCACTAGTTGTAAGATGATCGCCATGGCTAATAACATCGCAATCGTGATCATTTTATTGACTCGACTTTTCCTCATCGCAGGTTCACATCATTTCCCGAGTCGACACCCTTGATGGTGATAACTAACTCGTTAGGCAAACAAACGATCGGTGTATTCGCACTCTTGACCCAGCCCTGTAAAGAACAATAGTGATAAGGTGAAGTTTCCTTCTCGACTCTTACCGCCTGATCCTTAACTTCGATGGTAACCAATCCCATCGTCGCTTGATAGGTATAAGTTCCATCGACATTTAAATCTAACCGCATTACTTCCTTATTCTGATAGGTAACGATTGCGACCTTTTCTTGATCAGCACTTAAAGAATTAATCCAGTTCAGGACGAAATAAAGACTCCCAGCCATGATGATTACTATGACTAGAAAGATTACATCGTGTTTGTTTAATTTCGCTAAAGACCAGAGTTTTTTCATCGTTGCCCCATGGGTAGCATAATACGCTAAATTGACCAAAAAGAAAAGAGCGGTACTCAATGGTATCGCTCTTAATTTTGACTTTGTTAGTCTAAATTACTTTGCAGCAGCAACTGCAGCAGCAACTGCTTCCAAGAACTGGTCGATAGAAATCGTGCAGCCAGTCTTCAAATCAGCGTCTTCAGCAACTACATGGCCTTCGTCATTGGTAACCGTAGGAGTACTAGCAACTTCATCAGCCGTTTTACCTACACACCATTTTTCGAAAGCTTCAGCCTGCTCATACCATTCACCTACAGCAGCCGGATTCTTGGTCTTCATACCATAGTCAGCACCTAACTCTTTTTTCCAAGCATCACTCTTGGCATAGAAAGTATCGATGGTAACTGCAGTGAACTTGCCATCAACTAAAGTAACTTCAGCTGTGGTGTAACTGCCATCATCAGACTTTGCAGATTCGCCTTTACCAGTAACGGTAACGGATTTTTTGCTACCGCCGCAAGCAGTAACAGTGAATAAAGAAGCCAAAACTACTAATATAACTAGGAACTTTTTCATTTTATTTCCCTCCGACTAGTATATTAACAATCTTTCAAATAAATATCAATCATTTTAGAAAAAATTAACAAACATTCTTGTTTTTTTGTTTACTTGTCCCTATTTCTTTGCTCAATATCCATAATCTCGGCTACTCTGCGGCAATGTCGGCCACCATCATCGATAAACTTGGCATTCAGCCATTCATCGACAATCATCTTCGCCAATTCTGCCCCAACGACCCTCGATCCGAAGGAAATCATGTTCGCATTATTATGCATTCTGGCCATTTTAGCACTATAAGGTTCGCTGCATGTCGCACAGCGAATGCCCGCCACTTTATTCGCCGCTAAGCCGATTCCGATTCCCGTTCCGCAGATTGCGATCCCTAAATCGACTTCCTTACTTACCACCGCATTAGCGACCTTCTCCCCCGCGATAGGATAATCGAAACTTTCGGTACTGTCCGTACCATAATTAATCACTTCATACCCCTGCGCTTGCAAATGTTCGGTGATTTCCTTCTTTAATTCGACGCCCGTATGATCATTTCCGATTCCGATTTTCATATTTGCCTCCTAATTATACAAACGGTTGAACCGTTTGATCCCACCATGATTCAAATAATAAACAACGATAATATCAATCAGGGAAAAGAAACCCAACAAGATCAGTACATACGCAAATGGTTCGATATACTTAATCAGCACCAACAGATATAGGATAAATAAGCCAAGTGAAAGAACCATGCCGCCCATCACACAAACAAAGGTACTCGCACTTTGTTTGATAACGATAATGTCCCGGTCATAATCAAGTTTCGGTAATAACAAGTTAACGACTAAATATCCGCCGGAGACAAAGAAGGACATCGCCAGTAGATAACCGATTCCGATTAGCCAGTATAACCAATTAAACTGGAAGACAATTGCGATGATTACCAAGCCGATTAACGAAGGGATTAACACCACGACTTCCGCTAATAAGATCTTCGCTAGGAAAATATCCTGGGTTCTAACCGGTAAGGTCTTCAATAACCAGAGATTCTTGCCCTCTAGGGAAATACTGACCCCGGAAATTGTACACATTAAACCGGTAAAAGTCGCGACCGCTGCGAGAATCAATAAAACGACCTGATTAGTATCGACAATTCCCATCTGATATAACATCGCCTGTAAATTATCCTTATTCCAAACTAAATAGACCGCAAACATGATAAACATTATTTCACCGACTGCGGTATTCATCATATACATGAAGTTGCCTAAGAAACGTTTTACTTCTTTATGGAACAAAGTCTTGACGACCCCGTTACGCTGTAAACGCCCCAGCTTGAAATTCTTGACATGATAAGTATCGGTAATCGTCGCATTGATCTTGAGAATCGCTGGCGAGAATAGATACACAAAGAGCCCACCAACAACCACATTCATTAAAATCGATAAGGCAAACCAACCAATGTTCGGTTCTAAGATTCCCTGTAAGTACCATTGAACATTTGGGAAGAGTTTTAAGATTGCCGCAACCTGTCCAAAGATATTCGCGGCTTGGGCATCCGATAAACCGTTCATACTGAAAATTGCAATCATGAAAGCCGCAAACGCGACGATTGATAATAAGTTAGCCCAGAGATTATGATGCTTAGTCATTCCTGCCAGTTTACGGATAACTACCGCAACCAAACTGGCGACAATAACCGGAATCACCGGTAAGAATAACGCTCCGATAATTCCTAACAGATAATAAACCAAACCTGCTTGAACTCTGATTCCGTAGATAATTAAACTTGGAATAAAAGTAAATAAGCCATATAGCAGTTCCATCACATAGAACGATAATAATTTAGATAAGACGACAATGTTCGACTTTAATGGTAAAGCCATTAACATATCGAAATCCTTGAAGGCAAATAAAGAACCCATTGCCAAAGAGATTCCGTAGAATAGACAGAGCGTAATTGTGACTCCGGCCATCAAGTAGAGTACGATATAACTCTGATCAGTAGACAAAGAACTCATGAACATATAAGAATAGACGACGGAGACATAAATCAAGACTAAGAATGGCAGTAAGGCAACCAAGGGATTAACCGGAGTTGTCGCCCCATTCCTCCGCTTACGTGGGCGTAAAAAATAGTTTTGTAGCTGGACTTTTACCAGTAACCAGAGATTTTTCATTTATCCAATTCCAGGAAGACCTGTTCCAAAGACTGATCCTTGATTATTTCTTCCGTTGCTCCATATTTTTCTAATTTACCATTTACTAAGATTCCCACGTGGTCACAAAGTTTCTCGACTACTTCCAAAACATGGGAAGAGAAGAAAACGGAGGAACCATTCGCACATAGCTGTTTCATTTTTTCTTTTAAAGTAAAGGCTGCCTTAGGATCCAACCCGACAAACGGTTCATCCAAGACTAACAATTTCGGGTCATGCATCAAAGCGCTGACGATCGCTAATTTTTGCTTCATGCCGTGTGAATAAGCGGAAATCTGATCACCCAATGAACCATAGATTTCGAATTCTTTCGCCAGTTGTCCGATTTTTTCCGTTCGTACCTGACTGTCAATCCCAAAAATATCAGCCACGAAATTTAAAAACTGTAATCCGGTCAAGTTCTCATAGAGATCCGGATTATCCGGCAGATAAGCTAAAGAACGTTTGACAGCCAACGGATCGGCAGCGATATCGTGACCATTGACGATAATCTGTCCCTTGTCAAACGGTAAAATTCCCACCATACATTTAATTGTCGTCGTTTTTCCCGAGCCGTTAGGTCCGATAAAACCAAAGATCTCGCCCGGTTCAACGGCGATGTCGATTCCATGAATTACTTCCTTTTCACCATAGCTTTTATGCAACCCCGTGATTTTTAACATAGTTTACCTCACACGATGTATAATATAGCACAATTATTTACTTGTTTACAATTTAACAAACAGCCTCCTAGAAGGTTGTAGCCACGCCAATTATCGTGTATACTTTTCCCAATGAGAAAAGTACTCACTTACGGCACCTTTGACTTACTGCATGAAGGTCATATTCGCCTACTAAAAAGAGCTAAAGCCCTTGGCGATTATCTAATTGTTGGCGTTTCTACCGACGCTTTTAATGTGGGTAAAGGTAAAAAAGCCATTCTAGCTTATGCCGAACGTAAGGAAGTTGTGGAAGCGATCCGTTATGTCGATAAAGTTATCCCGGAAAGATCCTGGGATCAGAAAATAAAAGATGTGCAGAAATATCAGATTGATGTCTTTGTCATGGGTGATGACTGGAAAGGTAAATTTGACTTCCTTAAGCCTTATTGCGAAGTAGTCTACTTACCGCGCACTAAGCGTATTTCTTCGACCAGTATCAAGGAAACGGTTCGAAGCACGAAATAAACATGCCAAAAACTTCAAAAAAAACCACGCGTAAAGAAACTACCGATTCAAAAATATCCGCTAAGCCTAAAGTTAAAAAGGCTAAGACCAAGAAGGTCAAGAAAAGAAAACCTAAAATTAAGCTTCATAACCTGGAAAAACATCTGATTCAGAAACCAGAACCGAAGCCTAGTTTTATTGCGCAAATCAGAACTAAAATTAACTCTTGGACTCAACAAGTCAAAGCTAAAAAGGCTAATCAAACTAAACCAAGTTTAATTTCGCGAATCAAAACCAAATTTAGCGCTTGGCGTCAAGAAGTTAAAACAAACCGAGCTAATCGAGGATCGTTAAAGAATAACGACCAAAAGATCTGGAATTCATTAAAAAGTAAATGCAAAGTCTTTAGCCATAATTTTGTCTTAAGTTTAACGAAACTGAATTCGGCAATTAAGCCGACCATCGATTTCATAAAAGAAGCTTTGGTCCGTTTCTGGCATTGGTTATCCTGCCGGTTTAAAAATTTCAATCTCTGGTTAATCAAGCCACATAATCAGAAAGCGAATCTTAAGGTCGAAGTTGAAAAAATCGAGACTGTGGAAGAACCGGAAAAAGAAAGTATCTTCGCTCCTTTCCTAACTTGGTTAAAATGTCGCTTCTATAACTTAGGATTGCTGTTCAATAAACCGCATAAAAAGAAAGCTAAACTGGCTAAAGAAGCCGAAGCGCTTAAGCCGACAATCATTACCCTTCCGCAAGAAGAAAAGACTCCTACCGTATCGCATTCTTATCTAAGAAGCCTACGTAACGGGGTTATCGGCTTTGTCACTTTAGCGCTAGTACTATGTTGCGTTTCTTCACTCTCTTATCTCGGTTTTCTCCAATATAGTTATAATCGGATTGAGGAAGATACGAAACTAAAAGTCGATCGTAATCGGACTTGGTATCTGCGTCTCAATGAGGAATACAAGATTGTCAGTTACAATATTTCTTCGGGAATCTATAGTTCCGATTTCAGCAGTCAATATTATACCGCAACCGATCTAAATGGTAAGAAGATTACCGGTGGTCACTTCACCTCAGATTTACAGACTATTAATGATAATGTCTCGGGTGCCGTAAGGTATGTCAAAGCATTGGATCCCGATCTGTACTTATTACAAAGTGTTGACTATGCGGCGACCAGAAGTCATAAACTCGATGAAGTTGAATTGATCGGTCTGGATTTACGGCGTTATTCGAAGATCTATTCCGCCAATTATCAGACCATGTACCAATTCTGGCCACCGGCTAAACCCGTTGGCATTGTCAATAGCGGCACCTATACCATCAGTAAGTATAAAGTGACTTCCGTTATTCGTAAACAGCTTCCTATCTCCGAGAATTTCATTAGCAAGTTCGGAGCGAAAGATGCCGGAATCTCCTTATGTTACCTACCAATCTCGCGCAGCGATCATGAGTTAGTCTTAATGAATGTTGACCTATCGGAATACTCCGGTAAAAGCTGGCAGAAACAATTCGATACCGTGTTAGCTTTAGCGCAAGCGGAATATGACAAAGGCAACTATGTCATCGTCGGCGGTGATTTCAAAGCCGATATCGCTTACTCGATAAACCGGTTTAACGGTGAGTATAAACAAGACTCGGATCTCATTGAAGTATCGAATACTTCTCTGGGTGAAAACTTCGACTTAGTCATTCCGGACAACTATAGAACTCAAGCCAGTTACCGGGTCGCCAATGAAGCTTATGAACAAGGTCATAGTTTGGAATATACTTCGGACGGGTTCTTCGTTTCCGACAACCTTACCGCAACCAGTACGATCGTCGATACCCGCTATCGTTATTCCAATCATAATCCGATTCAGATGAGCTTTACCTTAAAATCACAATAAAAGGATCAACCGTTTAGAGGCTGATCCTTCTTTTTTTACTTCAGATATTTCTCGACTAAGCTCTTGACTTCTTCCATCGTGGATAAAGCTAAGGCTTTCTTCGCAACTTCTTCCATTTCCTTGAAGCTTAAGGAATTGATCATCTTTCGTGCCGGTAAGATACTGGAAGCGGACATGGAGAATTCATCCAATCCTAGTCCCAATAAAACCGGAGCACTGATGGGATCGCCAGCCATCTCGCCGCACATTCCACACCATTTACCTTGGGAATGGGCACCGTCGATTGCCAGTTTTACTAACCTTAAGATCGAAGGATTCAACGGCTGATATAGATAACTTACTTTCTGACTTCCCCGATCCGCAGCCATGCTGTATTGGATCAAGTCATTGGTTCCGATTGAGAAGAAATCGGCGACTTTCGCGAACTGATCAGCTAAAATCGCACTGGCCGGAATCTCGACCATCATACCGACTTCAATCTTATCCGCAACTTTAACGCCTTCCTTAATCAAGTTGGCTTTTTCTTCTTCATATAATGCTTTAGCTTGATTGAACTCATTGATTGTCGCAATCATCGGGAACATTATTCTTAAGCTCCCATAAGAACTCGCTCTGATTAAAGCTCTAAGTTGGGTTCTGAAGATATCTTGACGATCCAGACATAGTCTAATCGCCCGGTAACCTAAGAAGGGATTCAATTCCGGATCCATCGGTAAATAAGATAACTTCTTATCGCCACCGATATCTAAGGTTCTAACCACGACCGGATTGGGTGCCATCTTCTCCAAGACTTCCTTATAAGCTTCGAATTGTTCATCCTCGGTTGGTAACTGTTGGGAATCCATATAAAGGAACTCAGTCCGATATAAGCCTACTCCTTCACCACCATTATTGAGAACGCCATCCGCATCTTTCGGGGTTCCGATATTTCCGACAATGTCAACTTTATGACCATCGGTCGTAATACTCGGTTTGTCTTTTAAGACTTTTAAATCAGCCCGATATTGAGCATATTCTTTTTCTTTCTGTTCATATTCTTTAACTTCTTTCGCTTCCGGATTAATATAGATTTCACCTTTTAATGCATCCAGAATAATTAAGTCGCCACTCTTGACACTGTCTAATAAACCGACCGTTCCGACTACCGCCGGAATCTCCAAAGATCTAGCCATAATCGCACTATGGGAAGTTCGGCCGCCTAGCTGGGTCGCAAATCCTTTGGCGAAATGATTCAGCTGTGCCGTAT
The DNA here is from genome assembly GCA_023426935.1 of Bacillota bacterium. GTDB lineage: Bacteria > Bacillota_I > Bacilli_A > Erysipelotrichales > Erysipelotrichaceae > RUG11872. Next base: position 1,371 of record JAEZBR010000021.1, on the reverse strand, counting down.
CGGAAGGAGTTAAGTCTTCCGCTACAATAATAGAATCTTCATCCACCATTCCTAAATCCGGAACTTTAACCCCTAATAGATTCGCCATCAACCGATAAGTAACATCTTTGACATCGATTGCCCGAGCTTTGAAATACTCATTGTCCATACCTTCAAACATCGTGATCATCTGCTTAGCCACGGTATCGGTAGCCTTGACCGCATTCTCATTCTCGGAGTTAATTAAATTAACGATCTGACTCTTTAATTCCGGATCATTCGCCATCATCAGATGGGCTTCGAAAATCTCAATCTCTTCCGCTTTTAATTTGCCGGCCTTAGTTGCCCGCTGCTTGATTGCTTCGATATCCTCGGTCGTTTTCGCTAAAGCGGTTGCCAACTTTTCAACTTCCGCTTTGGCATCGCTTACTTTCTCATTATTAACTTTAAGTTCCGGCGTAACTAATTTATACGCCTTCGCAATCGCAATTCCACTACTAGCCGCAATTCCTTTTAACATGATTTTTCCTCTTTCTTCCCCGTTTTCGCATTCAATAAATTAACGGCATCACTAACCGTTTTTAAATCTAAAAGTTCATCATCTTCAAAAGTAATATTCAATTGACTTTCTGCCTCGAGCATAATGTCGACTAAATCTAAAGAATCGATTCCCAGATCCTTCATGGTAGCCTCTAATGTAATGTTTTCAGGATGCTTGACTTTTTCAGTTAAAAGCTTCTTTAATAGTTCGTAATTATCCATCTGACGTTTCCACCTCTTAGTTAAAATATTAACATTATTACCTCATTTATACAATCGTCTTTTTCCCTAAACCTGCATGGCCTGATTTTCTAATATCGGGCTTAAAGTCACCGACAAAGCCGATAATTGTTTCGGCAATCCCAGTTCCTAGAAACCTTAACGCCATTCCCCTACCGAAACCGTCACCTGCCAATTAAGCGAAAAACTATTGAACGTTATCTAGACTACGATTTTCAACTCAGGTTAAAAACAACAAAACCGCTCAATTACCTTTTTGCTTAGCTACGATATCAAAGTAAGTAAAAATGTTAGATTTAACCGTTTAGCTGGTTAATAAACTCATCCAGGGCTTTATTCTTCAAACGGTAGTAGGAAGACCGGCTGTAATATTCGTACCACCAATCTTCATCCGCTCCTTCAACATATTCTTTTGTGATAATCCGCCGCGATTCTTTTGAGATTCTTCTTAAAGAGCGATTGATCAAGGTATTTAAACTGGGTTTAGTTCCATAATCGATTTCGGTTTCTTTCAGGTAATAATCCTTGATCAGCGGATAATTCTTAAAGACATACTTTAGAATATCTTCCTTGTCCTTATAAGTCATAAACATCCCCCTCTGATTTCTTTTA
>JAEZBR010000055.1 GCA_023426935.1 Bacillota bacterium | reverse complement strand
GTTGGAATATGAGCCCCATAAGTCGATTCCTTTATTAGCGAGTAATGCCGGTGATTCCTACGGGAAATGTTTACACTTTGTCCAAATCATGGTGAAGCGGAATTATTTCAAGAATGCTTCGATTGATCCCGAAGGAAAACATCTTAGCTTTGAAGCTCCCGAAACCATCAGACCGTTTATGGGTAAGACCTTAACGATTGATGGAATTGTCTTTAAGATCGATATCTGTCCGGCTTGCGGGGAGATTGTCAGAACGCCGGAAGGTCAGGAAGAAATCTGCGGTAACTGCGGAGTAAAATTGCCTCAGCCGAATGCTGCGGAGAATTAATTAAAGTAGAATAATCCAAGTGCGATTTAGGCATTTGGATTTTTATCTACCTAAGATCTATTTCAGATTCAGCGTGGTAGAATAGATATAAAGTATTTAAGATAATTCACTGAAGGAGGCATTACGAGAATGAATAACGATGATAATAGAAAGAAGTTAGGATTTGGGTTAATGCGTCTACCGTTATTGGCAGATGAAAAGACGGTTGATTTGGATCTGGTTAAGAAAATGGTCGATGAGTTTATAAAAGCCGGCTTTACTTATTTCGATACGGCTAAACCTTATCTTAATCAACAGAGTGAAAAGGTTGTTAAGGAAGCGTTAGTAAAAAGATACCCGCGTGAAAGTTTTACCTTGACGGATAAACTGACTGCGGATTATTGGCAGAACAAAGAAGAGATTGAACCATTATTCAATTTACAGTTAGAAACTTGTGGCGTCGAATACTTCGACTATTATTTGGTACATGCTTTAACGAAGACTAGGTATGAGAAATGTCAGAAGTACCAGGCTTTCGAAGTTTTGGAGAAGCTTAAAGAACTAGGAAAGATAAAACATTTGGGGATTTCATTCCATGATAAACCGGAATTGCTTAAACAAATTTTGGATGATCATCCCAGTATCGAATTCGTCCAGATCCAATTTAATTATTTAGATTATTCTAACCCCGGGATTCAAAGCGGGGACTTGTATGAATTATGTCTGAAATATAACAAGAAGATCTTAGTGATGGAACCGTGTAAGGGCGGATGTCTGACGGCCCAACTACCTTTAAAAGCTCAGGAGATTTTCAATAACCTGCATGGCGGCAGTTATGCCAGCTATGCGATTAGATATGCGGCCAGTCAGCCGGGAGTCTATATGGTTCTTTCTGGAATGTCTAACTTAGAACAGCTGAAAGACAATCTAGGTTATATGAAAGATTTTAAGAAATTAAATCTAGCGGAATTAGAAGCGATCGCCCAAGTCCGGGAAGTATTCAAGGGCTTAGATCTGATCGGTTGTACGGCCTGTCATTATTGTACGGCTGGTTGTCCCCAACAGATCTTAATTCCGGATCTCTTTGCTTGTTTAAATAACGATAAATTATTCGGCAGTAACAGTGGTTTCTACTATGAGGTCTTAACTACCGGGCACGGTAAAGCTTCGGAATGTCTAGGCTGCGGGAAATGCGAGAATTCCTGTCCGCAACATCTGCCGATTCGGGAATTATTGACGGAAGTAGCCAAGAAATACGAGAAATAAAAGAGACCGCAAGGGAATTCCTTGCGGTTTTAGCTTTATCAGTATGCGATGATTATTTTAATCGGTTTGAAGCGTTCGCTTATAGGTTATAGAGTTTCGTATACTTTTCTTCAAGATAATCCAAGTAATAATTCGGATCGAATTCTTTACCGGTAGACATCTTAATGATCTTATCGGCCGGATATAAAGCACCGTAACGATGAATGTTTTCTTTTAACCAAGCGATGATTTGATCGTAATGATTATCGCGCAATAATTCCGCAACGTTTATTTTACTAGACATTGAGTCAAAGAATTGGGCAGCGAACGCACTGCCTAGGGCATAAGTCGGAAAGTAACCGAAAGATCCGCTTGACCAATGAACATCCTGTAAGATTCCTAAGGCCGGATCGGTAACTTCGATTCCTAAATATTCTTTATATAGTTTATTCCAGGTTTGATCCAGATCAATTGGGGAGATCGTACCGTTGAATAGACCTTTCTCTAACTGATAACGGATTAAGATATGGATCGGATAAGTTAATTCATCGGCTTCGGTCCTAACAAAGCTGGGCTTGGAAGCATTGATCGCCGCCACGAATTGTTCAACCGAAACTTTACCTACTTGACTGGGGAATATTTCTTGTAACTTAGAGTAATTAGCTTGCCAGAAGGGTAAGCTGCGACCTAAATAATTCTCGGCCAGTCTCGATTGAGATTCATGCATACCGGAAGAAACTCCGTTGAATAAAATCGTACCGTCGAATTTCGGATCGACATCATGCGCATAGAACGCATGCCCGACTTCGTGGACGGTCGATAAGATAGCGGATGATACTTCGTTGGGCAGATATTTAGTCGTGGTTCTAATATCGTTTTCGCAGTTCCAATCGGTAAACGGATGTTCGGATTCTCCTTGGTAACCCCAGGATGGGTCATATCCCAGATACTTTAATAAACCTTTCGTGAATTGTTTCTGCGACTCAACTGGATAGTCTAGATG
>JAEZBR010000041.1 GCA_023426935.1 Bacillota bacterium | reverse complement strand
GACCTACAGTTACAACTAATTATCTTTACCTGCGTTTTAGAATCATGCGATTGTTTATGGTAGTAAGACCGGCGATTTCCTCCGCCATTCGGGTATATTGTTTTAGAATCATGCGATTGTTTATGGTAGTAAGACTACGGCTGGTTGGAAGAAAAAATTCAAGACGTTTTAGAATCATGCGATTGTTTATGGTAGTAAGACATGGAACTTCCTCTCAAAAAAGGCGATTTGAGTTTTAGAATCATGCGATTGTTTATGGTAGTAAGACTAGGTAAGGCAAGGGTACGGTTGGACGCCAAGTTTTAGAATCATGCGATTGTTTATGGTAGTAAGACATCGTAAGTTTTGAACCTCCCCCGCTCAAAGTTTTAGAATCATGCGATTGTTTATGGTAGTAAGACGGCACAGATGTTAAAAAAGTATATCCGTTTGTTTTAGAATCATGCGATTGTTTATGGTAGTAAGACAATTGTTTGAAAGCTATTATTGATGACGAATATTTTAGAATCAAAACAGACTATGTTATTAAACTCGTATTTTTTATCATTAAGCTAGGGCAATTGACGGGTATACAGATCTATATTCTCTTGTTCTAACTTTATCTTTTTATCTATCATCTGTTCTAAAACTTGATTGAACATATGATAATCAGGATTGTTAAGTAGATCATGCAGTGAGGTTAAATAATCTTGATTGGTTATTTTTATAGCTTTACTTTCGTAGGCTAATAAGGTTTTGACATCCATTAGATAAGGCTGTAATTCGGGAATAATCTCATTTTTTAATCTAACAAAGATTCTGAATCCGCCTAGATCGATATCGCTCCAATGATAGAAAGACACATTCGATGTTGAGTCGTAGATCTTTTTGAAGAATTCTTTAGCTATCGGGCTAAAGAAACCACCATGATAGATCACTAATTCATTAGGATGGGAATGATTGAGATATTGATAGTAAGTGGCTTTATTCTCAATGAATAAGACTTGGGAAATCATTGTTGTGTCAATCAGATTAATCTGCTGGATAAACTTAGAATCGATGATGGCTCCCTGCTTAAAAAAGGAATAGTCTACTAGGCCTTGGTTCTTTAGATGAATCTTAATAGGTCCGCTGAAAAAGAATAATTGGGGATATCTTACGATTCCATATTGTTCCAAAAGAGTCGCATCATCGTTAATATCGAGGTCATTATCTTTCTGAATCTGGCGCAAGATAGAAAGAACTTTTGGTTTTAATTCTTTCTCAAAGTATTTACTATCACCATAAAGTTTAGTACTGATTACGCGCTCGGTTTGTTCGGAGGGTAAGTGATCCAGTTCAATTAAAAACTTACAGATATTATGATCTAATTTCAGGTCAGCGGTAAAATGGCGGGTAAACTTCATCTGGGAACTAATTTTTTGCTGCGATTGTTCTAGAAAGCAAGCTATTTCTGGAAGATTATTAAGCTTGTTCTTGGTTTCGGTTAATAGTCCCACTAAGGAATTTATCGTGTCTTTTGTTTCTGGTTTATTTAATAAGGCATAGGATTTAGAAAGAGTTTCCGGTGCTGTATTTAAAGCGACTTCTTTAACAATATTGTCCTTTTCGCCTTTGACCCAAAGGTAACTAATTAGCTTAAGCTTCTCTAGTTTCTCTAATTCAGCGAAAAAAGCTCGTTTCTGTTCATAACTTTCTAGCGTTGACATCAGCTTTTTGTCAGTGCTTACTTTTAAAAGAATCCGTCGATTAGTTTGGGTTCCTTGGAACTTTTTACTCGCTTCATACTTATTCAATAAACTATTTAAGATAAAGGTTTCCCAGTAGTTCATTACTGTTCCTCAAAGATTTCATTAATCTGTTCAGGTTTAAAGGGGCGGGTAAAAGAATGATGCTGATCTTTATAAACAACAATCGTTTGGTCAACAATGGGGGCAATATCGGGAATCTTATCCGGTGGAGCTGAGAAGATGGCTTGTAACTTAATTCTCTTTAATAGTTTGATACATTCTTGAATTCGTTCACCATCCATTTTACTGAAAGCCTCATCTAAAACAATTAGCCGAATCGTATTATTAGCCGTTTGTTGAATCCGGCATTCTTGGGAAAAGGCCGCCAATAAAGAAACATAGAAGGGGGTTTGGGTTTCCCCACCGGATTTAGTCTTTAGAGTTTTGGATAGTCTTTGTGAGACACCCTTTTCATTGGTTAGAATCATATCGAAGGAAAGGTAGGTTTTATAATCGGTATATTTTTTAATGTTATTCTCGTATTCAAGCCGACGTTCACTCGAGAGAGATTCGTCATCCATAATCAGATAACGGAATAAATCTTCAATTTCTTTCTGATACTTATCATTGAAAGCATCATAGGATAAGTTATCACCTGAGCCCATCATTAATGGATCCATAATCATTTCATAGTAAGCCTTATAGGTTTCCTTTGGTTTTACTTCATAATGATAGCTATCATTCCCAAAGATACTGGTTTTTAAGGCTTTATTCAATTCCGTAATCTGTTCTTTAACTCTTTCAATATTGCTCTTTAATTTCGCAATGAAATCATCACGGAACTGGAAATAAGCTTTCTTTTGAGCATCTTGGATCTGGCTTTGATACTTAGGTAATTGGATGTTGTTAAAGTTCTCAAATTCTTTGTCATAATCACGGTTATCTTCTTTGTTAATATCGAAGGGCATCTTATAATTTGAATTATAGTCAGACCTTAAAGTGATTCTTTGATTACGAAGATCAATTATCTTATTCTTGGTGAGATTTGAGGAACGACTGAAACTTTCACTTAAACTTAAGGTGCTGCGTTTTTCCGAAGCTCTTTCTTTTAAGAAATGTGGCTCGGCAACCTTGGTTATCCAAGATGCTTCAAATTTAGAACCGATTAATTGGTTATTGCGATCGATAATATTCTGTTGTTCAAGTAAGTCACGTTTAACTAATAATTCAAGCTCGCCATTAAGTTTAGTATTAATCTCGATCTGGGAATTGATACTATTATTAATCTTATCAATCTGATTACGACAAGTGGCTATTTTTTCATTCAGGGTATTCAGATACATTAAATCCAGCGCATTATATTCAGTATTTAATGCGGCTAGTTCTTCTTCTAAACTAGGCACAGTAATATACTGCTGGATACGTTCTTGATGATTGTTAATTTCGTTCTGGTTAGGAATTTCATAACTGGCTAGGACTCGATATTGATTATATAGTTTGTCAGTTTCTTCTAGCGTCTTGGAAAGATTGGCTAAATCTTTTCGGTTATTTGCCAGTTGGATTTCCGTTGAATGCCGACCAATGAAGGGATTTAGATAACGGATGGGGTTAATCTTACGACCGACATAGTTTTTATAAAGCATTCCTTCGGGGGTAATAGCGGTTTTATAAGTGTTCAACAGTTTTACGTCTTCACATTTAATTACCTGACCTAATAAGTAATCAATATAGAGTCTGACTTCTTGATCATTGGTTTCAATCTCTTCAGCAAGACTATTATCCAAGGGTGTATTATGATATTCCTTACCCAGTTTCTTTATATCTACTAACCCGGCATCGTAGATTTTCATTTCTTTCTTTACCTGGTTATAGATTCGTAAAGCATCCGCATAGTAATCCTGAGGGACTAAAAGGTAGAATTTCTGTTTATCCAGATAACCTTCAATCGCATTCTGCCATTTGGGGTCTTTGATTTCCATACAATCCGCTAGGATTTTAATTTGGAAGTTTGTGGGGTAGAGTTTAAATAATTCGTCAGTTAAAAGCTGTTGTAACTTAATAACATAATCTGGGAAGGGTTTAATACCTTGTTCCAATTTATTAATGGTTTCTTCAAGATTTGTCTTCTCTTCCTTATAACTTTGTAGATGTTGAGCATAGGTTAGAGATTGTTGTTCTGCTATGCGATGCAGATCTTCGAAATCTTTAACCAAAGGGGTAAGCGGATATTTTAACAGAGAAGTTTCATTCTGATTGTTAAGAACATTTAGAAATTCATAATCATTAGCGGGAATAATCGTTTCGCTAATTGAGGTTAGCCAAGTCAAAGCATAATGTTTCAATTGCTGTAAGGAGTTTTGATACTGCTTAGTATAGGCATCGATTTGTTGCTGGTGACGGCCAATATCATCTTTAAGGTTCTTCTCTTTACTAGCTTGATCGCTAGTGCGAAACTCTTCGTTTAGTTTTTCAAATTGTCGATTATAGGAATCCCGGTTCTGTTTGAATGTTTCAATAGTTTTCTTACCGTTTTCAATCTCGGCTTCTTTCTTCTTAATCTGAACCTTCAACTCGTCGATTTTATCTAGTGCTTCTTGAACGGTACCGCGATAATAAAGATATTCCTGCTGATTTAATTTCTCGTGTTCATTTTCCAAACTGTTACTTAATTCTTTAATCTTTGCTAGATCTTTTAATCTCTGTTCCGTAATTTTAATATCTGCCTGTAGTTTTTTATACTCGCGGATATCGGTTTGCATCTGTTCTACTTTGATTTCGGCGGGACTATCACAGATAGACTCGGTGATAAATCCTTCAATATCGTTGATGGGAGTGAAGGGTACGGCTTTCTTAAATAAACTGCGGTATTTATCCTTCATGCTGCCGAATTTTCCCATGATAACCTGTTGATAGGCCCGATTCGTTTCACAGACCTCATATCTATTCTTTCCTATATCAATGTTCAATTTATTCCTTAAACTTACAAAGTCATAGGGAATATTATTATCCGGATTAATGAATTCATCACTAGGAAACCCATTCTTATTCAAAACCAGCCATCTATTCTTATAATTTTGTTTCTCCTCACAGTCAGCTATAAATATCGCCGAGAATAACTCTTTACTTTCCGTATCCTCAAACTCTAGAGCGACATAACTGGTAAAGGGATCATTCCTTAAATAGTTAAAACCTCCTTCACCATCGTCTCCTAATTGACCATAAAGATAACCCTTTAAAGTTCGTACGGATTTTTCATTCGCGGCATTGTTAAAATAATGGCTATTAGTATCTCCCAGTATTACTAATTGTAAAGCATCAATAATAGTGGATTTACCGGAAGCGGTTTTCCCTGTTAGGAAATTGATTTGATCGAAGTTTATGACTTCTTTGGCATAACTATACCAATTAATCAGCAGTAGACGTTTCAATAACTTCATCTTCTTCTTCCTCCGTTTCACTATCGTTATTCTTACCGACTAAGATTGCTACATCATTGACTTGTTGATTGGTAATGACGAAGAGAATGGTCGGCAGAATTATAATGCGTGTGTCAGGATTCTCCCAATTGCCTTCTTGTTTATCAATCAATCTAAATCTTCTTAAAATACTAAGGGAGTTATGAATCTGATTGTTTGCCGGTTTTTTACTGATTGTTCCCAAGGTCAAAAGTTTCTGGACTAAATCGCGAGTAGAAATAATGATATTAGTATTCAAGGATAATTTTTCCCGTTCTTCCTCATACATCAAGCGAAGAGCATAAAGGAAGTAAGTTGTCAGTTTGTCTAAATGAATTCGATTAGCATCCAACTCGTTACAGAGTTGGATTACTCCGTAATTACTGTCATTTTCTAAATGCATCCCAGCATATGCTAAATAATCATTAAATAAATCAAAGAAACGGCGCACAAAAATATAGTCTGGATTTTGTTTGTTAACATTATGCTCAAAATTATAGACTTCACTAGTCAGATAGGTATGGGCTAAAAAGTAATTTATCATTTGTTTAAATTGTTCTTGCTCATGTGAGGATAATTTTTCAAATTCTTCATCAAACATTGGTTGCGTCCTTCTTTCTGAATATTACTTTGGGTAAACTATAACCGTTATTCATTTGATTACCATCGAGAAATTGAATGGTATAGTTAGAACTATTTTCTTGGGCTCTGATGGTCGAAAGCAGGAAGAGAATAAACTCTTCAGGTTTATTCATTGTCAAGTCAGAGGTGGTGACTTCAGTCTTACCAAGGAAATTCTTGTTTAGGTAACTATCAATCCTTTGATTGCCATATTGATTCTTAAGGGTGGTCAGAAATTCCTTTTGAGCTTTTTGGTCATCGGCATAATTGGTTATGGCTAATGGCTTTCGTTGGCTGTTAGTTGCGGCCTTTACCTGATTGTAGAGTGAGGAAGCATCAAAATACTGATAGCGATAAATGTTTACATTATTTGCTAGAGCTTCCATAACTTTTTTGTCGGGTTTCTTCAAAAGCTCAATTAATTTGCCTTTGATACTTCGATCAGAATTGATGGCATAGCGAATTTTTTCGACTGACGCATTAGTATATTGATCGTGCTTTTCATCAATTTGGGAAATCAGATTTTCTAAATGATCATAGGTATCGATAATATAATGAATCATTCCCATCGTTTCGTTATAGCCTTGTTCGGGATTCTCATATACCTTTCGCTTGATACCTTGGGCAACAATTTTTTGGATTAACTCTTCATCACTTAACCATTCATTAAGGAGGTGAATGATTGTGTTCTTAAATCGCGGAATAGAATCAATTGTTTTTAAGGGATAATAGATATTATCGAGGATTTTAGATTTGTAAGATTCAAAGTGTTGAGCCAATAATTCGTTGACATCATTTTGAACCAACATCCGATTATAATAACGGGCGATATTGTTGTATAAACTTTTCAACTCTTCGACTAAATTATGGGTATTCTGGTTGGCAGTTTTTAATGCCTGGTATAGATATTCAGGGGTTTCTTTGACCTTATCCAAAGCGGCATAAGTAGTATAAACATAACTGTTATATTCTTTGACACTATCGGTTGAAAGATCTAGTAGAAGATCAATCGTCTTAATCGCATAATCGGGTAAAAATACTTCTTGGTCAAAACTATCTTTAGCCATTCTCGTATCAATCCAACCGGTAACTTTTAATCTTCTTAACAACAGGTGTATCTTTCCGGAAACGCCAGTGTCCGTAATAAAGCCCAGATTCTCATTCTCTTCTTCGGTAAAATCGGCATTTTGGAAGCTAGTGTCCATCTGATCAATCAGCAAGGATACTAATTCAGGCTCCTTTATAAATAGCTCTGAATCAAAAGCTTTTTTGATCACAAAAAGAGCTTGAACATATAGCGGTGTTTTGCTAGAGGTTAGAACAGAAAAGAAGCGTTCGGGTATCTTATCGAAAAGGTCCATTATTCCTCCTGTTAAGATTATTTTACGCTATTATCCCTCTAATTTATAGGTGTCTCTATTAGACTGGTTATGGGGAAGGTCATTTTATCGCTGCCTTTAGATAATTGTGAATACTCTTCAAAGATAAAGGTCGTAAAACCATGTTATAATGCTTTCAGAGATTAAACATGAGTAAAGTGCGAGAACAACTGTTAAAGAAGAACGGTATAGCTACCTTGACATTGGCTAAACAATTTTTAACCTATTCAGTCGGTGATAGAGTACCGACGGTTACCGAATTCAGCGAAGATTTGAAAATATCTAGGGGAACGGTGCAGAACTCACTTAAGCTATTAACCGATAATAAGGCAATCAAATGTGAATCAAAAGGGCATTTGGGAACTTATTTGTTAAGTAAGAATCTAAAGATCTTATTGGAATTTGCGAACATTACCAGCATTACCGGGGCGATGCCGCTACCATACTCCAAGAAGTATGAAGGGTTGGCGACCGGTTTAGTAACGGCATTGGAAAACCAATATGGGATTCCGGCTTCGATGGCTTATATGCGAGGTTCGCGAAACCGCATCGCGATGTTACTGTCGGATCGGTGTGATTTTGCGATTATTTCGAAGTTTGCGATGGATGATTATTTAAAGAGTCGGAAAGATATTGTTTTAGTTAAGGACTTCGGTTTAAATTCTTATTTAAGCGAACACGTTATTATTTTCCATGATAACGGTAAAACCGCCATCACTAACGGCATGAAGGTAGCGATCGATCCGGAATCGATCGATCAAATAAAACTAACTGAGATTGTCTGCAAGGGTAAGAAAGTTGATTATGTCCGAGTTGATTACTCTAAAGTTCTGGAAAGGATTCAGGACGGGGATGTCGATGCGGCGGTTTGGAACAAGGATGGTATTATCAATAAAACGAAGCATTTCAATTATAAAAGTATTGATTCCTGCAAGAGTGATACCGAAGCAGTCATGGTAGCCAGTACCGGGAGAACCGATATCGTCGAATTATTATCGGAACTAGTCGATACCGACACGGTTTTGAATATTCAGAAGCTGGTTGAGGACGGAAAGATTACACCGAGTTATTAGGCTAAAACAATTAAATTATGGTAGGTTTTATAACCTATCATTTTTTGTGAATTAAATAATTACAGCTTATTGACAGAATATACAAAAAGTTGTACATTAATAAAATAATATATATAATTTTGTATATTGATGCAAAGAGGAAGCAATGAACCAAGAAACAAAATGTTACAAATGCGGGACTAAAATTACGGTGACCGGCAAGAAGGCCAAACAGCTTATTGAGTGTCCGCATTGTCATGCGAAACTATCTTTCGATGCTCAAACCAAGAAACATCTCAAGTGGATAAGATATGCGATGGTTTTGGTTATTATGATTGTCATCATTTTCATTCTTCAGGCTGCGACTAAAAGTAAAAACTATGTGGCCTTTGCGATTGTGTTGTTAGTATTGGTTTTATTCAGTAATTATTCCGAGCGTAGTTGTATCTGGATCTTAGAACATACTTTCGGATTAGGCTATGAAAAATATTCTCCCGATCAAGAGAATAAGAAGGTGAAATAATGGATTTCGAGGAAAGACTGCAATTATATACCGAGGGTGGCATGATTACCGCCAAAGATGTCAAGGTAATTCATGAAATCATCGACATGTTCGAAAAAGAATACGGAATCGTATTAACCGAAGAGAACGCGGGGGTGTTTATTGCGCATCTCTGTGCGGCTTTCGGTCGGAATGTATCCAAAGAAAAGATACCTCCGGTTTCTAAGGATATGATGCAAGAATTGGTCACTCTTGAATCTTATCCCAAATCACTGGAGATTCTCGATAGGTTAAGGCAGATAACGAATGGTTCCTTAAACTCGACAGAAGAGGAATATGCGTTATTGCACATTAACAACTTATTAGCAACCGTAAAGGTTAACCAAAAGAAAGGGGATAATTATGGTAACTGAATTTGCATATCCGTTAGTGTTTAGAGCAATCGTTTTAATTGCTATCTGTGCTTGGGCTTCACTTCTGTCGCATATGTGCGTATCAAACTTCAATGATGGCGCACGACCGGTTTTCCCGGAATTCATGTCCGGAAGAATGTCTCGGACTGAATTCGCAATCGTTGTGACTGGTATGGGATTTGGCTGGGTTTTAGCGGGTTTCTCTCAATGGTTAGGCTACGGTTTAATTGCCGTCCATTTAACCTTGATTGCCACCGATTGCTTAGGCGCTTGGTCTCCTAATAAGATCGTTGCACTAATCCTCGGCGGAGCTTGGGGAGCGTTGTGCGCTTTCGGAACCTCCTTTATTGCGACCGGTTTCAACGCTTTACCGTATAACTTCTTAAGTGCTTTGACTCAAATTACGACTCCGGTACTGCCGATCTTCTGTATGTATCCGGCCGTCGCAATCGCTGGGCAGTTTGATTCGAAGAAGGGTATTCTTACCGGATGCATCGAAGCAGCGGTTTATGTTCTTTGCACGATCGTCGGTAAAGTAACCATCGGCAGCGTTGGTATCAGTTTATATCCTTATACCTTCGCAATGCTTGCTGGTATGATTTGCTTAATGGTATTTGCGGCTAAGAAGACCAAGAAGGGTACTTCAATTGAGAATACCAAAGAAGAAGAAAACTTATTTACGAAGAATGCCGAAAGAATTAAATCCAATTGGGTATATCTTTGCATCCAGGGCGCTTTGAACGCTTTAGGTATCAATATTCTAGCTCAGGCCTATCAGCCGGCGGTTCTCTCCGCAGCTATCAATGCCGGAGATATGAATATCTTCTTCCTATCAATGATAGGTGTGGTTATCGCCTTCATTCCGTTAATCGTTTCGACTTCGTTGGCAACCGGTGTTTATCAGGCGGTTGGCTTAACGACCGTAATGTTATTTGGAGCCATGGCACCGACTTGGTGGTTAGCTCCGATCTTCGGCTTTGCGGCAGAATTTATTGAAATTCAATTGTTAGGATTACTGGGTAAGGGATTATCGAAATTCCCCGAGCTGTCTAAATGCGGTGATCATATCCGAGACGCTATGATCTCCTGCTTGAATATTGCCTTAACCGTTGGTTCTTTCTTAGCGGCAAACGCAATGTGGAGTGGCGTTGGTATCATGATCGTCGGTGGTTTCTATGTTCTTAACGAGATTACGGGACAGAAACTTCCGAAATCAGCCGTTGGACCGATTGCGGCCGTTGCGGTTGGTATCCTGTTTAATATATTCTTATTATTAGGACTAGTAGCTTTACCGGCTGCTTAAAGAAAAAGGAGATTTGTGATGATAAAAATTGAATGCTGCGGATTGTCTTCGACTCAGACCAAGCAGATTATTGATGCAAAGTTTAAAGATCAAACGGAAACGTTTGTCGATCCGGATATGATTGCGGCGCGGAAAGTAAAGAACGGCGAGATAGATTATTATCTTGGAAGTTGTATGACCGGCGGCGGCGGCTCTTTGGCTACGGCAATTATGGTTTTAGGTTATGGAAACTGCTTAGTAGTTTCCAAACAAGGGAGTTGTCCTAACGAAAAACAAGTTCGCCACATGATTTATAACGGCAATCATAAAGCATTTGGTTATGTCAAAACACATACTGAAATTGTCGTTCCGGCAATCGTTCAGGCTTTAATCGATAAAGCGGAAGGTAAACCGGAGTAATACTAACATCCCAGGCTTTACTGCCTGGGATGTTTCATTAAACTAATTTATTCGTAAATGAAGGGTAGTTTAATTATTAAAGGAGACACAATGATACAGACAATAACTGGAAGAATACCGAAGAATGAACTTGGTGTGACGATGTGCCATGAACATTTCATTGTTGATTTGACTACGGTCAGAAAAGACGGTGTTTCAAAGATTGAAACCGTTGAAGAAGTAGTACCGGAAATCAAGCTGATGATGGATCTCGGGGTTCAAGCAGCGATAGAAGTTACGACGATTGATTTAAAAAGAGATGTCAAGAAATTAAAGGCGATCAGCGAGCAGACCGGATTGAAGATTGTCTGTTCGACCGGATTCTATTTAGATCCGTTTCATCCGGATTGGTTAAGAAAAGCCGGCAAGGAAGAAATTGCCGAAATCTTTATTAACGATTTAACCAAAGGAATCGATAATACCGGAATTAAAGCCGGGATTATTGCGGAGATTGCTTCCAGTCCCGAAGCGTTTACGGCTTCGGAAAGAAAAGTACTTGAAGCGGCAGCCATGGCGGCTAAAAAGACCGGAGCTGCCGTATCTACCCATACGGGCAGAAAAACCGCTCAGGAAACTATCGATATCCTTGTTAACGGCGGGGTAAAACCCGATAAGATTATTATCGGTCACCAAGATCTGATAAACGACAGCGAATATCATTTGGGATTATTGAAACAAGGCGTCAATATTGCGTTTGATACCTGTGGCAAGAGTGCCTATATGAGTGATGAGATCAGAGCGATTAATGCGGTTAAGATTATTGAAGCGGGATATGGCGATCATTTATTACTTTCCAATGATGTTTCCCGAAAAACTTACTTTGTCAGCAATCACAAAACCGGATATACCGCCGCGATGAAAATTGTGGTGCCTTTGATTAAAGAAAAAGGTGCGAGTGACCAGCAGATCCATAAACTGCTAGTGGAGAATCCCAGTCGAATTTTGGATAACAAGGCCTGGGATTAAGGAGGGAACGTGTTCTTAAATAAACTAAAGGAAACCAATCCCGAATTGATAAAATTCGCTATGGAATTGCTTAACCGCCACGAAATTCTTCCGGATACTTATGTGCTGGATTTGGATACCATTGTGGAAAACGGAAAAAAGATGCTGGCGATATCCAAGCCCTTAAAGATTAAAATGTGGTTCATGCTTAAGCAGGTCGGACGCAATCCGATTATTGCCAAGAAGCTGATGGATATCGGTTTTGACGGTGTCGTCGCGGTTGACTATAAGGAAGCCTTACTGATGGTTAGGCACCATATTCCCCTAGGTAATGTCGGACATTTGGTTCAAATTCCGCAGGGAGCGTTAAAAACGATTTTAGCGAGCAGACCCGAAGTCGTAACGGTTTATACCTATGAGAAGATTTTAGAGATTGATAAAGTGGCTGGCGAAATAGGAATCAGGCAACCTTTATTGTTCCGGGTTTCCGACGCGGATTCTTTACAGTACTCCGGTCAGGTTGCGGGTTTTCATACTTCAAACCTTAAGGAAGTTTTAACTAAAGTAGCGAAACTAAAGAATGTTTCTTTCGGCGGTTTAACGGTTTTCCCGGCTTTACTGTATAGCCAGGACGAGCACCGGATTGAAATAACGGCTAATATTCAGGCTTTAAATCGAGCCGAGAAGATTGCTAAAGAAATGGGCTTTCAGGATTATATCGTCAATATTCCCAGCTGCACCTGCTGCAGTTCTTTACCCTTGATTAGTTCGTTCGGCGGTAACAGTGCGGAACCCGGTCATGGATTAACCGGAACGACACCTATACATAAGTACAGCGATCAACCGGAACGCATCGGTTATGTTTACGTTTCCGAGATTTCCCATAACTATGACGGAAAATTTTTCTGTTATGGCGGGGGCGAATATCGGCGCGGTCACTTGGAGAATTGCTTAGTCGGTAAGACGCTTGAGCAAGCTAAGATGGCAGCAATTAAATTCCCGGATATCGATTCAATCGACTATCACTTTGAGCTTCAAGGCGAACACCCGATCGGCGATCCGGTTCTGATGTGTTTTAGAACCCAAATTTTTACCACCCGCAGTCAGGTCGCTTTGGTTACCGGCTTAGCTACCGGGAAACCCGAATTACTTGAGATCGATACTCCCTTTGGGGAAAAAGCGGTTAAAGACTGGATATGAAAGGAAACTACGAGTGGCAACATCGGGTTGCGAAACTGAATCCTTACCATTCCATCGATAAATTACTGGATGGCGATCCCGATAGTTTTTTGGTCGGAATTAAAAACGTCAGCGGAGTTCCCAATACGGTAATGCATTGTTTAGAGAAAGACGGCTTCAGCTTACATACCATCGATAAGAAATCCCGTTTGGCGGGAAGAGCGGTGGATCTTGATTTAATCAATCCGCTTACCGGACATTATATGAGCGGTTCCAGTTCCGGCACGGCAATCAATGTGTTCGCCGGGATAAACGATCTAGGTATCGGAAACGACGGCGGAGGTTCGGTTTTAGCTCCGGCAATCTGTGTCAATATCTACGGTTTTATTTCCCCGCTGATTGCGAAAGAGCGGATTATTGCGAAGAAACCTAATACGGACGGAATCGTTGCGGGCAGTTCGCTGGGTTTTATGGCCAGAAACCGTGAAATCTTGTTTAAAGCGATTAAGAATGCTATCGGCATAAAGGCCGAGCATCAAGAAGCCAAAATCTTCAGCGATAAAGTATATCAAGGGATTACTTCCACGGTGATTACGCCCCTGGATTCTTCTGCCCCCCGGGCAGAACTGACTCCATATCTGAAGCAGATTCTGAGTCAATGTGATTTAATGATCGTAGAGGAAGGCCCGATTGATTTGGAAGGTTTCGGAGATTCGCTGTTCGGACATTATGACCAACGGACCCAGGAAATACAAAAGAAGGCTAAGAAAGGCTATGTTCGGGTATGTAATCTAGCTGGGGCAACCGCCTTGGCGATACCTTCAAAAGAACTCGGGGTTGCTACTTTACTGATGTGTGAAAGTACTGAAGATAAAATCAGTAAATTATTATCTACAGCCAGTCAATGTGCCGATATCCATGATGAACTGATAGAAAGATATTTTCTGAATCTGGAAAATTACTTCAATGACGGTTACAAGATCTAGGAGGAAACGATGAAAACATATCCTTTAAAAAGTATCACGGTTGAGCAGGCAACGGCTAAGCAGTTTGCGTTTGTCCGTTGTATCACTCACCATTTTACCGGGACCGAAAGTTTATCCCGGGGCGATTTAGGGGTAAACAGAAAGAATAACCAACCCTTAACCACCGGTAAAGTCGAAGCGGTTATCAGTGAATTCTTCGGAACCCAAGATGCGATCTTAGTCCGAGGGGCGGGTACGAATGCGATCCGTTATGGCTTAGCCTCGATAACGAAGCCCGGCGACAAGATTTTAATTCACGATGCACCGGTTTATTCGACCACGGAAACAACTTTAAACATGTTCGGTTTAAAAACAATCGTAGCCGATTATAATCATTTAAGTGAAATCACTAAAGCGCTAGAGTTGAATCCGGACATTAAAGCGGTTTTGGTTCAATATTCCCGCCAGAAGCTAGATGACAGTTATGAGATGGAAGAAGTTATCAAAACAATCAGAAAGGTGCGCGACCTTCCGATTTTGACCGACGATAACTATGCGGTTTTAAAAGTAGATAAGGTCGGCACCCAATGCGGTGCGGATTTATCTTGTTTCTCCACCTTTAAGTTACAGGGGCCGGAAGGAATCGGCTGTGTGATCGGTAAGAAGAAATATATCGATATTATTCGCAAGATGCACTATTCCGGGGGCTGTCAGGTTCAGGGACATGAAGCTTTGGATGTTCTAAGAGGTTTGACTTACGCTCCGGTTCTGAATGCGATTCAAGCCGTCGAAAGTGAAAAGATTGTAAAGTCGTTCTCTAAAGTTAACGGAGTCAAGGATGCGTTTATTGCGAATTCCCAGTCTAAGGTAATTTTAGTGGAGTTTGAAAAGCCGATTGCGCAGAAGGTCTTAGCACAAGCGGAGAAACTCGGAGCTTTACCTAACCCGGTCGGTTCCGAAAGTAAGTATGAGATCGCCCCGTTATTCTACCGGGTCTCCGGAACGGTCTTAAAAAAGAATCCGGATTATTTAGAGACGATGATCAGAATCAATCCGAATCGTGCCGGCAGTGAAACGGTAATCGAAATATTGGAGGAGAGTATTAAGAAGGCAAAGGGAGATGACTGATTTGGAACAGGGTAGATTTATTGTGATTGTTTTGGATGGATTCGGCATGGGAGCGATGAAGGATGCGGCCGTAGTGAGACCGGGCGATGAGAAAGCGAATACTTTACGCAGTATTCTGAAGGATCATCCGGATCTTTATTTACCGAATCTGGAGAAGTTGGGATTGATGAATTGTTACGGACACGACAGTGATTTGATGAAGAAGAATCCGCTGGCCAATTACGGCCGAAGTAATCTGATGCATTACGGGGCGGATACTTTCATGGGTCACCAGGAAATCATGGGTACGCATCCTAAAAGACCGGAGTTTATTCCGTTTCAGGAGAAGGTCGATATCGTCGCCAAGCACCTTAAAGAATATGGTCATCAGGTCGATATAATTGACCATCAGGGGCTTAGATACCTAGTCGTCGATAAGTATGTGACGGTCGCCGATAATCTTGAAGCAGATTTAGGCATGTGTTATAACGTCACGGCACCGTTGGATTATATTTCTTTCGATAAGGAACATGAGATTGCCGAAAGAGTAAGAGAAGTAGTTACCGTCGGTCGGGTCATCGTTTTCGG
>JAEZBR010000012.1 GCA_023426935.1 Bacillota bacterium | reverse complement strand
GTTTAGAAGCTATCATTGCACATCGTAGATATGCTTATACTACCGAAATTGAACCGAAAAGGAAATTAAGAGCCGAACTATTAGAATACTGTGCCATGGATACTAGGGAACTAATGAAGGTTTATCTCTGGTTAGGAAAGAAAACTCAATTTTCAGTGAAAGTTCCTCTTCATTGAAAGTTCCTGTTTTGAAAGGCAAATTTGAAGGTATCGGACTACCAATGTTTGAAAAATGTGGTATTCTAGGAAGTGAAGAAGGCCATTTTGACCACACTAAAGTTCTGTTTTCCACAAGAATATTTGATATTCTCACGGAAAGTTCCTTTTGGTAAAGTGACAGAACGTGCATGGTTAATTGGTACTTACCTAAGAAGCGGTGATAGATCTACTTTCTCACTGGGGTGAGTGATTAAGTGATTATGGTTTATCACCTTTTTATTTAGAAGGTACTTTGTCACCTCTAAATGTGTTTAAAGAGTTGTTTTTCATGTAATATGCATCTCTTTAAAAAACCATTTACTCTGTAACATACAAATTATACAAGATATTGTGAAAGAAAGAAAAACAGGAACTTCCAGTGAGAATAAGGAAAGAAAAGGAACTTTCAACAATAATTAAAGGTTAGGAAAGAAAAGCCGGGAATAACAATATAACTTGTTAAAAAAGCGATTATCTTGTACAATAACCTTGTGTTAACAACACTCTAACAAAAAGATGGAGAGGTAAAAAATGCCTAAAGACATGTTTAACCCCATCTCCTTGGTTTGGATTCTTGTTGGTTTATTAGTAGGAATTATTATCATGCTTATTGTTTCCCGTCTCGGCTTGAATAAAAGTCGTCAAGAAGCAGAGCTAGTTCGCAAGAAAGCTAATGATGATGCGGAAAACACGCGTCGTCAGGCCGCTATTGATGGAAAAAACCAAGCTTATGAGCTAAGACTTAGTGCTGAAAAAGACTTAAAAGAAAAGAAACAGGAAATTACGGATAAGGAAAATAAACTTATTCGTCGGGAAGATAGTTTGAATTTTCGTGATGAAAAACTAACGACCAAAGAAAAACAATTAGATGATAAATTAAGCCTGGCTGATAAAAAAGCTGAAGAACTAAAGGCGATGGAAGAAAAATTGCAGGGTAAGATTGATATTCAGGAATCAGAATTGCAAAGGGTAGCTTCGTTATCTTCGGAAGATGCGAAAAAAGAATTGTTCGCAATTGTGGAAAAGAAAACCGAAAACGAAACAACTGCTTATATCAGAGATAAAGAAGAAGAAGCAAAAGCAAAGGCCGCTGAAACATCGCGGAGTATTATTGCGTTTGCGATTCAACGGTATGCGCAAGAAGAGACGATTGAAAGAACCGTCAGTGTGGTTGCGCTGCCTAACGATGATATGAAAGGTAGAATAATCGGTCGGGAAGGAAGAAATATCCGGACGATTGAGCAGGCTACCGGAGTTGATTTAATCATCGATGATACGCCAGGCGCGATTACCGTTTCTTGTTTCGACCCGATTCGCCGAGAGATAGCCAAGTTAACCTTGGATTCCTTAATCAAAGATGGCCGAATTCAACCGGGAAGAATCGAAGAAGTCGTTAACCGGATGACCAAGGAATTAAATGAAGAAATTCAGAAGATCGGTGAAGATGCGGTCTTCAGATTAGGAATTGGCAAGATTGACCGGGAAGTAGTCACTTTAATCGGTAGATTACGCTACCGTTACAGTTATGGTCAGAACGCTTTGGAACATAGTATGGAAGTCGCAAATTTTGCCGGCATGATGGCCGCAGAATTAGGCTTAAACCAAAACTTAGCAAAGCGGGCTGGTTTATTACATGATATCGGTAAAGCGGTGGACTTCGAAGTCGAGGGGAGTCATGTTGAGTTGGGGGCTAAGATTGCTCGTAAACACGGTGAAGATCCGGTCGTGATCAATGCGATTGAATCCCATCATGGTGATAAAGAACCGACCAGTTTAATCTCCGTATTAGTCGCGGCGGCGGATGCTTTAAGCGCTGCCAGACCTGGTGCTCGTTATGAGTCAATGGAGAATTATATCAGTAGACTTGAGGAACTAGAAACAATCGCTGACAGCTTTGAAGGCATTGAAAAGTCCTATGCGATTCAAGCCGGTCGTGAGATTCGGGTTATGGCAGTTCCTGAGAAACTGGATGACCTAGGTTGTGCCAGAGTAGCCAAAGAAATTAAAGATAAGATTGAATCGACCATGAATTATCCCGGACAGATCAAAGTAACGGTTATTCGGGAAGTCCGGAAGACTGAAATCGCTAAGTAGTATGCGAGTCTTGTTTATCGGCGATGTTGTAGCTAAGATTGGGCGCGATACCTTAAATGAGCATTTAGCTCAGTTACAAAAACAGTATCAGATCGACTTTACAATCGTAAATGGCGAGAATGCCGCCCATGGTAAAGGAATCACTCAGAAGATTTACGAGGGGTTCATCAACCAAGGCGTCGATGTCGTGACAATGGGTAATCACACCTATTCCAAAGATGTCATCTTAAAATTTATTATGGATGCAAAAAGATTGATTCGTCCGGGAAACCAAGATATGGATAAGCCCGGTCGTTCGGCAATCGTTCTGCCTTGGAAAAATATCCGGGTCGGCGTCTATAATATCTCCGGTCAGGTCTTTATGGAAAATGTAGCGATTTCACCAATCAAAATGATGGAGAAGTTACTGGCAGAATATCCCGCCGAGATTAAGATTGTGGATTTCCATGGTGAAGCAACCGGAGAAAAAGCATCTTTCTTACATGCTTATTATTCTCAATTGTCGCTAGTTGTGGGAACGCATACGCATATCCAGACGGCAGATGAAATGATCTATCACGGTTGTGGGTTTATAACCGATGTGGGAATGTGCGGAGCTTACGATAGTATTATCGGCAGAGATACTGATGAAGTGTTGGAACATCTGTTAACCGATAAGAAAACCCATTTTACACCCGGATCGACACCCGGAATCTTATGCGGATTGGTCGCGAATATCGATGAAAGTACCGGAAGAACGACGGCAATTCAACGAATTCAACTTCGCCCGTCGATAACTGCTTAAATAATTCGGAAGCCATAGTCAAAGAAACTATGGCTTTTTTGGTGGTTAAAAGTCACAAAAGTAAAAAAAGTGAATATTTTTGCAAAAAGTATTTACTTTCTTTCTATTTATTTGTATATTTATGGTGAAAAGTGGTGAAAAGTGGTGAAGAGTCCGATATTCATTGGCGAGTATCGCCATAATCTCGATGTTAAGGGGCGTTTAGCTATCCCCGCAAACTTTCGCGATGCCTTGGGCTTACACTTCTATGCCGCCGTTGGATTGGATAAATGTGTTTCGTTGTATACCGAAGAGCAGTTCAGTTTATTGTACGAACAGTTATTGGCTTATCCGGATACCAAAAAAAATTCCCGAAGTTTGATGCAGCAGATTATGGGGCAAGCTGGTAAATGCGAACCCGATAGTCAGGGCAGAGTAATGTTACCAGCTAATCTGATTCGCTATGCAGGCTTACAAAAAGACTGTGCGGTGGTCGGAGTTGGCAACCATGTGGAAATTTGGGATGGCAGTATTTGGGAAGAAAGATCGGAAGAAACCTTGAGTAACCTCTCGGATATCGCCGAAAACTTACCGGAGTTACATTAATGGATACCCATTTAAGTGTTTTGCTAAATGAGACGATTGAGGGCTTAGCAATTAAGCCGGAAGGTATCTATGTTGATGGAACCTTAGGTCGGGGCGGCCATAGCGAAGAGATTCTGAAACGCTTAACGACTGGCCGCTTAATCGGCTTCGATCAGGATCAGGATGCGATAAACGCCTGTACCAAACGATTTGAACCGTACCAAGGAAAAGTTACTTTGGTCAAAGATAACTTTCGGAATCTAAGCAAAGATTTGCCGGGATTAGGAATCGCAGGGATTGACGGCTTGACTTTAGATCTTGGCGTATCTTCGCCGATGTTCGATAAGGCCGATCGGGGCTTCTCTTATCAGCTCGATGGTCGTCTAGATATGCGGATGGATCAAAGTCAGAGCTTAAGCGCCTACGAAGTGGTGAATACTTATTCGGAAGAGAAGTTAACGGAAGTAATCAGAGATTATGGCGAAGAGCCATTCGCTAAAATGATTGCCCGTAAGATTGTCAAAGAAAGAGAAAAACAGCCGATCGAAACGACCTTACAACTGGTAGAAGTTATCAAAGAAGCATTACCGGCGAAAGTCAAAAAAGCGAAGGGACATCCGGCTAAAAGAACTTTCCAAGCAATTCGAATCGAAGTGAATGACGAATTGAATTCGTTAGAACAAGTATTAATTTCAGCATTGGATTTGATTAAACCAGAAGGTAGGATTGCGATTATCTCCTTCCAATCATTGGAAGACAGAATAGTCAAAAAAGTCTTCAAAGATGCGACAACGATTGATCCAATCCTAAAACATTTACCGCTAAAAGAGTCCGAATTGCCTCAAGCCCGATTCCGCTTGATTACTCATAAGCCAATTGAGGCCGGTGAATCGGAATTAGAAAATAACCATCGTTCGCATTCAGCGAAATTAAGGATTATTGAAAGGAACAAGCTATGAAAAAAAGAAAAAGAAGAATTAACTGGAGAAGAATCTCAATGGCCATTTTTTCTTTATCGGCCATCATGTATTTGTTGAGCTCCGTCCTTTTACGTTCCTACAATTCCGAACTGAATGTTAAAAAACAAAATTACCTAGAGCAGATAGCCGCATTAAGCAAAGATAATGAAAGTGCACAAATGGAAGTTAACCAATTAAGCACTTATGATCGAATTTCGGCCATTGCCAGCGCTGACGGGATGAGTGTCACTTCCAATATCATCACGGTCGACGCTAATGAATAGGCCTAATAACCGTCACTATCTGGTAATATTTACCATTGTCTTCGCTCTTGTCGGAGCGATAATGCTGACCAACGTGGTATGTGTCAGCCTTTTAGGCTATCATCTGAATTCGCAGACCGATATCACTAAATACAGTTCCGTTTCCGTTAAGACCGAAATTATCTATGCCCGAAGAGGCTATATTTTTGACCGTAACGGTAATGTAATTGCCGAAGACAGTATTTCCTATAACATGTACGCCATTCTGGACACCTCCCGGCCGGGATATGGAGATATCCCGGCTTATGTTCCAGAAGAGAATAAAGCGGAATATGCGACCAAGATTGCCACAATCTTAGGAGTCGATTCCACAATCGTTTTAGGTTATCTTCAGCAGAGTGGGGTTTATCAGACGGAATTTGGTAACTATGGACGTAATTTAGATAAAGCAACTAAAGAGGCGATTGAAGCCTTAAATCTATATGGGATCGAATTCAATGAACAGAATTCCCGCAACTATCCGTTAGGAACTTTTGCGTCACATTTAGTCGGATATGCCCGTTATAGTCATGATGACGATGTGTTAGTCGGAGAGATGGGGATAGAATCGCTGCTAAACGATTACCTGTTAGGGAAAAACGGTTATTCCCGATATAACACCGATGCCAACGGATACATGATCTTAGGAACCCAAAGTGCCTATGTGGCGGCGACTAATGGGAATAATGTATATTTAACCATCGACAAGACCTGTCAACAGGCTTTAAATGTTTTGATTCAGGAGATGGTCAATCAATTTTCCGCCGAGAAAATGTGGGGCGGAGTCATGGAAGTCGAGACCGGGAAAATGTTGGCTTGGGATTGTTACCCAAGTTTCGATCCTAATACTTTAAGTATCACTAACTACCTCGATTTAGGATCTCAGTATCCCTATGAACCAGGTTCGACGATGAAAACCTTTACCTATGCGGCCGCAATTGATTATGGTAGTTATGATTATACGGCAACTTACGATTCCGGAACCTTTTATGTCGGTTACGATAACGGTAAGCTTTATCGTTCAACTAAAAAGACTGATTTTGGCACGGTTTATAACTATAAAGATGCTGATCTAGGCCGGATTACTTATGCCCAGGCTTATTATCGTTCCTTGAACACCGGAATAGCTTCGTTAATTACCGATTATATTTCACCTTCGATATTGGAAGATTACCTCGATCGTTTCGGTTTCTTTAAAGAAGTCGATACTTTAGGGGTTGATGATATAGCCGGTAACAAAAATATGGATTATCCGATTGATCAGTTAGCAACCGGATATGGTCAAAGTTCTTCAGTCACGGCTTTAGAAATGATGCAGGCTTACAGTGCTATCATGAATGAAGGAGAAATGGTACAACCATACTTCATCGATTACATCGAAGATTCTTATACCAATAAGGTTATTTATCAGGGTAAAAAAAATGTGGTCGGTAATCCGATCTCCGCTTCCAGTGCCCAACAGGTCTTAGATCTGATGAGAGGAACAGTTACGGATTCGAAATATGGAATCGCGAAGTATTATTCATTGCCGAACGTAGAGATCGTCGCTAAGACCGGCACCGGTCAAATCGGAACTTCTGGCGGTTACGATGAGAATAGGGTAACTTCGTCTGTCGTCATCGGTTTGCCTTATAATAATCCCAAGATTTTAATCTATATATGTTTCCAAGCAAATTACAATAATAATATGAATTATCGGGTCGATTCAACCAAACGGTTCATGCAAAAATTAATTCAATATTTACATTTATCCGATTCGAGTGAAACTAGTGAAAAAACTCAAGAAATTACGACCATCGATCCGACGACAAAATATGAGAATGTGATGCCTAGTTTAGTAAATCACAGTCTTGAATATTCACTAAACACCCTGAAAGCTTATAATACTCAGAACATTGTTTTAGGAAACGGCGATAATATCATTGCGCAATATCCGGCAGCAAATAATTCGGTTACCCAGAATCAAAGGGTCTTCTTATTGACTTCCAATGACCATTTTACGATGCCGGATATGACCGGCTGGTCAAGGAAAGATGTCGCCGTCTTCTGGGAATTGACGGGGATTGCGGTAGACATCGATGGTTATGGTTATGTTTCTAGCCAGAGTATTACTGCTGGGACTTCAATCGATGCCAATTCATCCTTAAAGGTTGTCCTTTCATCATAAGGTGCTAAATCCGTTGATGAGTGTTATAATCTTAGACGTTTACGGATAACTAGTGGGAGGATCAAAGAATGCTTCTTAGAATCATCTTAGCGGTCGTGATAGCGGGAGTATCAAGTTTATTATTGATGCCCGTTTTGATTAAATACTTACATAAATGGCATTTTGGACAATCAATCAGACTTGATGGTCCAAAGTCGCATTTGAAAAAACAGGGAACCCCGATTATGGGGGGAATCGGTTTTATCTTAATTACCTTAATCGTAACCTTGATTCTGACTCCCAAGAGTTTTATGGATCCGGAATTTCTGATTGTGATTTTAGCCTTTATCGGTTATGGTCTGATTGGTTTCTGGGATGACTTCTTGGTGGTAATAAAACATAACAATGATGGGCTAAAACCCAAGTTCAAATTGTTATTGCAATCAATTTTGGCAATTATCTTTTTCCTCGTTTATATTCAGTTTGAACCGACGGAAGTTATTATTCCGTTTACCCATATCATCGTTAACTTCGGCTGGTTTTATGCTGTCTTAGTTTTTGTGATGTTTACCGGCGAAACCAATGCGGTCAATTTTGCGGATGGTATGGATGGACTTTGTTCCGGTCTGATGTGTTTTGCCTTAGTTCCTTATGTATTGTTTGCTTATAAAGCAGGCAATCAAGGCGTTGCGGTTTTATTATCGAGCCTGATAGGTGCTTTAATCGGTTATCTCTACTATAACAAATATCCGGCTAAAGTCATGATGGGGGACACCGGTTCTTTAGCATTAGGTGGGATTTTAGCGGCTTCCGCAATGGTTTTGAAACAAGAACTATCGTTATTAATCATTGGCGGGGTTTTCTTGGCAGAGATGTTATCAGTCGTTATTCAGGTCGGTTATTTTAAACTTTCCCATGGTAAAAGAGTATTTAGAATGGCTCCATTACATCATCATTTTGAATTAGGCGGAATGAAAGAAACAACGGTCGTTAGAAGATTTTGGCTAGTTGGAGCCTTACTTAGTGTAATCGGAATCTTTATGGGGATGATGGCTTAATGAAGAAAGTGTTAATTATCGGCGGGGCTATCTCCGGATGCGGAGCAGCAAGACTTTTAAATTCACAAGGTTATGAAGTATATCTGACGGATTTAGGTAAGATTGAACAGCAGCGTGAATTAGAAGAATTAGGAATCAAAGTTTTTCCTAATGGTCATCCGGATAAATTGAAAGAATTGAAATATGATCTAATTGTTAAGAACCCCGGGATAAAATATGATACGCCGTTTGTAAAGTATTTTTGCGATGCCGGTTATAAAATGTATAACGAAATAGAGATCGCAACAAAGTATGGAACTAAGCTAAAGATTGGAGCGGTAACGGGTACTAACGGAAAAACCACGACCACAACGATATTAGGTCAGATTTTAAAAGCGAACGATTCTAAAAGTATTACTGCCGGTAATATCGGACACTCTTTATGCGATTATGTTTATCAGGATGGCAATGTTTCTAAAAATGTTGCCTTAGAAATCGCGGCATTTCAATTATTAGGTACCGAGAGTTTCAAACCAAAAGTTTCCGTCATTATTAATTTAACACCTGATCACTTGGATTATTTTGGAACCCTAGAGCGTTATTATCAGGCTAAGACTTTAGTTTATAAACAACAAACCAAGGAAGATTATTTCTTAAGAAATGTCGATGATCCGGAAGTAATGAAGTATTGTCAGAACATTCCGGCCACCGTGATCGATTTTTCTTTGGAAAGAAACGATGTACCTTTACATATCGAAGATGGCAAAGCTTATTATAATGACGAAGAACTATTCCGCCTTGATCAATTCTCTTTACCTGGGAAGCATAATCTGCAGAACGCATTGATTGCTTCGGGGATGGCTTATTTAATGGGTTGTACTCCAGAGCAGATTGCGAAAGTTCTTCATTCCTTCAAAGGCGTCGAACATCGCATCGAATATGTTACCGAGATTAACGGAGTCAAATATTATAACGATTCCAAAGGTACCAATGTGGATGCAACGATTGTAGCCTTAAAAGCCTTCGAACAGCCGATTCATTTATTAGCGGGTGGTTACGATAAGCATTTGAGTTTTGAAGGCTTAAGACCTTATCTAAGTAAAATTAAACAAATGTATGTCTTCGGGGCGACCAAAGAGCAGCTAAAACAATTGGATCCTAGAGCGATTGTGGTCGATAATATGGATCAGGCAATAGCGGAAGCGGTCAAAATGGCAAAAAAGGGTGAGATTGTCTTATTATCACCGGCTTGTGCCAGTTGGGATCAATTCCCCAATTACGAAGTTAGGGGCGAGCTGTTCAAAAAGGCCATAATTCAGTTAAAAAAGGCTTCGGAGAGGTAAAAGTCAGATTGTAATTTTGCTTAGGTTCTCTTATAATTTATGATTAGACGAAAGGTGCGAAAAGTATGGAAGAGCGATGTAATAATTCGGAGATCGAATATGCTTTAGCTTTAAAACTGAATATCTTACGCAAAGAGGAATTACCGCAGCTCTCCCTAATCGATTTCAAATATGCACTGTATCATGGGAAATGGCACGACCAAGTTCCTATACATGCTTCGGAAGCGGTTAAAGATATCTTCAATATCTCAGCCGAAGAAGTTGTAATTACCTTAACCCGCCTAGCCTTGACGGAAGGCGGATATCAGGGGATCGATGAGTATCAGGATTTACTTTTAGGAGGAAAAAACCAATGAAAAAGCAGCCAGTAAATGTGAAAAAGCATAGTACCAAATCACATTTTTATCTCTTATGTATTACCTTAGTGGTTGTAGTAACCTTAGTGGCTTGTTTTGCCCAGACCATAATCAAGAGCATGAATCTGGGACTGGATCTTCAAGGAGGATTCGAAATTGCCTATCAGGTTTCACCATTAAGTGAAGACGGTGAATTACCGGAAATGAGTGCGGTCGTTTCCAGTATTCAAAAAAGAATCAATGTCTTGGGCGTCAGTGAACCGGAGATCACTATTGAGGGTGATAATCAGATTCGGGTTCAGTTAGCCGGCGTAAAGGATCAGGATGAGGCCAGAACGGTAATCTCCAGTACGGCTAATCTTACTTTTAGAGACAGCAGCGATAATTTATTAATGGATGCCTCCGTTTTGGAAGAGGGCGGAGCTTCATTGGGATATGAGAATGGGGAACCGGTCGTTTCCTTGAAAATTAAGGATCAGACCACTTTCTATCAAGTTACTTCGACTTTAGCAAGTTCAACCGACAAGACAATGGTCGTTTGGTTGGATTTCGATCCGGATACCGATAGCTATGCCAAAGAATTAGCGGTCGCCCAGGCTGGCGGAACGCCGGCTTATGTATCTGCCGCGACGGTTTCGTCCGGGATTTCCGGAGATGCGATTATCTCAGGCAACTTCACGGATTCAACGGCTAGAACTTTAGCCAATCTAATCAATTCCGGTTCGTTACCGGTCAAACTGACGGAAATATATTCCAATGTCGTTTCGGCGGAATTAGGAACCTCGGCTTATCAGAAGACGATGGTTGCCGGCGGAATCGGAATCTTATTAGTAATGTTATTTATGATTATTCGTTACCGGGTACCGGGAATAATTTCGGCCTGTACCTTGGCTTTCTATGTCTTTGCGGTATTAGGAATTTATAAATTAATGGGTGGCGTCTTTACGCTACCGGGAATTGCGGCGTTGGTCTTAGGCGTCGGTATGTCAGTCGATTCCAATATCATTACCTTTGAACGTTTGAAAGAAGAACTGTATGCGGGTAGACCGTTAGACACGGCTATTTCCAACAGTCAGAAGATGTCTTTATCCGCTATTGTTGATGCGCAGTTAACGACTTTCATCGCTGCCTTTATCATGTATATCTTTGGGACCGGATCCGTTAAAGGTTTCGCGACCATGTTAATGGTTTCTTTAGTCTGCACGGCTTTGATCAGTATTTTATTCTTACGATTCTTAATGAGCGAATTGGGCAAGTCTAAAGTTTTGGAGCACAAATTAAGTTGGTTTAATGTTAAGACAAAATTAGTGCCAAATTTGACCAAGGGTGAGAAATCAACTTATCAGAATCCCTTTAGAAAAGTTAATTTCATGAAGCTGTCTAAGTATTTCGTTTCCGTTTCCTGTATTATCTTAGTATTGTTCTTAGTTTTATTCGGAGTTCGAAAAGCTAACAACGAAGCGGTTTTGAATCTGGGAATCGATTTCTCCAGCGGAACGAGAATTACGATTACTTCCGATGAGACTTTGACTACGGAAGCAGTTAAGGCGGAATTTGAAAGCTTAGGTTATACCCAAAGCCGAGTACAGTTAACCGGTGATAACAACAACGGGGCTTCGGTTACCATCAAAGAAGCAATCGATTCGGATTCCTTAACCACATTAAAAGCATCCCTTGCCGAATACTACGGTCATGAAGCTTCGGATTCTGTCGTTACGCCGACGGTCGGACGCAGTTTAGTCCAGAATGCGATTTATCTTACTTTACTGGCCTGGGTATGTATGTTGGTTTATATCTCTATTCGTTTCCGTTGGGATACCGCCATCGGATGTATTGTTTCTCTGATTCATGATATTGTGATGGTTTTCTGTGTCTTTGCGATTGCCGGGTTTGAGATTAATTCCAACCTGATTGCGGTCTTCTTAGCCATCATCGGTTATTCAATCAATAACTCCATTGTCGTCTTTGACCGGCTACGTGAGGAACAGAAGACGATTGATCATCAGTTGAATAAACAAGAGTTATATAGCTTAGTCAATAAGACTTTGAGTATGAGCTTCACCCGAACAATCTCTTCGACGATTACGACAATCTTGCCGGTCTTGGCACTGTTAGTTTTAGGTAGCAGTTCAATCTTTACCTTCACCTTTGCCTTACTAGTCGGGTTAGTATCCGGCTCTATCTCTTCAACTTTCATTTCGATGCAGATTTGGTATCTGATTAAAACGCATGAGAAACCAAAGAAGATCAAGAAGAAGAAAGTCCGTAAGCATGATGAGATTGAAGAATATTCAATCCCCGGAATCAACGATATTCGTTAAACATCTAAGCCTTTACTGCAAAGTAGAGACTTTTTTTCTAAACAGGCAATGAGTATAATAGTAAGAAAGAAGGTAGACCAAATGAACTTTATCTTTATCTCACCCTCGTTTCCTAAAACCTATTGGAACTTTTGCGACCGCTTGAAAAAAAGAGGGGTCAATGTTTTAGGCATCGGGCAGGATTACTATGATTCATTGAAACCGGAATTGAAAAATTCCTTAACGGAGTATTATCGGGTCAATAATATGCAGGATTATCAGCAGATGTTAAGAGCTGTCGGTTTCTTTACTTTTAAATACGGACATATCGATTGGTTGGAATCTAACAATGAGTTTTGGATGGATCAGGATGCGCGTTTACGAACCGATTTTAATATCACCACCGGTCCGAAGACCGATACGATTGCCAACTATCAGAATAAGGCTTTAATGAAGAAGTTTTATGCCCAGGCAAATGTTCCTACCGCTAGGTATCGGTTATTGAATAATTTAGAAGAAGCGGTATTATTCGCAAACGAAGTAGGCTACCCTTTGATTGTCAAACCAGTTAAAGGCGTCGGTGCGAGTGATACGCATAAGTTGAATAATTTAGAAGAGTTACAGAATTTCTATGATCATAAAGGAAAAGAAGAATATATCCTTGAAGAATTTGTCGAAGGGGATTTAATTTCGTTTGACGGAATTGTCAATCAGACAGGTCAGATTATCTTTTCCACCAATCATGTCTTCCCCCAGCAGATTATGGATGTGGTTAATCAGGGACAAAGTGTTTCCTATTGGAATAATCGGGTTATTCCCGACGATTTATTTGAGATCGGAACCAGAGTAGTTAAATCGTTCGGAATTAGAGGCCGTTTTTTCCATAATGAATACTTCCGCTTGAGCAAAGATAAACCTGGTTTAGGTCTCAAAGGCACGATTTGTGGCCTAGAAGTGAATGAAAGGCCGCCAGGAGGCTATACTCCGGATATGATGGACTTTTCGGACAATATCGATATCTATGATATCTATGCCCAAATGGTCACCAGAAACCTTTATTTAGAGCCTAAGAAGGACAAGGAATACTTCGTTGTCTATGTTGGCCGAAGAGATGGGGGAATATATCAACATTCGCCCTCGGATATTTTATTGCAGTACACTAAACAGTTAGTATGGCATGATCGGATGCCGGAAATCTTAGCGGTTGCGATGGGCGACGAATTTTTCTTAGCCCGTTTCAAGGATGAAGAAGATATTCAGCCTTATTGCCGCTATATCATGGAGTAATTATGAAAACTGAATATCACAAGGAACCCAGTAAAGTTTTACAGCGGGATATGGAGTATAAGATCTATGGTCAGGCTGGAAAGCCGATCATCGTTTTTGCTCCGCAGAACGGTCACTTTTATGACTATGAGAACTTTCATATGGTCGATGCGTTGGAACCGTTTATCGATGCTAAGCAGATTCAATTATTCTGTGTAGACAGTATCGATGCCGAGAGTTGGTCAGCCACTGATCAGGATAATCGTATTCGTTCCGAACAGATTGAAAAATTCTATCATTATATCTGTGACGAATTGTATCCGCGGATTCAGGAGTATAATCGAATCGCGAATAATTCTGATAGACCGCAGAAGCTGATGACGACTGGCTGCAGTATGGGCGCTACTCATGCGGCTAATATGTTTTTTAGACGGCCGGATCTCTTTGATTCGGTAATTTCCTTATCCGGTGTTTTTAATGCCCAGTTCTTTTTCCATGATTACATGGACGATTTAGTTTATGCAAATTCTATCGAGACTTATCTGACTAACATGCCTTTGGATCATCCTTATTTGGAACTTTATCGGCAATCCAAAATGGTTTTCTGTGTAGGTAAAGGTAAGTGGGAAGAAGCGATGATTCATAGTATGGATCGGTTAGCGGCGATTTTAAGATCCAAAGGGGTCGAAAACGCTTGGTTTGATTACTGGGGTGAGGATGTCGATCATGATTGGCCTTGGTGGCAGAAACAAATCACGTACTTTATGGGAAAAATCCTCGAAGATTCTTAACCATAATTTTCCATAATTTAAATGGTTAAAAGCTTGAATTTAGGGTTGAAATAATGACCTATTTCCATTATGATATCAATGCTGCAAGGCAAAGGAGGAATTTTAGATGGAAAAATTTAATAAAAAAGATCTAGTTAAGTTAGTATCAGAAAAGTATCAATTAACTTCAAAAGTAGCTACTGAAGTTGTCGACACTGTTTTTGGAGAGATTGTTGATCAGGTTAAGAAAGATACCGTAGTCGATATTTCCGGCTTTGGCAAATTCGTTGCTAAACATAAACCGGCAAGAGATGGTATCAATCCGCGGACCAAAGAGACCGTTCATAT
>JAEZBR010000049.1 GCA_023426935.1 Bacillota bacterium | reverse complement strand
TACTGATTTCCACAAGTACCTTCTTTAAATTATTCTTTTAGGCACTAGTTTTTATCCGATCTGTAAGACTTACTTCAACTTTATTTTCGGTCCTTTTTGAAGTGGAATTTAACTTTTCACTTCAGCTAAAAGGTCTTGTAACCTTTGCAGAGTCTAATTTTTAACTTATTTACTTTTTCTTCTTCTTTTCCTGATACATTTGTTCATCGGCCTTCCGAAACAGCTGTTCAACTTCTTTGCTATAGTTACAGTATCCCGAAGCGATCCCGATACTAAGCATTAAGGAATACCCCTGATTATTCTGATTACGGATCTGTAATTCCTGCTGGACCCGTTCTTTGAATTTCAAAGTATAATCATCCTTCAGATTATGTCCGACAATCACAAACTCATCGCCGCCATAACGACAGATGAATAATCTGGTTGGTGCTTCGGAACAGCATTGTTTCAGAATACCTGCCGTTTCTTTAAGCGCTTCGTCTCCGTCCATATGGCTGTATTGATCATTAATCTGCTTAAAATTATCGATATCCAACATTAAAACTGTAAGCTTTAAATTCTCGTGATGGGAAAGACGTTCATCCAGATATTTTTCTAACCCCCGCCGATTATTTAGACCGGTCAAAACATCGGTTAAAATTTGAGAATTCTGTTCCCGAATAAAGATAATAAATAAAGAAATCATAATTCCGCATTGGAAACAACTGATTCCGTAACAACTCATTTGGATAAGACTGGCAACAGCGGGAGGAATAAAAAAATACAGCAAGGTCATCAGTTCTTTTTTTCGGTTCCGATTCTTTTCCTTCGAAAGGATCCAGATAATCTCAATGGTTGGAATCAGAATATAAAGCCAACTGAATAGCCAGTGAAAGTAAATACCTGAGCTGCGGACATAGATATTATTTTCGCCTAAAGAGAAGAAGATGTTTGTCCAAGGATTACTGATGGCGATTATCACAATAATTACTAATGGCAGCGACCAGAAAATCATCGAAGAACGGGTTGCTTTATTAAGCTTGGTATTGACATAAATCAGCCAAAGATAGCCACTGAAAGTCATCATGACAATATATAGTGAATTGGCAATCTCCGTTAAGACCCTAGCACCGGTAAATAACTGTCCGCGTAAAATGCCCGAAAACATATCCGCTAAACATAAGACTACCGCAGCAAGTAATTCTAAACGGAAGATATAAGTTTCGGTCGGGCGAATTCCCTGTTTTCTGGGAAACTGAAAAAACATTAACAGTAACATAATAATACTCATGACATTAATTTGAATATAATACGCAGCGTTCATCTTACATTCCTTTCACCAAAAAAACTAATAGTTATACCACCTTAATTATTTACTGCATGATTCTTTCGACCGAAGTGATGCTGGGAACTTTCTTTAGATTGACCATGAGTACTTCCAGAATATCCAAAGAAGGTACATTCATTCTAAGCTTGATATAGACATTAATCTTATCTTCCAATGTCTGGGAATTAATCCCGGTCAAAGTAACTTTATTCTGCGAAATAACCGTTACAATATCCGAGACTAAGAAATTACGGTCAGTCGCTTTTAAAAGAAGTTGCGTTTCATAAGTTTTACTTTCGGCCGTATCGTCCCACTCCACATCGATTAAACGCTGTTCATCCTTAATATTGGGACAGTCTTTACGATGAACTTTTACGCCCTGACCTTTGGTAATAAAACCGACGATCGGATCGCCATATACCGGGTTACAACAGCCCGCAA
Source organism: Bacillota bacterium (assembly GCA_023426935.1). Lineage (GTDB taxonomy): Bacteria > Bacillota_I > Bacilli_A > Erysipelotrichales > Erysipelotrichaceae > RUG11872. The sequence continues at coordinate 13,243 of JAEZBR010000049.1, read as the reverse complement.
AGGAAATCATCATCGAATCGATTCCTTCGACCGAAACACCGATATTAGAAACGACGCGGGTTTTCTTCTTACGACCGAAGATTTTATTTAAGGCTAAATTATCTAAAACCCCCGAAGTTTTCTGTCTAGTCAGTTTCTCCATGACCTGAGTCAAAGAGATTGATTTTGTCGCTAATCCGTAACATAACGTATCCCAATTACTAATACTCAATTGCTGATAGACATTCTCGAGTCTAGACTTTTCTAAATAAGTCGCCTCGTCCAAATTTCGTTTCTTGAGCTCATCTTTGAGAATCGACTCACCCTTCTGAACATATTCGGTTTTCTCTGTTTCTTCTTTCTTCTGCAAGAAAGCCCGAATCTTTCCTCTGGCATGGGCGGTTTTAACGATCTTTAACCAGTCTTCGCTAGGTCCGGCCGATTGTTTGGAGGTCTTAATCGTAACGACATCACCAGTCTTTAAGACCGTATTCAAAGGAACTAAATATCCGTTGACCATCGCTCCGACCGTCGCATTGCCAATCTCCGTATGGATTCGATACGCAAAATCTAACGGAGTGGAACCATTCGGTAAATCGATGACTCTGCCCTTAGGAGACATCACATAAACATTCGCTTCGAAGATATCTCTTTGTAAGACATTCATATAATCTTCCGGCGTGGAAGTGTCGATATCGTCTTCGATATGCGAGAAATCTCTAAACCAAGCTAACTTCTCTTCAATCTCCTTCTGTTCCTGGGCTTGGGAATAATTAATTCCTTCCTTATAGCGCCAGTGTGCCGCGACACCAAGTTCGGCGATTTGATCCATCTGTTCGGTACGGATCTGAACTTCGAAGATATTTCCATCCGCCATGATTGTCGTATGTAAAGACTGATACATATTCATCTTTGGCATCGCGATATAATCTTTTAACCGCCCGGGAATCGGATGATACTTAGCATGAATATAACCTAAGATTTCATAACAGTTAAGTTCCGTCTTGGTCACGATTCGGATTGCATATAAATCCAAAATCTCTTCGAAACGTTTATTCTTGGTAACCATTTTCTTATGGATACTATAAAGATGTTTCGATCGGCCGAAGATCCGGAATTGGAAATGATGCTCGTTGAGCATATCCGTAATATCCGAAATCATTTTTTGAACTAAAGTATTTCTTTCGTCCTTCTTCACTTCGACTAGATGGGCAATCTCATGATAGACCTGCGGCTCCAGATAATAAAAGCTCAGATCTTCCAATTCATTTTTAATCTCACTGATACCTAAACGATGCGCAATCGGAGCATATACTTCCAAAGTCTCGGAAGCAATTTTTAATTGTTTCTCTCTAGGCATATAGCTTAAAGTACGCATGTTATGCAACCGATCAACCAGTTTAATTAAAATGACCCGAACATCTTTGGCCATCGCAATAAAGATCTTCCGGTGATTAGCCGCTAGATATTCCTTTTCATCCTTAAATTGAATATTACCGATCTTGGTAACGGCCTCGACTAGCATCGCAATCTCTTGTCCGAATTGTTTCGCCATTTCTTCATGGGTTACACCGCAGTCTTCCATGACATCGTGTAATAATCCAGCCGCGACCGTCTTAGGTCCCGATTCCAAAGTCTCTAAAATGTAACCAACCGCAATCACATGTACGATGTAAGGCTCTCCGCTCTTTCGAAACTGACCGGCATGTTTTTCTTTGGCATATTCATAAGCTTTGCGAATCAACGCGATCGAATCGTTTGAAAGATATTTTTTCGCTTCCGAAAATAACATCTCTTCCGTAATGATCTGTTCTTTCATCCCGGTCTCCTTTCTTTACAAAAAAGCGAAGTATTCTTCGCTTTAGTAGGTCATGATCGAGTATACATTGTAATCTTTTAAGTGTTCTTTACCGTGTAAATCGGCTAAATCGATCAAGAACGCACAACCTACAACTTCACCGCCAAGTTCTTCCACCATTTTGATGGTAGCTTTAACGGTGCCGCCAGTTGCTAAGAGATCATCGATAATTAAGACTTTCTGACCTTTTTTAATGCCATCCTTATGCATATGTAATTCATTGGAACCATATTCCAAATCATATTTACAACTGATTGTTTCCCTAGGTAACTTTCCTGGCTTTCTGACCGGTACAAAACCTATTCCCAAATCATAAGCAATCGGGCAACCGAAAATAAATCCCCGTGATTCTGGGCCGACAATGATATCAGCCTTAACTTTTTGGGCAAACACAACCAACTTGTCACAAGCTTCTTTAAATGCTTTACCATCTGCCATTAACGGCGTAATATCCCGGAATTGAATACCTTTAGTCGGGAAATCAGGAATCATTGCGATATATTGTTTTAAATCCATAACCAGTCCTCCTTGGAACACTAGATATTATAAGCATTTTTTCCCTGCTTATCACTATTATTTTATAACTTGCGTAATCTGTAGTCCATATGTCGTTCTTCCGCGGAAGGTATTCGGCTTCAAATCACCGACAAATGAAGGATTTGAACCTTGGAAATCGGTAAAAGTATATTGATCGGAAAAACTGATTCCGCTGAATTCAGAGTTGAACTGCCATTTTAAGTAATTAGGTTTATTGAGCATTGAATATTTAATTTGCGCTGGTCTTTCTAAGTAGATTTTGGGCAAAGATACTCCTTTACCATAGGGACCGTACGCAAATACTTCTGCACAGCTATTTGAATCGAGTTCGTTAAGATCGATTTTGACGATTTTATCTTCACCTTTCACAAGGTTATATTGATAGTTTTCCAAATACGTTTTTAACGCAGAAAACTTTTCAGGTTCGATACTGATTCCGGCCGCCGAAGCGTGTCCGCCAAAACTGATGAACGATTCTTTGACCGGACTAAGGCAAGTGATTAAATCAATGGTTTTGGGACTGCGTAACGAAGCAACGATTTTTCCTTCATTCTCGGTGGCAACCATCACCGGTCGTTTTAATTCGACGACTAACCGATTAGCGACTAAACCGATGATTCCCAGATGAAAATCCGGCTGAAAAATAACCGCAAAATTCGAATTGAATTTACTGACATCGATCTTCTTTAACATTTCGTTGGTCAATTGTTTACGCTGGGAATTAACTTCGTCAAGTTTGCGGTAGTTTTGATTAATATATCTTAAATCATCACTAGTCAGATATTTGACAATCTGATTGGCATCAACCCGATCAGCTAAACGACCGACCGCATTCAGCTTCGGTACAACCTGAAAAGCAATATCATCGACCCCAATAACTTCGGGAACTTTCGAAAATAATTTTAAAATCGCCGGTAGGGTTCCCCGATTCAACAGGTCTAACCCTTCCTTGACAATCCAACGATTATCACCACGCATCTCCATCATATCCGAAATAACGGCGATCATCGCCAAGACAATCAACGGTTCTGGATTGACTTTCGAAAACATTGTCGAAAGCGTATAAGCCAAACCGGCACCCGAAAGCCAAGATGCTGAACCCTGGGCAATGGCCGGATGGTAAAGGGCATAATAAGGAACTTCATGCGTAATCTCATGATGATCGAGAATGATGACATTGATCGGTTGCTCATGACAATAGTTCAAAGCTTCATCGGCACTAATCCCGTTATCGACGGTAATAAACAAAGTATAACCTTTTTCAATCGCTTGTTTTGTCCGGGTAAGATTTAGGCCATAACCTTCTTTGAACCGATTGGGAATATAGTAACCATATTCGATATCCAATTGTTTTAACAGTCTTACCATTATTGCCGTCGCACATAAGCCGTCCGCATCATAATCTCCGGCAATAAAAACCTTTTCCTTATTCTTCTTCGCCACTAACAAACGATCCTTGATCTTAATCAGATTAGGATCTATTTGATGTTCCGGTTTCTTCGTTCCCGCTAATACTTCGGCGACTATTTCCTTTGACCAATCGCTGCCTAGGATCATTTTAGCGAATAAGGGGAAAATCTGATATTGCTGCTGAAGATGCTTAACTTCGCTTTCGTTAATTTCCTGATAGTTAATCATTCGGCTTTTAAAGACCTTTTCATTAATCCGGTAATACATTCCGAAGGTTTCGCATCCAAATAAAGAATTTTATAAATAACTTCGGTGATTGGCATTTCAATCCCCCGTTTTTTTGCTTCTTCATAAACAATCTGACTGGCTTTGACTCCTTCGACCGTATGTTTATTCGTCTCCCAGAAAGTCTTAGCACTGTCGCATTGTCCGATCATTTTACCGGCGGTGAAGTTTCTGGAATGTTCGGAGGTACAGGTCACGATTAAATCACCAACCCCACATAAACCTAAAAAAGTCATTGGTTTGCCACCTAATGCTTCGCCATAACGGGTCATCTCCGCTAATCCCCGCGTCATCAATCCCGCCCTCGCATTATCACCTAAGCCCAATCCGTAAGCAATCCCGGACGCTAAAGCCATGATATTTTTAACTCCGGTCGCGATCTCCGCTCCGATCATATCGGTCAGATAATAAACACGAAAATAATCATTCGAAAACAGTTTCTGAACAATCTTGGCAGCCTTCTGATTCGTCGAGACGGCATCGATTGTCGTTAACATCCGGACCACTACTTCTTCGGCATGTGAAGGTCCCAATAAAGCGACGACTCCGCTTAATTTATTCTTGCTGAAAGATTTAGTGATTACTTCACTTAAACGTTCATGCGTTTTAGGATCGAAACCCTTCGCGACATTCACGACTAAAACCGGTTTTGTAATAATTCGATTCAATTTCAGACACATCGTTCTGATTGCGGTCGAAGGAATCGCCAAAACAATTATTTGGGAATCTTTGACCTTAGATAGTTCGTTTACGGCTTTCAATTTCGGATTTAGATTTACCCCTCCGAAATACTCAGAATTCTGATGATGTAAGTTAATGTCTTTGACCTGTTCTTTTTGACGGCCATAGATTAAACAATCATGATGATTATCACTCAGTACCTGGGCTAAAGCGGTGCCCCAACTGCCGCTGCCGATCACCGCTATTTTCATTGTTGACCTACTCTGGCTATAATCCGAATCGGATTACCTTCGAATCCAAAAGCTTCCCGGAATTTATTTTCGAGATATCTTTGGTAAGAAAAGTGCATCAGATCCAAGTCATTCACAAACACGACAAATGTCGGAGGTTTACTGGCAACCTGAGTCGCATATTTGATACGCAACCGCTTGCCCTTATGGGTTGGCGGCGGGGTCAAAGATATCGCTTGATTTAAAACTTCGTTCAATGCGGAAGTCGAAACTTCCATTTTACCGCCTTCATATACTTTTTGAATCAGGGGGAATAAGTTCTGAACTTTACTACCGGTCAAGGCCGACACAAAAACGATGGGTGCGTAATCTAAATAAACGAATTGTTTACGGATTTCTTCTTCGATCTTATGCATCGTCTTGTCATCTTTATCCTTGACTGCATCCCATTTGTTATAAACGATAATCACGCCTTTACCAGCTTCATGAGCCAATCCGGCAACATGCTTGTCCTGTTCCCGAATCCCTTTTTCACCATCAATCAGACATAAAACCACATCTGCCCTATCAATCGCTTTTTGCGCTCTTAAAATTGAATATTTCTCAATATTCTCATAGATTCTGCCCCGCTTGCGAATTCCGGCCGTATCGATGGCGACATAGTCGACACCATCTTTGGTAAAGATCGTATCGATCGCATCTCGAGTGGTTCCTTCGATTGGCGAAACGATAACCCGTTGTTGATTAAGTAAACTATTAACTAAAGAACTCTTGCCGACATTCGGTTGTCCGATTACCGCAAAAGAAATCTTACCTTCATAATCGTTATGTTCAATTCCGGAAAAGGAACTGATAATTCGATCTAACAAATCACCGATGCCGATTCCGTGTAATCCGGAGATCGCAAGCGGCTGTCCTAAACCTAACGCATAAAATTCATAAATATCGGCGATTTTTCCGACATCGTCGACTTTATTGACCGCTAAGATAACCGGTTTACCCGCTTGTCTTAGTTTCTTCGCCACATATTGATCATCGTCAGTCAAGCCATTCTTTCCGTCAACTAAAAAAACCACCGTATCGGCTTCGGATAAGGCAATGTCCACCTGCATCTGTATCTCTTTTTGGAAAGGCTGGTCTTCTTTCTGAATTCCGCCGGTATCGATAACCCGAAACTCCTTAGTTAACCATTCCGCTTTACCATAGATTCGATCTCTGGTAACCCCCGGGGTATCTTCGACAATCGAAAGTCTTTCCCCGATCAAACGATTAAAGACCGTCGATTTACCTACATTAGGTCTACCAACAATCGCTACGATTCCTGCAATCATTTTTCCGCACCTGCTTTTTCTGCTAAATCAATAACTAGATTGGTAACTTCTTCAATACTCATTTCCGAAGTATCGATTACCTTAGCGTCTATTGCTTTGGTTAAAGGAGATTCTTTCCGATGGGTATCCTGATAATCCCGTTCTTCGATTTCCTTGGTTATCTTCGCTAAATCCGCAGGAAGTTTATTTTCCAAGTTCTGCTTATATCTGCGCATCGCCCGTGAAGCAGCCGAGGCCGTCATATATATTTTTAATTCTGCCCTTGGTAATACAACGGTCCCGATATCCCGTCCATCTAAGACATAGCCTTTATTTAAGGCTAATTCTTTCTGCCGTTCCACTAAATCCTGTCGGACTAATTTGATGGTCGAAATATCACTGGTCAATAAAGAAATCTCATCAGTTCTAATCTCACCAGAAACATCCTTGCCATCCAAAAAACTATGACCGGCGGAATCTTGAGAAATTTTCGTTTCTTTTAACATCTTCTCCAACGCCGCTAGATCGGTTAATTCAAGAGCCGATTGTTTTGCTTTTAAGGCCACACAACGGTACATCGCCCCAGTATCTAAATGAATATAGTTAAAATACCGACTGACCGCTTTCGCAATGGTACTCTTCCCGGCGGCACTCGGTCCATCAATCGCAATATTTATTTTATTCATATTGAGATACCCGGAAGGATAAGTAACAGATTATACCCGTTGGTAAGATTATAAGCCGAGCTTCCGCCGATAACTCCCCGGTCTACTAAAGCCCAATAAGCGATAAAGGCTAAAACAACAAACAAGGCAATGATCAGAATGACTAAGACAAAATTCAGTAACATGTTTGTCTTCGTCATTTTCTTGCTAAAAGTATTAACTTCCGTATTCAATTCTCCCATTTCCATCTTCATCTGCTTGGTCTGCTGTTCTAAATCCGCCCGCAGAACATGTTCCTTATCCAATTTCTGAGTCAAATCGTTGATGGTTGCCACATTATCCGCATAAGAATTTCCGTTTTCTTCGATTGTCTGTGCTTGGGGCTCAACTTTTACTTCCGGTTCGAGCTTGGGCTCAGATACTTCTTCGGGTTGCTGAGGCTGTTCAGCTTCAACTTCCGGTTCATTCTTACTGCTATCTTCATCCACAAAGAAATTACGATCTAAATCGTCATCGCGGATAGCTTCTTCAGCATTGGAATTAACTTTTTCTTCCGTCTTCTTTCCACCCAATAGTTCTTCAATCTGGGCATCCGTAAGTTGATTATCCTGATTTTCGGTTGCCGGTTTTGCTTCTTTTACCGGCATACTCTTCAATAATTCATCAAGATCCGGAGTTTCAACTGTTTTTTCTTCCTTAACCGCATTCTCCTTTTTCGGAGATTCCGTTAGTTCCGCAATGATTGCCGAAGTAGTATCGATTGCGCTCCGCTCACCTTTTTCCATGCTATAACTCTTGGCTTCATTAATGGTCTGTTCCAAGAACGAATCTTTATTATCCACTACTTCTTCTTCGCTTCCCTGCTCAATCTCAAAATCAGGTTCGGTATACTGTTGATCATCTTTTGAAATATCCGCAATTAAATCCGAGATTGAAGCATCAGGTTGGTTGACGGCTTGGGTTACCGGTTGAGCAACCTTGATAGGTTCCGGTTGTTCTACTGTTTGAACATCTTTAACTATTTCGGGTTTAGATCCTTCCGCTAATTCTTCCGCCTTTTCCTCTTGGGCAACTTCTTGAGCTAATTTTTGATAACGACTGGTACGCGAAACCACCGGGGTTACCGGTTTAGACGTAATTACTTCATCGTTATTTTTGATCAGATCATCGATTAATTGGTTATCCCTCTTAATCCGATTGAGAAAATCGTCGTCATCATCCGTCGTGAAAGTCGGCGTCTGAGGATTATTATTGGTCTCTTTTTCAAAGGAAAAATCATTATTAAAAGTTTGAATCTTATTCATTTTTTCTGCATATTGATATAGCTGATCAGACCTAACGGTATTTTCCGGTTCGACTGAGAGATTATCGCGCAGATTTTGGTACTTATTAACGCGGGACTTTTTTTCCATGTTTATTGCCTCCTAGGCTATGCGTTATGCGTGCAATTTCGTTAAAATTATAAGATATAATCAAGGATATTTCAACCAACCATCTTTTATTTAGTTAGCGAAAGGATTATTCTTCATCATCGACTTCATCGAAGACATCTGTTTTTTCGTCCGTTCAAAATTATTAATCAGCTGATTTACTTCATTGACACTGGTACCGGAACCTTTGGCAATCCGATTCTTATGAGTTCCTCTTAATCCGGAAGGATCCTGTCTTTCACTAGGGGTCATTGAGAGAATTATCGCAATCTGTGATTTCATTTTTTTATCGGCTTCTTCATCATTTACCTGACCCGCCAACTGACTCATTCCCGGAACCATTTTCAGGATTCCTGAAATCGAGCCCATCTTTTTAACCTGTCGGAATTGAACCAACATATCATCCAAGGTATACTCCCCGTTCATTATCCGTTTAGCACTGGCCTCGGAGGCTTTCATATCCATTTTATTCTGGGCCTGTTCAATTAAAGTCATAACATCGCCCATGCCTAAGATCCGATCGGCCATTCTTTCCGGATAGAAGGCATCGATATCATCCATCTTTTCACCGGTACCTACGTACTTGACCGGAACGTTAGTAATTGCCCGAACGGAAAAGACTCCCCCGCCTCGCGCATCAGAGTCAAACTTCGTGACCATTAAACCACTGATTCCGATTTGCTTATCGAACCTACTGGCATTCTCAACAATGCTTTGACCTGCTAAAGCATCGACAGTCAGCAAGACTTCCTGAGGTTTGACCTCTTTTTTGATCAAACTCAATTCTTTCATCAATTCTTCATCGATTGCCAAACGTCCGGCAGTATCGATGATTACGGTATCGTAGCCTTTATCTTTGGCATAAATCAACGACTTCTTAACGGTCGTAATTACATCGGTTTCAGGACCTAAAGTAAAGACTTCCACCCCTACTGACTTACCTAAAGCTTCCAACTGTTCAATTGCCGCCGGTCGTTTAATATCGGCTGCGACCAATAATGGTTTCCGATTCTGTTTCTCTTTGATTAACTTAGCGATTTTAGCGGCGGAAGTGGTTTTACCGGTACCTTGTAAACCAATCATCATGATAACCGTGAGCCCATTAAGCGCATAGATTATCGTCGCCTGTTGGGTACCTAAAACTTCTACCAGTTTCGCATGGACAATCTTAACGACTTCCTGAGCCGGATCAAGACCTTGGCTAACTTGTACCCCTAAAGACTCTTTAGCGATACTATCGACAAAATCTTTAGTAACCTCATAATTGACATCGGCTTCCAACAAAGCGGAGCGAACTTCCTTCAGCATTTTATCCATATTCTTCTCGGATAATTTGCCCTTGCCCGCAATATTCTTTAAAGCCATGGTCATTCTTTGGGAGAGTGAATCAAAAGACATATTGCTAACCTTCCTTTTCTCTTAACGGTACAATGATTGTTTCCAAATCCTTCACCGCCTCATCGATATATTCTTCGTAATTAAATCTTTCTTCATATTCTTTCGCTAATTCCAACTTAGGTTTGATAACCGGATTCTTCGGGGTAAAGATCGTACAACAATCTTCATACGGCAGGATACTGGTTTCATAGGTTCCCAATTCTTTGGCTTTATCGATGATCTCTAATTTATCGAAACTTGCCAAAGGCCTAATAATCGGCATTGTAACGACTTGATTAATAACGGAGATACTTTCTAAAGTCTGCGAAGCAACCTGACCGATACTTTCACCGGTGACTAAGACTAAACATTTCTCGTCAATCGCAACTCTTTGGGCGATCCGCATCATCATCCGACGCATGATCGTGATTGCATAACTTTCGGGACAATTATCATAGATCGCTAACTGTAACTTCGTAAACGGAATAATCTTAACCCTAAGATTTCCCTGATAATTACTGATCATGCTAGCCAAGGTAATAACTTTTTCTTTGGCTTTCTCGGAAGTATAAGGTTCGGACGCAAAATGGATTGCTTCGATTAAGACCCCGCGCTTTTGCATCTGATAGGCCGCAACCGGTGAATCAATTCCACCCGACAATAAAACCAACGCTTTACCTCCGACGCGTACCGGATACCCTCCGGCGCCTAAAACGGTATGTGCCATGATATAAGCCGCATCTTTATGAATCTCGACAATCAGTTTGAAATCCGGTTGATGAACATCGACTTTCAGCTTGGTACTTTGTAAAACACTTCCTCCGATTTCCCGATTAATCTCATCGGAGATTAACGGGAATTGTTTATCATTCCTTCGGGCAACGACTTTAAAAGTCTTCGACCCTTCATTCTCTTCTTTCTTCGCTGCGGTAATTGCCGCATTTTTAATTTCCGCTAATTCCGGAGTTGTTTTCATTGCCAAGGAGAAAGAACGGATTCCGAATACTTTTTTTAGTTTATCTTCAATCGCCAACGGATCGTTTCCGTTAAGAAAAATATATAACCGATCCCGGTCAGCCTGATAACGAAGATCTTTATAGGCTTCCAAACTGTATTTAACATTCTTGATTAATTGCCGAATAAAATCTTTCTTATTGCGGCCTTTGGTACTTAATTCGCCATAACGGACTAAGATATATTCATATTTTTCAGTGAATTCCATAAGTTTTAATATTCTCCTTGATTGCTTTTGCTAAGTCCTTAATGTCCTCTTGATTTAAACTTGCAGCTAAACTAATTCGAATTACGCCTTTTAATCTTTCCCCTTTTATCCCCATGGCTTTTAAGACATACGAAGAATCTTTCGAACGGGAATCACAGGTACTGTGAGCTGAAACGCAGAAGCCTTCTTTGCCCAACGCATTCAAATGTACTTCACTCGGCAGTTTCAGACAAGAAATATTCAAGATGTAGGGTGAACCGTCAACGGGCGTATTGATAACAATGCCCGGATCGTTTAGTAACTCTCTTAGTTCACTATTCAATTGTTTTACTTTAACATTATGCTCTTCTTCAGAATCCAAGGCTTTTTTTAGAGTAAGCCCGAACAACGCATAATTAAGTGCATTCTCGGTTCCGCCCCGTAAGCCACCTTCCTGCTGACCGCCGGAGATCAATGGCAGTATTTTCAATCCGGCTTTCTTATATAGTACGCCACATCCATTCAAGCCCCCGATCTTATGGGCGGCAAAACTGCCAAAATCAACTCCGGTCAAATCAATCGGCATCTTCCCGATTGCCTGAACATAATCGACATGCAATTTAACTTTGGGATAATCTTTGAGAATTTTCTTGATCTTATCCAACGGCTCAATCGTCCCCGACTCGTTATTAACTGCCATAATCGAAACCAAGATCGTTGCGGAATCGATACTTTCCTTAAGTTGGTTTAAGTCGACAATACCGTTTTCATCCACCTTTAGATAAGTAACTTTAAAACCAAATTCCTTCTCTAACTGCCGATAAGAATTCAACACACTGGAATGTTCAATCTGAGTCGTAATCAAATGATTGCCCTTAGTTTTATTTGCTAAAGCATAACCTTTGATTGCGGTCGAATTTGCTTCCGAAGCTCCGGAAGTGAAAATGATTTCTTCGGGTTTTACTTTCAATAACTTCGCGGTCAGATTTCGACTTTGATCAACCAATTTTTTTACTTCAGTCCCCAGCGGATGCATCGATTCGCTGTTAGCGAAGTAATTTGTCAGATATTCCTGATACTTTTCCAAAATTTCGCAGTCTAAAGGAGTTGTACTGGCATAATCAAAATAACGCATCAGACCGATTCCTTCCGCGAATTATTCTTGATAATATTCTCCGCCTGGGCGGGATACACTAAATCAATGGCATTGAACGCCAACTGTAAAGCTTTTGTATATTCCCCGTTACGATAACATAATTCACTTCTCGCCAGTTCGGCATCGACATCCGGGTAAGTAGACCGCCAACGGTTAGCAACGACGATCGCCTGTTCGACCATACTGGCGGAACCCAAAATTTTATTAACATTGTTATAAAGCGTATAAACAAAATCCAACGCTTCTTTCAGCGTTTTGTTCAGCAACTCAATATTCAACGGCGATTCGTTGAGCAGATCTTCGACATCGTTGATATAACCCTGAGCGCTCATCAGGTCGTCCTCGTAGCTGGAAGAAATCGAACGTAGCCGATGCTTGCGAACTTTACTCTGCATTTCATTCATGATCAGATGCAGTTTCAATAAACTGGTTCTAGCTTCATTCTCATCAGCACAGGCATGATCGAGCTGCTGCTTGGTATCTTTTAAATCTCCCGCTTTGATTTCAATATCCTGAAGTAATTCCTTACACCCTAAAATGATTACAGTCGCCCCCACATTGTGGCTACTTAATTGTTTCTTTAAACTAGCCGCCTTGTTCTTTAAACCAGAAACTAATTCATCGTAACTCTGTAGTTTATCCTGCAGGTTATCGAAGCCGAATCTTTCGGAAGCGTCTTTATAAGTCTTCTTGACACTTGCTAACATTTCCGCCAAAGAATCAACTTCCTTAAAGGCCTTGCTGGTAATATCTGGCAAAGCATCGAACGAAGCTTCTTCTTTTTCAATCTGGGCTTTCAACTGATTCAATCTAGTCAGACAATCAACCAGATGGACATCCACCTGATCGATATCAGCATGTTTCAAAGAATTCAGATCACCACGTAAAGCATCATTGATAATCTCAACGTTTTTATTGATTTCTAAATGTTTAAGATAGACTCCCTTTTGATTTGCCTGAGCATAAGTTCCGGCCAGTTCTTCGATCGTCTTAGGAACTAAAACTCTGGCTGTATTTAAAAGCCCCGGTAATTTATCGTAAAGCTGTTTCAGATAATCAATTTTTTTGACAATTTCTTCTTTTAAATCTGCGGCTTTCTGAAACTCAGAAGCGTACATTAATTC
>JAEZBR010000045.1 GCA_023426935.1 Bacillota bacterium | reverse complement strand
TACTGATTTCCACAAGTACCTTCTTTAAATTATTCTTTTAGGCACTAGTTTTTATCCGATCTGTAAGACTTACTTCAACTTTATTTTCGGTCCTTTTTGAAGTGGAATTTAACTTTTCACTTCAGCTTTCCCTTAATCTCCTTAATAATTGTGCTAGTTTCTAGTACAAGCCCCATAATTATTCCTCTGATTGTTTCTAAATATAATATTCCGCTTACGAAAGCTACGCTTACTTTAAATAGGTTAAAATTAAGCGAAAAGAGGATTTACTATGAAAACCGTCTACGATTATACCGACTTAATAAAGGATTTGGAGAGCGCTTTGACTCAAGGTAAACTAACTCCCAATTCTCCGCTTCAAATCTTACGAAAAAGAGTAAATGGCTATAACGCGATTATCGATTATACTTACGAAGAAGACGGTGAAAACGCCAATTTCGATCCCTATCTTGAAGGCGAGATTACCGATGAAAAAGCGGAAGAAGTCGAAGATAATTCACATTATAAATCACTGCCCGGAACCCTGGAAACGATGAAGGTAGAACAGGTTTTAAAAGAGATGAAAAAAATCAACAAGAATTACCGTTAGGATAAATTGAATTAAGTACTTTGTTTACGCTATAATCTAGTCAAAGAAGGACGTAACCGATGAAAACAAAAATCGCTTTAATGTATGACTTTGACCATACTTTATGTACCCGGGATATGCAGGAATATGGCTTCATTCCGGATCTAGGAATGTCATGTGACCAATTCTGGGCGGAAGTAACCAATCAAACCCATACCAAGCATATGGATGCGATTTTATCTTATCTATACTATATGAAAGTCAAAGCCACGGAGAAAGGCTATCCTTTAACTAAGCCGAAGTTGCAGCAGTTAGGTCAGGATGTTGAATTCTTCCCGGGCGTTAGGGATTGGTTTGAAAGAATCACAAAATTCGGTAAAGAAAATAATGTTGAGATTGAACACTATATTATTTCCAGTGGACTGCGAGAGATTATCAAAGGTTGCCAAATTGCGCATAATTTCAAGGAAATCTACGCTTCCCAATTTCACTATGACGATAACGGTTATGCGGACTGGCCAGCGATGGCGGTTAATTTTACCAACAAAACACAGTTCTTCTTTAGGATTCATAAAGGAACTTTGGATATTTCTAACGACAAAATCAACGAAGCGGTGCCCGAAGAAGATATCTATGTTCCCTATGCCAATATGATTTATTTAGGAGATGGGCTTACCGATGTTCCCTGTATGTCTTTAGCCAAGAAATATGGCGGTAATTCGATCGCCGTCTATGATACCAACAGTGAAGCGACGAAAAAATTACTCGACGATGATCGGGTTAACTTTACGGCCAAGGCCGATTACCGCGAAGGTAAAGATCTCGATAAGATTATTAAAACGATTATTCGCTCGATTGCCTTGAATGCCTCCTTATCTCAAATGCAGAAAAAAGAACAGTTATGCCTGGAGGAAGATGTATGCGAAAACGTGGATTAGTGCTGAGTGGCGGTGGCGCTAAAGGCGCTTACCAGTTAGGCGTTTATAAAGCATTGAACCAACATCACGAACATTTCGATATCGTGGTCGGAACTTCAATCGGTTCCTTGAACGGAATGTTGATTGCCCAGGGTCAATACGACAAGATGGAACGACTCTGGAAAGAGATGGAAGCCACCAAAGTAATGAAAGACGGAATCGATTTAGGAACTTCTCTTTCAACCATCATGTCCGAGAAAGATCGGATTATTCCTTTCTTAAAAAAGTACAGTAAAGAAGCCGGTGCCGATATCACCCCACTGAAGAATCTGGTTCATGAATTAGTCGAACCGGAGCTGGTCAGAAAAAATAAGGTCACTTTCGGTTTAGTCACCGTGAAATACCCCAGTATGGATCCGGTAAAGATTACGCTTGAGGAAATGGGCGATCAACTCTATCCGGAATATCTGATCGCTTCCGCCAGTTGTTTCCCGGTCTTCCCTAAACATACCATCGGTTCCCAGGAATACATCGACGGCGGTTATTATGACAATGTTCCGATTCAATTCGCTTTGGAACTGGGCGCTAAAGATTTAGTGGTCGCGGAATTAAATTACCCTAAGGTTACCCATCCCGAGTATGAATCCCAACCCGCTATCTTAACCATTAAACCCAGTCACGATACCGGCAGTTTCATGGATTTCACTCATGAACATTTAATGGGCATCGCCCGTTATGGTTATTTAGATGCCTTAAAGAGTTATAAAGAATTGGTCGGAAATAAATATGCTTTAAAAACTTATTCCGATCAGAAGAAAGCTCATAAATTCGCTTTGGCCTTTGTGGATCTAATACATACCTGGGATTTAAAAACCCAAGGTCTCTCTTTAAATCCTTTCTCTAGACGACCCCATTCTTCTTTCTCGGAAATTACTAACGGTATCGTTTCTTACCATTATGACGATTGCGCATATTTGATTGAACACACTGAGAATCTCTTAAACGTTGCCAAGAAAGACGATAAAGAGATCTACGATCTCGAAAAATATCTGCCGGCAGTCTTAAAAGAATATGCCGATCCCAAATATCAGTTAACCTCCATCAATCTGGCAACGCTCTCGTCTTATTCCAAGAATCTTGACAAGCTAGATAAAGCGTTCTTAGTCGGTCTAATCGTCAATTACTTGGAATCCAACCAGAACATTACGGCAATCCTAGTTCAGTTGGCTTGTTTCGCTCCCGATGCCGTAACTGCGGCTTTCTTTATCGCAGCCTTAAAATTATCGAATATCCTATAACCTCAAAACTACTTGGGTAAACGGGTTTTATTATTCAAACCCCTTCTTAAAACAATAAAATGAAGTAAGAAACTTAAGCGGAAATCGTTGTCTTAATAATCGTTAAATACTTTTCGATAAAACCCCAAGTTTCTTCTTTGTGAAACTTTAAGCCTTGGTGATAATAAATCAAGGCTTTATTGATTAATTCTTTTTCTTCCAGCTTCTCACTTGCCCATTTACCACCCTGGGATTTCGAAACGATCTCTTTGGTATCTAGCAACTCCATTGTTCGGGAAATATTCAGAATCGTTTCGGGTTCTTCAGCATGATCCAAAGCGTCTTTTAGATCGAACCATAAAGCTTTTAGATATAATGAATAAGAGAAGTTTTGGAATACTTCATCGATCGCTTTTCCGAATAGGGCTATACCTTTCTGTTTAATCAAATAACCATACCCCGCTAGATCCCAATCGGTACCTTGCAGTTTTTTAATCGTTAAAACGGGATCATTTACATAATCCTTAAGATACTTTGGTGAGTAATGAAACTGATAAGGAAAATCTAGTTTAGGATTCTGACAATCTCTTAATTGGACGATACTAAATTCCAGCCCCTTCTTCGGGGCATACCTGTTGAGGTGAGACACGACTTCCCAGATCTGAAGTTTCTTCTTTTCACTTATTTCTTTATTGACGACGACTAGATAATCCAGATCTGAAACATAGGGATCATAATCTTTCAGGGCATAAGAACCATGAAAATAAATCCCGACTAAATCCCTTTTCAAGACCCGGGAAAATTCCTCAATAATTGAAATAATCAACTTATTTTGGAAGTCTAAAGGATAATAAGCCACAGATTCGATAAAATTAGGCGTCGCAATCGATAAGATGTATTGTTTATATTCATAGCTCAAAAAGTAATAATCATTTTTCTTAAAGGCATGTTCAATTCCTTCCGAAAGATCGACCTGATGTAAGCATTTCTGAATTCCGATTCCCAACAATTTTCCGTATGCTTCCTTTAAGGTCCAAATCTTCGTAAAGTCTTTTCCGTTCTTAATTAGTTTTCGTTCGTTGGGGTGAAAGATTTCATTTTCGATCCGTGGTCTTCGTTCGCCGACTTTTTCCAAATCGATCCCGATGGGTAAGTGATGTTTAATTACCAGTAAATGACGATCACAATGAGTCACACTGTAATAATACCCCTGATAATAATGTTCATCGTTTACCATAAAATCATCACCGAAAAGATCTTTCAAAACCGTCTGGGAAGATACCGGATAATCTGTGGTGTAGATCATTAATCTTTTCATAACTATATTATTACTTTAATTATTAAAAAAAGCGAGATTAACTCGCTTTATAACTCCAATAGTTTTAAGATTGCCAAGACATAAATCTCAGTCTGTTTTAATAAATTTTCTTTCGGAATAAATTCATCATCCCCATGCATATGAATATCCGGATCATCCGGGAATTCCCCGCCGAAGGCGATTGTATTCTTAATTCCTTTGGCATAAGTTCCCCCACCCATCGTAATCGGTAAGTGCGTCTTATCGCCGGTTACTTCTTGGTATGCGCTCAACAAGGTTTTTACTAATGGTGAATCCGGCGCATAGAATAATGGTCTGCCTATTCCGTTAATGGTCACGGTTGCTTCATCACTGCTGTTCGCTGCCTTTAAGAACTCTTTCCGCATAACTTCCAAATCTTTAGTTACCGGATAACGGATATCGATTGTTCCGATCGCCTGATCACCTTCGTTATGAATCATCCCGACATTGAAAGTTAATTCGCCATATTGGTCATGCTGGTCGATTCCCATTTTTTCACCATGGCAGGTATTCCCAATCAAAGTCGCATAGAACTTTACTAACGGATCTTTAATTCCGGCTTCATCTAGTGCCACCATCGCTTCCGAAATCGCATTGACACCTAAATCAGGCGTTGAGGCATGGGCTTTATGTCCATAGACTTTTAAAGTCTGCGGATCATTCTCATCTAATTCAAACTTCACATTTTGGTGGTCGAGATAATTACTCAGTAATCCTTCGTCGAAAGAACCTTTCTCCAAAGTTATCGTAACCATGCCACAGACGACATTGGGTGCTTCGCCGCCTTTGATCGATTTAATTTTATCTATCTTAGCTTTAAAGGTCGCATTCAGATTTCCCTTTTCGCCATAAACTCCCGGGAAGGAACCGTCAGGCGTAAAGCCATAATCGAAGTCGCCTTCTTTTTTGACATAATAGTCTAGGCAGGCCGAACCCGATTCCTCATTACAACCCATCACGATTCTTAAGCGCTTATTCAATTCCGGCCGCATTTCCTTAACGATCCTTAAAGCCGCAATGGCACAACAAACCGGACCCTTATCGTCGGAAGAACCCCGACCATATAAATCATTACCTTTTAAAGTTAAGGTAAACGGATCACTGGTCCAACCGGACTTTACTACCGGTACGACATCCAAGTGTCCGACCATTCCGATCAATTCCTTACCTTGCCCAATCTCACCGTAACCGGCATAGTTATCTAAGTTCTTCGTTTTGAAACCATAACCATCTAAAATCTTTAAGGCCGCATTTAAACAATCCGCATTATTCTTTCCGAAAGGATATCCTTCCCCTGCCGTATAAACACTGTCATAAGAAACCAACGTAGTTAAGTTCTTGATAATCTCGGTTTCTTCTTGCGCTACTCTTTTCTTAATATCCATAATTGTCTCCGTTTCTTTGTCTCCCATTATAAGCGAATTAGTCTCACAATTAAAGATTCTTCAAATATTCTAAGCCTTCTCTGAAGTGAAAAGTTAAATTCCACTTCAAGACCCGCGAAGTTGAATTTAGTCTTATAGGAACTTCTACTTGAACTTAGTCTTACACTTATAGGATATAGTTATCTTGCTGGTTGGCTTTGGGCTTG
>JAEZBR010000040.1 GCA_023426935.1 Bacillota bacterium | reverse complement strand
AGTAAAAGGTCTCCTAACAAGACTATTTTACCAAAAACGGCTCCAGGTTAGATTCCCCGAGCCGTTTTTATATAAAAAGGGCTGTAAACTAAGCCCTCGATATTCTCTTAGGTTTCTTTACAGCCCCGTTTAATGTTTCAGGCGGAATAAGATTATTTCCGGATCACAGAATAGCCGCAGATTTGACTTGACGGTTCCTAGTCCGTTAGTGACATAGACTTCGGTTCCGTTTCGCAAGTGTTTGCCTGGCCCCATATTATCCATCCCGGTGTAGTTTGAATAAGCACCGTAAAGAGGAATCGTAATCTCATAGCCGTGTGAATGGGCTGCGAAGAGAACATCGGTCGTATTTAAAGGTAAACTATTGACGATTTCCGGGTTATGGCAAATCGCGATATTATAGATATCCGTCTGAATATCTTTGAATAAAGTATCGAGGTCATTACTGCTGGTAATCGTATTATTTAGACCGACTAGATCGACATAGGCTGAAGTCCCATGATGTAAGTGTATGACTTTGTCACTGATAATCTCAAAGCCGGCACTAGTTAAGATTGGGGTTACGGTGTCAGCATTATCGAAGTCACCTAAAATTGCGAACTTTCCTTCATCGGCCTTTAGAGTCGAAAGTAAATTAGTGACGACGGTGATTTCGTCGATACTAGGAATATAATTCTGATTGAATAAATCACCTAAGAAAATGATTGTGTCGGGATCTAGGGAATTAATTTTGTCGACGATGGTCTTTAAGCGGTTTTGATCAAGATATTCACCATATTCCAAATCCCCAAAAACCGCGATTCCCATGCCGGAAAGATCTTCGGGTATCTTCGAGCTGGAAAGGGTTTGGTAGTTTACGCTGATTCGTTTAGTCGCAAAGAAATAAGCGTCGACACCTATCGCACCGGCCAAGACTAAAATCGTTGCCAACAAAACCATAAACCAGCGTTTCTTGAGCATGGTACTCCTTTCTTAAGACAAAAACTCTCCGTTAGGAGAGTTTGGTTGTTTTTCTAGTCCGGGTTATCGTCTTAGGATGTTTCTCCCGTTTGCTGGGGTCGTTAGCCGCCAACATATTCAGAATGACCGGAATAATAATCGGTGTGCGATGCGTTTTCTGATAGAAGTAGGGTTCCAAGGAACTGCGTACGGTATTCTTTAAGTCACCGAAAGTTGTCTTTTGAGCCATCTTCTTTTTCAAGGCATCGTAAACAACTAATTCACCGTCTTTTAATAAACTCTGATTTTCTTTAATGAAAACGAAACCTCGCGAAACGATATTAGGCCGAACCAAGATCTGATTATAACGGGAGTCGATGGTTACGATGACCGCTACTAGACCGTTATCGGCTAAGACTTTACGATCTTTCAAGACTGCGGCGGCGACCCCGTTAGTATCGTTACCGTCGACATAGATATCGTCGGTCGGAATCCGCAGATCGGCGAAGAAACACTGTTCGTCCCTTAAAGCTAAGACATCTCCATTGGTCATAACGAAGATATGATTGGCCGGTACCCCAGTCTCGATGGCACTGAGGGCATGCTGCTTGAGCATCTTATATTCTCCGTGCATCGGCATGAAGTACTTTGGCTTAACTAACTGTAACATCAGTTTCTGTTCTTCACTGGAAGCGTGTCCGGTGGTATGAATCGAATTAATTACTGAATTATTAATAACGATTGCCCCGATCCGGCATAAACTGTTGACAATTTTATTGATGGATGCCGCATTTCCCGGAATAACCGAGGAAGAGAAGATGACCGTATCGCCGGGTATAATCTTAATCCAACGGTGAGTTCCGGTCGCGATTCGGCTTAAAGCACTAAGCGGTTCACCTTGCGTTCCGGTACAAATCAGACAGACCTTATTGGCCGGCAGATTATTAATCTTGTCCGGTTCTACAAATGAACTGTCCGGAGCATGAATGTTTCCTAATTTACGACCGATTTCGATGACGTTTTCCATCGAACGACCGAAGACACAGATCTTCCGATCGCAGGCGATTGCCGATTCAATAATCTGCTGAACCCGGTGAACATTGGAGGCGAAAGTCGCAATGATCAATCTGCCCTGGGTATGCTGCATCGTCTCTAAAATCGATTTCGCAACATCTCTTTCACTGGGTGAAAATTCTTTAACGCCGGAATTGGTGGAATCGCTCATCAGCAGAGTCGTTCCCATCGCTCCCATATAAGTCATTTTGTCATATTCTGAATTCGTCCCGACGGGAGTTAAATCGAATTTGAAATCGCCGGTCTCGACGATGCGTCCATTAGGAGTATTGATAAAGATTCCCAAGGAATCCGGAATCGAATGAACCGTATTGAAGAAACCGATTTTAAAATATTCGGTCTCAATTCGAGATTCGGAATTTATTTCAATTAACTTGACGGCGGAAGACTGATGGTGTTCATCGAGCTTCTTCGAAATCAAAGCCATCGCAAATCTAGGCGCATAGATCTTTTTGATCGGACAAGCTTTTAAGAAGAAAGGAATACCTCCGATATGATCTTCGTGGCCGTGAGTAATGATGACCGCTTTGATCTTTTCAAAATTATGCGAAAGATAGTTATAGTCGGGAATGACATAATCAACGCCCAAAAGATCTTCTTCGGGGAACTTAACCCCGACATCGATGATAATAATTTCTCCTTTGTGTTCGATGCAATACATATTTTTACCGACTTCACCTAAACCACCCATAGCATAAACTAAGGTGTCGGTATCACGATGCAAAACGAAATCTCGTTGCGGAGAAGTGATGACATCGCGATTCAATTCATTGTAATCCATTTATAAATACTCCTTTCTACTCAATGACGATCGCATCCGGAATAAGTGCTTCGGGATTTTGGCGATCGATATGGTCATAGTATAAAATGCCGGATAGGTGATCAATCTCGTGTTGGAAAACGATCGCCTGGTAATTCCGTAACCTAATGGTTACTTCTTGATCCAATAATAAATCATAGCCTTTGACCGTAATGCGGGCATAGCGCGGAACGATTCCCGGATGATCAGGAACGACCGAGAGACAACTCTCACCGTTTTTCAAATAGGCTTTTTGGACGGAATTAGAAATAATTACCGGATTGACTAAAGCATATTCTAAATCAGGCGTCTTATCGTCACCGGGAATTCCGATTGCTAACATTTGTTTGGTGATTCCAATCTGCGGAGCCGCTAAACCAACGGCAGCCCTTAGATTTTCGCGTTCCTGTTTTTCCGGATCGTGCGAATCACGAATATATTCTATCATAGCTTGTAAGATTTTTTTATCTTTAGATTCCAGAGGTAAAGGAACTTTGGTACATCGAGTTCTTAGCGCTGGGTCCTTGTCAGTTAAAATTGTTTGATTATTAATTAACATTGTTATCCTTTCACAACTGAATTATGTTTCAAACTGAAGTCGTAATCCATTACTTTTATTATACCCAACAGTAAAATAATTGCAATCATGAAACATTCAGCGAAAACGCTTTCTTTGCCAATTAAAACTAAAAGTTGCTCTTTATCTAAGGTATAATGGCTCTAGGAAAACTATGGAACAACCGAAAAAAAAGAAATTGCGATTTAAAATACCGGCAGGTTATGACTCCTTGCTATTACTGGCTTGTTTGGCTTTATCGTTTATCGGAATCATTTTTATCGGTTCCGCTTCTATTACCAGTTCGGAGACCGTCATGCAGGAAGTGGTTTCTTCCGTAGTCAAACAAGTTATTTTTTTGGTGATCTCGTTAGTAGCAATGGGGGTCTTTTCACATATAGATATTGATAAGAATGCTCGCTATAAAACGACAATCGCTTCAATTGTCGTTGGTGGTCTTTTGTTAGCGTGTTTATTATTTTCAGCCCGAAATGCGGCTAGGGCCTGGATTGTGATTCCCGTCGTCAACATGACGATTCAACCTTCGGAGTTTGCCAAGATCATCATGATTTTGGAAATTTCGACCTTTTTATGTTTTCAACCGCATTCAAAGACCGTCTGGCAGATATTAGCGCAACCTTTGATTACCTTAGCCATTTATATTTTTATCATTATCTTCTTACAGAACGATACCGGTTCGGCGATTGCGTTATTCTTGATAACCTGTTTATGCTTGATGATTCCGACGCATGATAGCCTTAAAAAACTTCATCGGATTTTACTACTAGGAATGTTCATAATGGTGATTGGCTGCTTATTCTTATTCTCTCCGATGGGCAGTTCCATTTTAAAAAATCTACCCATGAAGGAATATCAGCTCCAGCGGATTGAGGTTGTTTCGGCACCATTCGATTATTTATACGGTTCGGGTTATCAGGTCTGTAATTCCTTGATTGCCTTTACTAGAGGCGGACTACTGGGCCGGGGCTTAGGTCAGGGAATCCAAAAGTTCGGATATTTACCATACGCTTCCAGTGACTTTATTATTGCGGTCATTGCCGAAGAAGGTGGATTTATCATGATCTTAGCCGTCTTTATTCTCTATGGTTTGATTTTACAAAGGCTATTGAAATATGCGTTTAAAGTTAAACGGCAGCAAAATCGCGTCATTTTATTTGGAACCGCATCTTATCTGTTTGTCCATTTTTTATTGAATGTCGGTGGCGCTACGGCTTTGATTCCGTTAACCGGTGTTCCGTTATTGATGCTATCAGCCGGGGGAACCAGCTTGCTTAGTTGGTATATTATGGTTGGTCTTTGTCAGGGAATCATTTTTAAATACAATCGAGGTAAGGAATAATGAGAATCGTTGCCGGTAAATTTCGCTCAAGAAAATTAGTGGCGCCGGAAGGGATGAATACTAGACCGACCTTGGATCAAGTTCGGGAAGCGGTCTTCTCCAGTTTAGGCGGTTATTTTTCGCAAGGAAATTTCTTCGATCCTTTTGCGGGCAGTGGCGCGTTTGGCTTTGAAGCTTTATCCCGAGGCTTTACTAAGGTAATACTAGGGGATCGAGATCCCCTGGCCATTAACGCCATCAAACAGAATAAGAACAGTTTGAAGCTGGGGGCTGAATGTGAGATCTGGTTCTATGATTATCATAAAAGTCTTAAACAAGCCCAACGGAAAAAGCTCAAGTTTGACTTGATTTACTTAGATCCTCCCTATGAATTAAATAAGAACGAAGAAATTCTTGATTTGATTATAGAAGCCGGAATATTAAATTCCCAAGGCCGAATCGTCGTAGAAAGCGGAAAAGGATTAAGCTATAATTACCCTAGTAGCTTGATCAAGTATAAGGAAGCTGCTTATGGAAAAGCAGTGGTCAGCTATTTTGTGGAGGCAAACCAATGAAAAGAGCGATTTATCCCGGATCTTTCGATCCGGTCACGTATGGACATTTAGATATTATTCAAAGAGCCGCGAAACAATTCGGTCATCTCGATGTCGTTATTATGAATAATCAGGATAAGCATTACTTATTCTCCGTGGAACAACGAGTTGAAATGTTGAAGGAAACCACCAAAGAGCTTAAGAATGTTTCAATCTATGCGGATAGCGGTCTGACCGTCGATTTTGCGCATAAACGAAAAGCGGATATTATTATTCGAGGCTTAAGAGCGACGATGGATTTTGAGTATGAATTTCAGCAGTCGACGATTAATATGACTTTAGCCAAGGATGTCGAAACTATCTTCTTCATGGCTAAGCCGCAGTATTCTTTCCTATCAAGCTCAAGCGCGAAAGTCGTCGCAATGCATGGTGGGGATCTAAAACCGTTTGTACCGGAGCTAGTCGCCAAACAACTAAAATTAATTTACCAGAAAGAAGGAAAACAATGAGTATTTCCGCAGCAACCAAAAAACAGATCCTGGGATTTCAGCAGGGAGAATTAAACGAATCGATTATCTATGAACGTTTGGCTAAACTGGCGCCAAAGGGTATCAATGCCGAGACGATGGTAAAACTTGGCAATCAGGAGAAACAACATTATCTGATTTGGAAAAAATATACCGAGACCGAATTAACCCCGAATTGGTTCAAGATAAATTGGTATTTATTCACCGCCAAAGTCTTAGGCTATACTTTCGCGATTAAACGGATGGAAAACGGCGAAGAGAATGCCCAAGTCAACTATGAGAAGTTATTTGCGGAATGTCCGGAAGCTAAACAGGTCATTGAAGATGAGAATAAGCATGAGCAGGCCTTAATTGGCTTAATCGATGAAGAAAGACTTAAATATGTCGGCAGTATGGTTTTAGGTATGAATGATGCCTTAGTTGAATTGACTGGGACTTTAGCCGGATTGACTTTAGCCATGCAGAACACCCGACTGATTGCGTTATCAGGTTTGATTACTGGGATTTCCGCTACGCTATCGATGGCTAGCTCGGAGTATCTCTCCAGCAAATCGGAAGGAAAGAGCGATTGCCTCAAGTCGTCAATCTATACCGGAATCACTTACTTGGTGACCGTGGTCTTAGAGATTATTCCGTTCTTGGTCTTTGCACCGGAACATTATCTTTATGCCTTGGGTTCCTTAATCATAATCGTGATCTTAATCATCGCCATGTTCAGTTACTATATTTCCGTCGTACAGGATATTAAGTTCAGTAAACGGTTCGGAGAAATGGCAACTATTTCGCTCTCCGTTGCGGCATTATCGTTCATAATCGGTCTTTTGGTCAAGAAATTCTTGGGTGTCGATATTTAACCTAAACCCTTCAAAATCAAGCTCCGGAGCGCGTTTCCGGGGCTTTTTTAGTACCTTTGGGGTGTAAAGTAAGCAAAATGATTAAAATAAGTGAAAAAGATATTGCTTTGCACCTCTGGAAAGGGTATATTGACCTTGTCAATTAGTAAAAACAGCTTATAAAATAGGACACAGGGCTAGATTATTAGATTGTATAGCCAGATGCACAAGTGATAACTTTTTGGGAAAAACAACATCCGAAAGCCTTAAAGCTACAATTCCATCTGGTAATTAAAATGATGTAAATTGAAAAATTCAGTTACATGGAATTACTGAGGGAGAGAAATGAAGAAATTATTAAGTATTCTGTTCGCAGCATGCATGTTTTTTATGTTGCTGCCAACTAATGCAAATGCTTTAGCCAATGCGGCTAAGATCGGAGACACGGAGTATGCCTCACTAAGCGAAGCTAGCGATAATGCAAAAGACGGGGACACCGTTACGATGCTTGCGGACTATGCTTATCCAGAGAACGGTGTTGGACTTCTTAATATTACAAATCCATCACGCTTGACGGCAACGGAAAAACTATTTCAGGGTATGGCACGAGAGGTAGCAATAAAACCACGCTGGCTATAAATAATAATGGCACCTCTGATGTTTCGGTTACACTGAAAAATTTGACCATTAACAATAATGGGGATAATGGAAGGGCTATTGAGACCCGTGGCAAAATCACGAGCTTTACGCTTGAAGGATGCACTATTAATATTACCGGTAAGGGAAATAATCAGGGCATTACAATAGGCGGCAGTCAAACCTCAAAAGCCGAGATAAATATAAAGGGTAGTACCATATCTGTGGGGAATGCTGGATATCCTATCATTGCCTATAACCCTATGACATTAAGCATAAATAATTCTAAATTAACTGGGTATAGTGCAATTTATTTTAAAGGCGTTGTTAGCTCCGAGGGTAGCCACAATAGTGTTGTAAATATTGCAAATTGTGAATATATTTGTCCGAATGTGTATGATAAAGGAAGCAATGATTTTGGTGCGTTTGTATTTGAGGATGATGGGATTACTATTGATGTAGTAGATTCCAAAATCAATGCCGAGTCAAAAGGAACCGCTCTTCAGTCGCTGTTTCAGCTTAACGCTTATACAGGCAGAAAATCACAGAGTATTAAGGCAACAGTATCAGGTAATTCAAGTGTAGCCGGAACCCTTGTTGACGATGGCTGGGGTACCAGTCCATCACCATTAGAAATTACGATTTCCGGTGGCTACTTCACTGCGGATCCAACTGCGTATTTAGCCAATGGAAAAGTTGCGCTATCTTCGGACAAAGCCAATTACACCTTTATGGTTGGTACCGCTCCGGAAAATGTAGTAGTTAAACCGGCAGCTCCGGAGGTTGAAAAGGTTGATACTTCTGGCTTAACTGGCACGGAATTAGATAATGCGAATACATTAAATGACTTAGCCGGTACGGTTAAGACGGATACTACGGATACGGGTTTAGTCACTTCCACAGGTAAAGTTGCTCAGGATTTAACTGTTACCAATACTGAAGCGAGAACTGCTTTAGGCAATAAAGCTTCGGCACAGGATACGGTTACCATCGTTATTGAACCGAAATTATTGGTTAAACCGCTCAATTATGATGCAACGAAGAAAGAATTGACTTTGGATATTAAAGCGGTATATGACACGATTGCAACGACCGATCCGGAAAATATTACGGCGGCAAACTCCGAAAAGATTGGGGAAACAAAAGAATTAGAAGTTAAAGATGGAACTCCGGTTATTGTTAAATTCGAAGTTCCCGAGAGCTTAATCAACGAAATTAGCACCGCAGTCTATAGTTCATTAACGGTAAAACATGTTAAGAAAGATGGAACCGTATATTATTACACGGCTGCTGTAGCTGCTGAGAATTCGGTCGTTTATGGCACAATGAAAGTGACGCATGGCTTCAGTACTTTCATTATTAAGAGTTTGGATAGCCGGAAGCTATTAGTTACTTACGATTACGATCCGAATACTAAAATTATTTATGATATTAACTCGGTTAATAGCGTTACCTTCGATGCGGCACCAGATAAAGCCGGTTATACATTCGCAGGTTATGAGTTTGAAGGCGTAAAGGGTACTTATAAGACCTTGACCGAATCATTATGAAACACCTTAATGAACGGAGTAACGACTAGCAAGGAAGTCAAAGCGACGGCTAAGTATGTTAAAGTTGTATCTACTGGCGATACGACTAATACCGTAGTGCCCTTCGCAATGTTAGGAGTTGCACTATTAGGATTAGGAGTAGTCTTAATTAACAAACGGAGAAAGAACTGCCGTTAAGCAAAAAGAATTATAAATAAGTACAGGGTCTATGAAAATAGGCCCTGTTTTTAGGTGGAAAGAGGATGGAAAAAACATTTTTAGCAATTTAGCAATCTACCGTTGACAGTGCTAAAAGGGCGTGATATACTCCTAGCAGAAAGCACAAATGAGTGCTAAAAAAGGAGGTAAGTGATGGTTACAACTAGACAAGCATCGATTCTTAAAGCGATTGTCGAAGAATTCATTAAGACCGCGCAGCCAGTTGGCAGTAAGACTTTAATGACCACCTACAAACTTCCTTATTCCTCCGCAACCATTCGTAATGAAATGATGGCTCTGGAAAACGAGAATCTCTTGGAGAAAACTCATACTTCCAGCGGACGGATTCCCAGTACCTTGGGTTATCGATATTATGTCGAACACTTGATGGATCCGATTATTAACGAGGATGAGAAACAGGAAATCGCAACGGTCTTCGACAATTCCAAGTTCAGTTTTGAGGAAGCAATCCAGAAGAGCTGCGATGTGGTCAGTCATATGACTTCCTTAACTTCCATCGTCTTAGGACCGGATGCGAAGAGTCAGAAATTAAGGCATATCAAGATGTTCCCGATTGATGAACAGACAGCGGTTGCCGTCTTCATCACCGATCAAGGACATACCGAGAATAAGACCTTCCATTTCGATGAAAGCGTGTCGGTTGACGATATCAGTAAATGTACCGAGATCTTAAATGATCGGCTCAGCGGAACGCCAGTCGAGCAGATCGCGGAAAAGATGGAAAGTATTAAACCCATCTTAGCTAAGGAAGTAAAAAGAGCCGAAGTACTCTTCAATGCCTTCTTACAGGCCTTCATCAAATTCGCTTCGAGAAGTATGTATTATTCCGGAGCGGGTAATATGTTATATCAGCCGGAATTCAGCGATATCGACAAATTGAAAGATTTGATGAAGATGTTGGAAGATTCCAGTGTCTGGAAACAGATAACTTCGAACGCAAATTCTACGGCGCTGAAAAATGCCGATGATAATTCGGAATTGATTTGGACCGATGATTATGCGATCGCCACCAAGAAATTTATGACGGATGATAAGGAACAGGCTCAGTTGATGGTCTTAGGACCTAGAAGAATGAATTATGAAGAGATCTTATCGATCTTGAACTATACCGCCGAGGTGTTTAAACAACACTATGGAAAAAAGAAAAAGTAGGTGACCAAATTGGAAGAGACCAAAAAGAAAACGGAAGTTGAAGAAGAAGTGAAAGAAGAGAAAAAAGAAGAAAAAGCGGAAGTAAAAGAAGAAGTTGAACCTGAAGAAAAGGCAGAGACAGAAAAGAAAGAGGATGAAGCAGAGAATAAACTTGAGGCAGAAGTAAAAAAACTTCAAGCGGAAGCTGATGATTGGAAAAATAAATATTACCGAGTCTATGCGGATTCGGATAATATCAAGCGGCGATTGCAGAATGAAGCGAGTCAAGCTTCCAAATATCGGATTCAGAGTTTCGCTTTAGAAGTATTGCCCGCATTAGATAACTTGGATCGGGCATTGAGTCAGGAAACTACCGATAAGGCGATGGCCACGGGTGTAAAGATGGTCAGGGATCAAATTTGGCAGGCCTTGAAAGATGAAGGAATTACGGAGATTGATGCGTTAGGAAAACCGTTCGATGGGAATTTCCATCATGCCATAATGAAAGAAAAAGTGGAAGGTAAAGAATCCGGAACGGTCATCGAAGTGTTACAAAAAGGATATATGTTAAAGGATCGAATTCTAAGAGCGGCCTTGGTAAAAGTAGCCGAGTAAAAAAGGAGAGATAAATATGAGTAAAATAATCGGAATTGATTTAGGTACAACTAATAGTTGTGTAGCAGTAATGGAAAACGGGGAGCCGAAAGTTATAACTAATCCGGAAGGAAATAGAACAACCCCGTCCGTCGTGGCGTTCAAGGGCGGTGAAAGAATAGTCGGTGATGCGGCTAAACGTCAGGTCATCACTAATCCGAATTGTGTATCCTCTATTAAACGTAAGATGGGTACCAATGAGAAGGTAACTCTGGAAGGTAAGCAATATACCCCGCAAGAGATTTCAGCGATGATTCTTCAATATATGAAGAGTTATGCGGAAGGTTATTTAGGGGAGCCGGTTACTAAAGCGGTTATTACCGTTCCGGCTTATTTCAACGATGCTCAGCGTCAGGCAACTAAGGATGCCGGTAAAATTGCCGGTTTGGAAGTTGCCCGTATTATCAACGAACCGACGGCTAGTGCTTTAGCATTTGGTATCGATAAACAGAATGTTGAACAGAAAGTATTGGTCTATGATTTAGGCGGTGGCACTTTCGATGTCTCCATCCTAGATATGGCTGATGGAACTTTCGAGGTCTTATCGACTTCTGGCGATACGCATTTAGGCGGCGATGATTTCGATAACCTGATCGTTGATTGGATGGCAGATAACTTCAGAAAAGAAAATGGGATTGATTTAACCCAGGATAAGATGGCTTTACAACGGATGAAAGAAGCCGCAGAAAAAGCTAAGAAAGATTTATCCGCAATGGTTCAGACGCAGATCTCCTTGCCGTTTATTTCGGCGGGTGCGAATGGTCCGTTACACTTGGATACGACCTTAACCAGAGCGAAGTTTGATGAAATGACCAAGTCCTTAGTCGATAAGACTTTGCCACCGGTCAGAAAAGCTTTGGCGGATGCTAATTTAACCAAGAATGATTTAAATCAGGTATTGTTAGTCGGTGGTTCTACGCGAATTCCGGCCGTTCAGGAAGCAATTAAAGCCGAATTAGGCAAAGAACCTAATAAGTCGATTAATCCTGATGAAGCGGTCGCTATCGGTGCGGCGATTCAGGCAGGTGTCTTAGCCGGTGATGTTAAGGATGTTGTTTTACTGGATGTAACTCCGCTATCCTTAGGTATTGAAACCTTAGGCGGTGTGATGACTAAGTTGATTGATCGGAATACGACAATCCCGACTTCCAAGTCTCAAGTCTTCTCAACGGCGGCGGATAATCAGCCGGCGGTTGATATCCATGTACTGCAGGGTGAAAGACCGATGGCTAACGATAACAAGACCTTAGGTGTCTTCAAGCTAGACGGTATTTCTCCGGCTCCTAGAGGTATCCCGCAAATCGAAGTTACTTTCGATATCGATGTTAATGGTATCGTTCACGTAACCGCGAAAGATAAAGGAACCGGTAAGTCTCAGTCGATTACGGTTCAGAACAATGAAGGATTATCGGATGAAGAGATCCAGCGGATGGTCAAGGAAGCGGAGGAACACAAAGCTGACGATGACAAACGTAAGGATGATGTCGAATTGAGAAATAAAGCGGAGAACTTTATCAATCAGATCGATACGACCTTGAACAACAAGGATCTTAAAGCCGACGAGAATCAGAAAGCGGAAGTAAAGAAGCTAAGAGATGAGTTAAAGACGGCGTTAGACAATAACGATATGGCTACTTTAAAGACCAAGTTGGATCAACTTGAACAGGCGGCACATCAGATGTCTGAAGCGATGTACCAGCAACAGCAGGCTAATCCGGGTACCAATCCGGAAGAAAACGGACAGCCGAAGAACGATGATGTTCAGGATGCCCAGTTTACCGAAAAGAAGTAGGAAAAACTAACCAATTGGTCCGGATTTGCTCCGGACCATTGGTATTCTATTGAAAGGAAGATTTCATGGCAGAGAAACGTGACTATTATGAGGTCTTGGGAGTATCCAAGAACGCCACTACTGATGAGATTCGGAAAGCATATCGGGTCTTAGCAAAAAAGTATCATCCGGATTTGAATCATGAACCGGGGGCGGCAGAAAAATTTAAAGAAGTAAATGAAGCTAACGAAGTGCTGGGAGATCCTCAGAAGCGAGCTAATTACGATCAGTTCGGTTTTGCGGGAATGAATGGTGCTAACGGTAGCGGTTTTGAGGGCTTCTCTCAAGGGTTCCAAGGTGGTGGCTTTGGCGGTTTCGATGATATCTTCTCGTCTTTCTTCTCCGGTATGGGTGGTAGTGGGACGTCCAGTCAAAGACGTGCCAATTCTGCTGCCAAGGGTGAAGATAGGTTTATGCAGATGAAGATTACCTTCATGGAGGCGATCTTCGGAAAGACCAGTTCGATTGAATTAGATGTCGATGAAGTATGCCCGACCTGTCACGGATCCGGAGCGAAAAGTGCTTCCGATGTTTCAACTTGCCCGACTTGTAATGGGGCGGGGGAAGTGTTGGAACAGCAGAGAACCGCTTTTGGAATTTTCCAGAGTCGGAAAGTTTGCCCGACCTGTCATGGTAAAGGCAAAGTAATTAAGAAGGTTTGTGGTCAATGTGGCGGCAAAGGTTATATTCATAAACATGTTGTTGTCGAAGTAAAGATTCCCGCAGGTATTCAGACCGGGCAGCAGTTAAGAATCCCGGGCAAAGGTGAAAGAGGTCTCAACGGCGGACCCAACGGCGATTTATATATCGAAGTTATGGTCGCTGCGCATAAGTATTTTATTCGGGATGGCAAAGACATTTCCATTCGGATTCCAATAAGTTCGTTGGATGCAACCTTAGGTTGCAAGGTAGCAGTACCTACCGTCTATAATGAGGTGGAATTGACCATTCCTTCCGGTACCCAAGACGGAACGAAATTCCGGCTTCGGGGTAAAGGAGTTAAGAGTACTAACGGGGGAATGCCCGGTGACCAATATGTTATCGTGGATATTCAGATCCCCAAAGATTTGAATCGTAAAGAAACCGAATTATATCGGCAGTTGCAGGATTTATCCAAAGAGAAATCTAAATCCGTATTTGACAAATTCAAGGATGCCTTCAACTGAACAAAAAGGTGAGGTGAATTCTAATGGATTTTGATAAACTAAGTGAAAAGTTACAAGCGATTGTAATCCGGGCGAATGAAATCGCGATGGGTCATAAGAATGCGGAAATTACTTCCGTGCACTTGTACAAAGCGATCTTCGCCGATGATACGATCGACGGATTGATTGAGAAGTTAAAGATGGATAAGCATGAGATGTCAATCATGGCCGATGCTTATTTAGAGCGAATTTCGCAGGCAAGTTATACCGAACAGCCGACGATGAATCGGGATGTTTCCAACGCGTTTATGGACGCGGATGCTTGGGCTAAGGAACACGAAGAAAGTTATTTAACGGTCGCAACCTTATTTATCTTCTTGTTATTTAACAAGTCGACGATCTCCCAAGAATATGTGAAGAAATACAACCTGACTAAACAGGCTTGTTTGGATGCGGAATTGGAACGTCGCGGTGGTAAGAAGATGAGTGAACCCGGCAGTGAAAATCAGCTGGAAGCTCTAAAAAAATACGGCAGAGATTTAGTCGAGGAAGTGAAACAGGGTCATATCGATCCGGTTATCGGTCGTGATGACGAGATTCGGCGGGTTATTACGATTTTGTCGCGAAAGACGAAGAATAATCCGGTTCTGATCGGACAGCCTGGGGTCGGTAAAACCGCAATCGTCGAAGGATTAGCCTGGAGAATAATGAAGGGCGATGTTCCGCTGGGATTAAAGACGAAAAGATTGATTGAACTAGACCTGGGATCTTTGATTGCGGGTGCGAAGTTCCGAGGTGAATTCGAGGAAAGACTGAAGGGCGTGTTGGATGAAGTTAAGAAAGCCAACGGGCAGATTATTCTTTTCATCGATGAGATTCATAACTTAGTCGGAGCCGGCAAGACCGAAGGGTCGATGGATGCGGCGAATTTATTAAAGCCGATGTTGGCTCGGGGCGAA
Source organism: Bacillota bacterium (assembly GCA_023426935.1). Taxonomy (GTDB): domain Bacteria; phylum Bacillota_I; class Bacilli_A; order Erysipelotrichales; family Erysipelotrichaceae; genus RUG11872. Next base: position 8,697 of record JAEZBR010000040.1, on the reverse strand, counting down.
TTAAGATGTATCGGAGCCACGACTTTCAATGAGTACCGGTTATATATCGAAAAAGATGCGGCGCTAGAACGAAGATTCCAGAAAGTTACGGTGGAAGAGCCTAGTGTCGAAGATACAATCTCAATTTTACGAGGCTTAAAGTCCCGCTTTGAAGCCCATCACGGCGTCCAGATTTTGGATGAAGCGATTATTGCGGCTGCGACTTTATCTAATCGTTATATTACCGATCGATTCTTACCGGATAAAGCGATTGATTTAATCGATGAAGCCTGTGCGACAATCCGAGTCGCGATGGATTCGATGCCGGAAGAATTAGATGAATTAACCCGAAAGAAGATGCAGCTGGAGATTGAAGAGAAGGCTTTAGTCAAAGAGACGGATCCGCGCACGGTTACTAGATTAACCGAATTAAAGAAAGAATTAGCGCAAGTCAGTAAGCGTAAAGATGAAGTTTATACTAAATGGCAGGATGAAAAAGCCGTTGTCGATCGGGCAAAAGAATATCAGAAACGTTTAGAGAAAGCGAAACTCGATTTAGAAGCGGCGCAGAATGACGCGAGATATGAAGATGCGGCGAAGTTACAGTATGAGACGATTCCGGATTTAGAAAAGAAGATTAAGCAGGCCCACACCAATCCGAATCCTTCCGATAAGTTGATTAAGGAAGTGGTGGATGAGGAAAGTATTGCCCAGATTATATCTTCGTGGACGCATATCGATGTGTCTAGATTATTAACGACCCAACGTCAGAAGATCTTAGGCTTAGCGGATTCCTTACGTAAACGGGTTATGGGTCAGGATGAAGCTTTAGAAACAGTTACGGAAGCGATTGTCCGTTCCAAAGCACAGATTCAGGATGAGAATCGTCCGTTAGGATCCTTCTTATTCTTAGGCCCGACCGGGGTCGGAAAGACCGAAGTAGCGAAAGCTTTAGCCCAACAATTGTTCGATTCGGAGGATAAGATTATCCGGATTGATATGTCCGAATATATGGAAAAGTATAGTGTGTCCCGATTGATCGGAGCGCCTCCAGGCTATGTCGGCTATGACCAAGGCGGTCAGTTGACCGAAGCGGTTCGGCGTAAACCTTATTCGATTATTCTGCTGGATGAGGTTGAGAAAGCGCACCCGGATGTGTTCAATATCTTATTACAGATCATGGATGATGGCCGGTTGACCGATAACAAGGGTGTGACCGTCGATTTCAAAAATACTTTGATCATTATGACCAGTAATTTAGGTTCGCAATTCGCCTTTGAGCCGGATGCCAAGAAACGTCAGGAAGAATATCTCAATGAAGTACATCGGTTCTTCAAACCGGAATTTATCAACCGGATTGACGATATCGTGGTCTTCAATTCTTTAAATGAGAAAACCTTGGGAATGATTACCGATAAGTTCTTGGATCAGCTAGCAACTAGACTGGCAGAACGTAATATTAAATTAGTGATCACCAATAAGGCAAAGAAGCAGATTATGGCTGAAGGCTATGATGAAGCTTATGGTGCTAGACCCTTAAAGCGTTATATTCAGCATAACATTGAAACGCCGGTGGCCTATAAGATCATTGAGAATGCGATCGAAGAAAATGCGACCATTACCGTCGATTATGACGGCCATGATTATCAAATCAGTACGAAGAGCGACTAATCTCGCTCTTTTTTGTTATAATCGACTTGGAAAGCTGGTAGCTATGAGTGAAGAGAACGTTATAAAAGAAATAAACCATCCAATCTATGATTTGATTGTTAAAGATGAAGTAATTAAAAACTATGTTACGATTCAGAATGAAGCGTTGCAGGCGTTAGGTTATACCGAACATTCTTTTGCGCATGTCGGTATCGTAACGCAACGGGTAAAGTATATTTTAGATACCCTGGATTATTCCGATCATGAAATCGATTTAGGGATGTCGGCGGCTTATTTACACGATATCGGAAATATCGTGAATCGTAGTTCGCATTCCCAATCCGGCGGGGTGATGGCGTTTCAACTTTTGCATGATCTGAAGTTAGACTCCCAAGATATTGCGCATATCGCGATGGCGATTGGCAATCACGACGAAGGAAACGGTTTCCCGGTCAATGCGATGACGGCCGCCTTAATTATCGCGGATAAATCCGATGTGCGGCGCAGTCGAGTTCAGGAAAAAGAACAAGGCAAGTTCGATATTCATGACCGGGTAAATTATGCGGTTACCGAGACCTTATTGAAAATTAACCAGGAGAAGACCGGAATAAAATTAAAGATGACGATCGATAACCGTTATTGTGCGGTCGGAGAGTTCTTTGAGATTTTTATGGATAGAATGTTACTATGTCGTAGATCCGCCACAAAGTTGAATCTAGAGTTTCATTTAATAATCAACGAACAGTCGTTGATGTAAGGAGGAACATGGATAATAATTTAAAAATGATTGGGAAGGCCCAGGCGATGAAGGTACAGAAATCTTTGATCGCCAGACAGTTTGACTGTCAGATTGTGGAAGATGAGAAAGAAGCTTGTGCGGCGGTTAAGCGTTTAATCCCGGCAAATTCTTCGGTCGCTTTAGGTGGTTCGATGACCTTAGAAGAAATTGGAATGTTGGATGAATTAAAGAAGATGCCGATTCAGTTGCAGGATCGGTATGCACCGGATCTGTCTAAGCAACAGCGCGATGAGATCTTACGTCAGGCCTTCACCAGCGATGTCTATTTGATGGGAACCAATGCGATAACTTTAAACGGCGAATTACTGAATGTCGACGGAACGGGAAACCGGGTCGCCGCCTTATGTTTCGGCCCTAAGAAAGTGGTCATTGTGGTGGGAATGAATAAGTTGGTTTTGGACGAAGAAGCCGGATGGTCTCGGATTAGAAGGATTGCGGCTCCCGCCAACTGTGTCAGGTTAAATAAAAAGACTCCTTGCGCAAGTGTCGGATATTGTCAGAATTGTGCCAGTGATCAAAGAATCTGTAATCAATTCGTCAAGATTGAAAGATGCCGGTATAAAGATCGGATTAGTGTAATTATCGTCTTGAAGGATTTGGGTTATTAATTCAGGATTTTATCACGCAGTTATCACTTTGAATCTTTAGGATGATTCTCAAAAGGGGGTTCTAGTATGGCAAAATTATTAGTTGTCGATGATGAAGAAAAGATCCGTTCGATGATCCGGAAGTATGCGGAATTCGAAGGATATCAGATAGTAGAAGCGAAGAATGGCTTCGAAGCAGTTGAAAAAGCGAAGAATCAAAAGTTCGATTTAATTATTATGGATATCATGATGCCGGAACTCGACGGCTTTTCCGCCTGCACCGAGATCCGTAAGAACGATAAACGCGTGCCGATTATTATGTTAAGTGCGCGAGGCGAGGAATATGATAAGACGCATGGATTCGATTTAGGAATCGATGACTATGTCGTTAAACCTTTCTCGGTCAAGGAATTGATGATGCGGATTGCCGCAATCTTAAAGCGGACTAATCAGACCGGGGACGAAAGAGAAGTTGTGGAATTTGAAGGACTTAAGATTGATTTTACTGCCCGGATCGTAACGATCGACGGGGTGGCAGCGGAGATGAGTCCCAAAGAGTATGAATTATTGTTTTTCCTAGTCCGTAACAAAGGAATCGCGTTAAGCCGAGAACGCTTATTAAGCGAAGTTTGGGGCTATGACTATTATGGCGATGACCGAACTTTGGATACCCATATTAAACTATTGAGAAAATCTTTAGGGGTCTATCAGAAATTCATCGTGACTTTAAGAGGGGTAGGCTATCGTTTTGAAGGATAAACTGAAGAAATTAAAAGACCGCTTTAAACCGGCGAATCTCTCGATTCGGGTTTATGTCGTGGTCATTTTAGTTTTCTTCTGTTTGATTGCTGTCGTCGGTGTCTGGATTTTTCAGACTTATTTCTTTAGTAATATTTATCGGCAGACTAAGATTAATGCGATTGAGAAAACCGCTGAACAGTTATCCGGGGCTTTAGGCAATGTTTCCTTCAACAAGGATCTCGATGCGACGGCTTTGGAAGATAAGATTGCCGATGTTTCTTTCGAGAACGATGCCTGTGCCTTAATCGCGAATGTCGATAACGGATTAGTTGCTTCCACCAAAGGTAAAGAAGCGAACTGTCCGATTCAAAATCTAAATAGTTTTTCGATTCAGACCATCTATGATCTAGCGCAAAAGAATGGCGGCGAGATTACCTTATATGCGGATGGTGATGAACGCTTGGATATTACGGATCTTCATCTGTCATATCATGCGGACAAAGACAACCGGCAACAGTCAGTTGTTTATGCCAAGCTGACTAAAGATGCGAATGGTGATTCGATGATTATTCTCTTATCGACTTTATTGCGACCGGTCAATGTCATCGAGAATTCTTTCAATAATCAACTTTGGACCATTACAATTTTAATTATTATCGTCGCCTTAATCGTATCTTTAATTCTGACGAAGATTATTTCTAAGCCGATTGCGTCAATTAATACCCAAGCCAATAAACTGGCGAAAGGCGATTATTCCCCGGTCTTTGATGGCAACGGTTATAAAGAAGTTGCCCAGTTGAGCGGAACGCTGAATTATGCGGCTAACGAATTATCGAAAGTCGATCATTTGAAGAATGAGCTGATTGCGAATGTCTCTCACGATTTAAGAACCCCATTAACGATGATCTCGGGTTATGGGGAGATCATGCGGGATATTCCAGGGGAGAATACACCGGAAAATGTGCAGATTATTATCGATGAAGCGAATCGGTTAAGCAGTATGGTCAATAATCTATTAGATCTTTCTAAGCTTCAGGCGGGCACGATTGCTTTCGAGATGAAAGAATATAATCTGACCGAAGTTCTTGAACAGATTGCAGAAAGATATCGGAAGTTATTGGAGAAAGAGAAGTTCACGATTAAGTTTAAACCGATCGGAAAAGTTTATCTGAATTGCGATATCACCAGAATCAATCAGGTTATTTACAACTTGTTGAATAATGCGGTCAATTACTCTACGGACAAAAAAGAGATTGAGATTAAAGAATCGATTGTCGGTACGAAGGTTAAAGTCGAAATCATCGATCAAGGAATCGGCGTTAAACCGGAAGAATTAAAGAATATCTGGGATCGTTATTACCGGGTCGATAAGGAACATACTAGAGCCACCGTTGGTTCAGGTTTAGGCCTGTCAATCGTGAAAACAATTTTAGAGAAACACGGGGCCGAATACGGGGTAGAAAGTACCTATGGTAAAGGCAGCGATTTCTGGTTCGAGTTGGACTATACCAGAATTGAGAAATAAACTAACAAAGTAGATCACCTGGTCTACTTTGTTTTTTCTTTGGGAAATAAGCTTAAGCGTGTTATTATTAACCGCGGTATTTAAGAGGTAAACGATGAATTCACGGACAAAAAAGCTTGTGTACTTAGGATTGTTATTGGGAATCGAAGCGGTTTTCTGTTTTACTCCGCTGGGTTCTTTACCGGCCTTGGGACCGATTGTGATGACTTTAGCGATGATTCCGGTGATTATAACCGGACAGTTACTAGGAAAGAATTACGGAGCTTTGATGGGCTTAGCGGCCGGATTATTTTCGTTGATCGTCTGGACTTTCTTCCCGGCTAATCCGTTACTCGCATTTCTTTTTTCGCCTTTCTATACACTAGGAAAATATCAGGGAAATTTCGGAAGTTTATTGATCTGTTTTATTCCCCGAATCTTAACGGGATATTTCGCCGGTCTCTTTAGCGAAATCTTTAATAAAAAGCGTCCGAATAAAACGTTTATGAACAATATGTGGGCAGCGATTATCGGATCGTTAACTAATACCTTTGGCGTATTAGGCTTAGCGGGCGTTTTCTTTGCGGCCCAATATTCCGATATCGCTTCGGGAGCTTTCTTAATTCTGGCTTTAGGAACCATCCTGACCAATGGAGTTCCGGAAGCAATCCTAGCGGGTTTAGTTTGTCCCAATATTGTCAAGGCCTTAAATAAAACCATAAAATAAATTAGGAATCTTTTGGTTACGTTAGTATATAAAAGTATGAAACGTAAAACGAAAATTATTTTAATCATCGGTTTGATTATTACGATCCTTGGACTAAGTATTTTTTTATTGAACCGTATGGCGACCAATCAGGTTAGACAGGGAAGTAAAATTCTAACTTTAGAACCTTTCGACTACCAAGGAGAATTCGAAACTTTAGCTAAAGTGGTTCCGGAAAAAATTACCCGCTATCCTTATAACGGGAGTTTGGAAGTGAAGTATGTCGAAGAAGGAACGGTTGTTTCGGCCGGTACAAAATTAGTACAGGTCAATCAGGGCAATGAAAGTAAAGTAATCAGTGCGGCGGAAGAAGGCTTAGTCTATGAATTGACCGACAGTTATCTTTCACTGGCGAGTATTAATAAAATTCTGGAATTTAAACTCTCCGCTTTTCAAAAGGATTCCGTTAAAGTCGGTATGAAGATTAAAACCGAAGAAAATGAGGGGGAGATAACTTTTATTTCGGAGGTCGCTAAGGAAGATAATGAACAACTTTATTACGAAGCTAAAGCAAAATTAAATATCACTGAAGATTTTGGGACAAAGTTTCCGATTCAAATTATCTCGGGGAGTACGGTAAAAGCCGTTAAAGTTCCTTTAGATAGTTTAGTAAGGATTGAGGATAAAACTTATGTTTTCTTTCCGGAATGGTTAGATCATCTGACGCAGTTGAATAAAAATGACTATGCCGAAGTTAAAGTACTCGGAAACGAGAATGAAAAACTGATTATTACCGCTCCACAAAATGAGGCAATCTTGGAATTTGCCGGACTGGCCGAAACTTATGTTAGTGAATTAATGAGTTCTCAATGATTAAACTAAGTGAAGTCAGCAAAACATATGGTAAGCTTGCGGCTTTGACTAAGACTAATCTAGAGATTCAGAAAGGTGATTTAATTATGGTCCAAGGACCAAGCGGTTCCGGAAAAAGTACTTTGTTGAAAATCCTAGGCGGTTTAATCCGGCCGAGTACCGGAAAGATTTTATTTGAGAACCAGGATCTTAATCTTTTATCGGAAAGCAAACTGGCTTTATGGCGGCGCGAAAATTTGGGGTTTGTGTTTCAGCAATTCAATCTAATCGAATATTTGAGCGCTTTGGATAATGTGGCCTTACCTTTGATCTATGAGAAAATTCCGCCAAAGCAAGCTAAGATTCGAGCTCAAAAATTACTGTGTTTAGTCGGCTTAGAGGCTTGGAAGGATCATCCCGCGAACAAATTAAGCGGTGGTCAAGCCCAAAGAGTCGCGATTGCCAGATGCCTAGCGAATAATCCGAATCTCATTCTCTGCGATGAACCAACCGGAGCTTTAGATCCGCAAAGTGTCCGCAAAATTATGGAACTGTTAAAATACGTTAACGGTTTTGAAAAAACGATCGTAATTGTGACGCACGATCCTTCAATTATTCACTATGGAAACCGTCACTGGTATTTACACCAAGGTCAGGTACAGCATGATTAGTCAGGCCTTAATCTATTTATATAAACATTTGTCGGAAACTCTTTTGAGTGTGGCCGGGATCGTTATCGCCATCAGCTGTATTCTTACGGTCGATTTTCTTTCGTCTTCCTTATTGACCGTTTTGAATAAACAATTAGTCTCTTTAGGCGTAAATAATCAAATCCTAGAAGTTAAGGATTCTTCTTATCTTCCGGCAGCTTGGTACCGATCTTTACTGAGAAACGACTCAATTAAGATGGTTGCCGGTTATCGGGATAAATATCTTAATCAAGAGAAGATTTATCATTTGTTGGAAGTAGATCCCCAATATCAAATAATCACCGAACTGACCCTGTCAGACGGACGCTTTTTTCGTTATGAGGATCGTGAATTGAATCCTTTTGTGGCGATTGTTAGCGAAGGTGAAAAAGCAGTTGGTGAATGGATTCAGCTAGGTCAGATTGATTATAAAATCATCGGCATTCTAGCTAAAGATAATCAGAATCTGACTTTAGGCAGTGATACGGTCTTAGTGCTAAACAATCAAAGAGAATTTCCTAACTATCTTTTTCGCTATGGAAAAAGCGGAAAGGAAAATAGCCTTCGTAAGTATCTTTCAATATGGCTGTCTAAAGATGACTATGAATTGACTTCCAATGAACAACTGGGACAAGCGATGCAGGAGATTTTTAAGATGGTGCAGGTCGTTTTAAATCTGATTGCGTTAATTTCATTATTGGTTGCGGTGTCCGGATTGGCGGCGATTTCCTATATTACCGGGAATCAGCGAATTTATGAATGGGGTGTGCGTAAATCTTTAGGTGCCCAGAGCTTTGACATCTTCAAAGAGATTTTAATTGAGAACGGTTTGATTTCGGGCAGCGGTTTTATTTTAGGGAGTTTATTAAGTTTAGTATTCGTTTTAATTACCACCAAACTAACCGGCCTGCCGTTTGGGTTTTCCGGCAGTTCCTTATTAAAAACCGGAGTTTTTACTTTGATTGCCGGATTTTCCAGCGGAATTCTCCCTGCTATAAAAGCGATGAAAACCTCTGCGGGAATCTTATTAGACCAATAAAGAAAAGAACTGCCTTCGCACAGTTCTTTTCTTACTACTATCAATTGCAAGGGGATAAACTACGGATCCCATAATAGGGGAATATCATGTTAGGGAGTGGATCCGTATGCGTAAGCATTTATTATTTCTGCTTACAACTATAGTATAGTAA
>JAEZBR010000036.1 GCA_023426935.1 Bacillota bacterium | reverse complement strand
TAAAGTCTGTTTGCCTTTATGGATAGTTTCAGTATGATTCTTCTGAGCATCCAGTACTTTCCGTAACGCGCTCTGCAATGCCATAGCCGTCATACGACTGGTGGTGATGGAAAGAGCAATCGTTTTCTGTGTTACTTCCTCTTGCATGTGAACCTCCTTTCTTTGGGGTACAAAAAGGCACCTATCGGATGATAGATGCTTGATGATGACTGTTCATATGTCGCTATGAGTTCGATAAGTCGGAAGACGGTGTACTGTAGATTATGCTCATTTTGCGTTCTAAGTTATTTCTCGTATATGTTCTATTTTGTACAACAATGTAGTCACTTTTAACAAATACTCGTGTTGCCGGTATGGATAATTGCTGTTCGATGGTTACACGCTTTTCTCCAAAGCAAAACGGCGAAGCGCCCTTCAACGGTGCAAATACAAAGCACCCGCTCATACTAATTTCTCCTATATCCGTTTGCGCATTCTCCTACTGCTCCAAATATTAATAATCTACTTTGCAACGTCAAATTTACGGATATCTTTTGATGATGCTTTTATATCAACCCAGATCCAAACTGTTCTCATCTAACAGAAAATCGTAAAGCCCGAGATGAACGACGCTCATGTCATCTGTCCACGGCTTCATTGAGATCTTAGTTATTATTATTTTTTTGAAATAGTCCTTCACGGACAGAAGCGGACGCAATTCCTGCTTTATCTTGCCTTCATCAGGAAGAACTAACGCGGATTGAATATAGTATTTTCTTGCGCTTCTGTTGACAACGAAGTCAATCTCCAAGGTCTTTTGACTTCTGATGCCTTTGTTATTAATTTCTTCTGTTTTGATCACACCAACATTAACAGAACAACCGCGTGCCACAAGTTCATTAAAAATTATGTTTTCCATGATATGTGCTTCTTCCTGCTGTCTGAGGTTCAACCTGATATTTCGCAGTCCGATATCTACACAGTAATATTTGGAAGGATACTCAAAATATTTTTTTCTCTTGACATCATATCTTTTCGCACATCTGAATAAAAATGAATCTGTCAAATGTTCCAGATAGGATGCTATGGTCTCGCTATTGACTTTGATTTTTTTAACAGTTTTCAAAGTGTCAGCGATTTTTTTGAGTTGGTAATTGAACCGATTGATGAGCAGAGATCATCTGTCAGTTCTGAAAGTACATCGGGGAGTTCAATACTGTATCGTTCAATGATGTCTTTAAAATAAACTTCATTGAAGAGGTTCGATAGATATCTATATTTTTCATCATCAGTTTTTTTGTAAAGTACAAGCGGCATACCGCCATAGAGTGAATATTCTTCAAATGCATCTGATTTGTCACCACCGGTGAAGTCATAATATTCTTTAAAGGTCAGTGGGAATAATTCAATCACATCACCTCGCCCTCGAAACTCGGTCATGACATCCCTTGAGAGCATTTTAGAGTTGCTTCCGGTCACATATATATCAACATTATTTAATCGCAGTAATCCATTAAGGACGCTATATAGCTTAACAGGAATATCGGGATTATGCAGTTCCTCTTTTGATATAGCATACTGTACCTCATCAAGCAAAACATAGTATGTTTTACTTTCATCGATGATTTGATAACGTACAAAAACAGATAATTCTGATGGATCTTGGTATTTTTCATTAATATCATTATCCAGTGCAATGGCGATAATTTGGTCATCAGATACACCTTGTGTTTTTAGATACTCACAGAAAAGATTGAAAAGTAAAAAACTCTTTTCGCATCGTCTTACTCCGGTAATAATTTTATTTGCCCATTGCCCAGTCTGTCGATGAGCTTGTTCAAATATCTGTCGCGTTTTATATACATAGGCGCCTCCATTCGAAACTTAGTCGTATATACAACTAAATATCGGTTATATTATATATTGTGCCGTATTAAGTCAACGATATATCCGTCTGGAAGCTACCATACTGTTAAAATGAAAAAAAGGGTAACTTTACCCTTGCTTTTCATTAACGGCACGCTCGGTGGTACACGTTTCTAACCGGTGTTGTCCGGAATCCGCCCGGGGACGCCATGACAAATAAGACAATCCTGTTTTAGGATTGTCTTTTATGTGATCTGAATTTTAATATAGGGTTTGATAAAACCTAATAATAATCTTACTGAGTTAAAATAGCGGTATACCCGTTCTTTTTGTCCCCGCTGATAGTAATATAGTAAGTTTCACCGAAATTAACATCCAACGAAATTGCATCCATAGGAATTGTCAATTCTTCCGGATAAATATTTTCATAGTTTGGATCAACATATTCGGTTATGATTGAAAACTTTAATGATAAGTTTTTTACTTCGGTCGGATTATCAAAACTTTGTTGATAGATAGAGTAAATGAGCAGACTATCATGTTTTAGTAAGGTTTTATCCGCATTACAAGTGCCACCGCTTCCTCCGGTTCTATTTGACTCATATTCGACAATTAATAAACCAATGTCTTCTTTGAACTTCAGTTGGATTTGTAAGGCAATTTCATCCTCGGCTGGTTTATAGGATTCACTCTCGGTTTTGTTACATCCAAATAAAGTGAGTGCCAAACACAAAGTAAGAACGAGGGCTATTCTAAATTTTCGATTCATAATTATTTTTCTCCTTACAGGAATATAATTTATTCTTTTTGATCGGGTTTATATACTAAAATATCTCCCGGTTGGCAATCAAGAGCTTCACATAGTTTGTTAAGCGTTGACATTTTCAGGGCCTTGACTTTACCGGTTTTAATTAAGGATACATTAGCCATTGTAAAGTCAACGCGTTGTGCTAGTTCAGTCACACTCATTTTTCTTTTCGCCAGCATGACATCGACATTGATCTCAATCATATTGTGCCTTCGCTTTCTTCTTTCAAAATCGCGGCCTTAATCATATATTGATAAACAATCTCGCCGAAAAGAGAGACGACTATCTCAACAATGGCAATAACGATACTCAACAATACGATACTGGGATGATTCATGTTGAATAATAACAAGACAATATTTCCGCCAAACAACAACGCGGCATCGGATAGTAGAAGAATGACGCCGGTCCTTACCATCTTCGCAGTCTTTAAGGTAAATACCGTTTCATTCTTAATGCAGTCTGAAACTTTCCAGACATAGAGCAATAAAATAAAACAAGGTAAAGACACTAACCAAGCGAAGATTAACCATGGCCAATACCAACCGCTGAATTCCGGGTAGGAAGAAATAATGCTTTTACCAAAGTTTGGTATGACAAATATACAGATAAATAAGCCACCGATGGCGGCAATCAATACCGATATCTTCATTAGGGCGGAAAAGGTTTTTGTTTTCATAAAAACCTCCTTTCATGCCCAAGTATAGCATCATAATACATGGAACGCAATAATAATTTATCGTAACACAATAATATATTATTGTAATACTGTTGATTAATCGAAAAATTCAAAGATATTGATATTTATGATTGTGTTTACTTTTTAGGAATAAAAGGAACATATAAGTAACTATCATATTTACCACCGGTATAAATTACCTGGCGCCCTTCATTGACATCTTTAGGTAACGTAGAATCTTGGGTTTCATGTCCTTCAAACATTTTACCGCCACCGATGGTATACATTTTTGGTTTACTATTCTCAAGGTAGGTATATCCTTCGGTTGGTAATTCAATCTTAGCCATTTTGAGTTTGAATGGTCCGGTCCATATTTTTTTAGTCTTATAGGGTGAGATCGTAATTTGTAAGACATCATTTTTCTTAAATAACATTCCCATCGGCCAGATTAAAATGTCGACCGGAACAATCTCTCCTTTATTTAGTTTTCTTTCTTTTAGCATTGACTGTCGGGGATTTTCTTCGGTACTTCTTATTATATCAAGATCTCGCAAGGAGACTCTGATATATCCGGTAGCTGCCATTTCACAACCTGGTCCGATACTAGATGAATATTTGAGCCCAAACTTATTACGTTTTTCGACTTTAATCTTCAAATCCAGATCATCGTGATCTAGTGCTGAGACCCATAATCTAAGTTTCTGATAACCGGTTATTTCGGTGTCTTCGCTCATTCGCATTCTAAAGATGACTTTAGCATTCCTTTTATCTGAATCATATTGAACCTGACTCTCGTTCTGAGGATTTTCTAAACTTAAACTATGTTCTTTACTATTCAGATATAACTTCTTATATTCGGTTTGCGGAAGTGGGAAATCTTTCTCAGCGCGATTGACAATATCTTTACCGCCGGGGTTAAGAACGCTTAATCGGACTCGCGGTGTTTTTTCCCAACCGTTATCTAGACCTTTGAGATAATGATCAAAGAACTTGCGGAGATCCTCGACATGCTCCGGATTGTAATAATCATCCCATTCACCGGTATTATGGATCCTTAGCCATTTTTCACGACAAGAAATCCGTCGATAACCTTCAATGCTGCCATAGGTATGGATTGGATTAGTATAACTGGCAACGATATAAGCCGGTATTGAGATTGTTTCTAAATCGGCTTCTTTATCTTCCCAATAAGCATTCATTACCGGTTGAGTATTCATTACGGTCAAACAATCTTCAATTCCACCATTTTCGCCCTAGGCAAAGGAGTCGCTTAGCATCTTTATAAATTCCGGCATCATTACTCCGCCTCTGGTTCCTATCTCCCGATAACAGTCGTTTAGTCCTTCCCATGGCGCAATGCAGGTAAGATGCTTAGGCTTCTGGGCAGCGACGAACCATTGGGAGATTGCCAGCCAAGAATTTCCACTCATACTGACTTTCTTATTACTCCAAGGTTGATTTGCAGCCCACTCAATAATATCGGCTCCGTCACGACCATAATCGCTCCCGAAGAAAAGGATGATTCCTTGTGAATTATAGGCTCCACGCACATCCGGATTGATAATCACATAACCGTGATTTACCCAATAAGCCGGATCCGGTCCTTCAAATTTCTGAAGACCGGAAGTGGCATTAACTGGAACTCCGGCATGATTAGGCGTATCGTCGAGCCATTGACTGCCAATTTCTTTACCATAAGGGCTCATCGCCATAATAGCTGGATGTTTTTTATTATCGTTAGGCCGGAAGACATCGGTATAAATAGTAACTCCATCGCGTAATTTTACCGGGACATCTCTTTCCAAAATGATCTCACACGGTAAGGGAAGATATCCCTTGAGTCTAATACTGCCTTTTTGCAATAATAAGGTTTCCGGTTTAAATCCTGGATAACGAGCACCTTTCGCATTTGTATTCTGGGCACGTCTTACCGGAACGATTAATTCATTGTTCTTTTTATCATGAAGAATCATGGTTTTAGTCATAATTTTACCTTTCTTAATTAATATTGAAGATTGTTATCGGCCTCGAATGCTTGAGAATATTGCGTATAGTACCCGCGATTAGTAAAGTAATAAGACGAATCCTTGCTTCCTAATAACTGCTCAGGCAGGTTAATCAGAAGAAAACATAAGGCGAACATCGCGATTACGGCAATAATCCATTGTTTAAATGTGGTTTTAGTCTTAAAGAAATTCATTCCTAGACAAATCGCAATCGGTAAGAATCCAAACAAAGAGGTAATCAAACCTGGCGAATAAAGGGTGTTCATTCCGTAAGCACCTAAGGTTCCTAGAGAAGAAACTCCGATCATTACGTGAATAACAACCTCAAACAGCGAGAATAGCATGATCGCAATCGCAGCAGGTTTACGAAAGCCCCAGACTTTTAGAACAATCACACCTAGGATGATTCCACCGAAATTAGTGATCATATCCGTTAATCTATTCATCGGATAGCGGCTTAGTAGATCAGAACCGTGACTGAGATTATAAGAATAATGTAAGCCTCCGGGTAAGACCCATTCCTCTAAAACATGAAGGATTAAGACAATCACTGCTAGGGTACAAAGAATATCGATTATTGACCAGGTCTTACGATTTTTATAAATCAACCAAACCAGATAGATTCCAATCGCACTAATGACATAAAGCCAGATCGTTAACCAGCCCTGAATAAGCATTTCCATAAGTTGCCTCCTTTAAGATAATATTTTTGTACTATAATATTAATTCCGATACAATAGTAGCGAAACGAATGCTACAATTAGGACTAAGAATGTAGTGAATCAGGGAGAAATCCGTGTACCACATCAGTAAAGATAAGCGTTCTATTCAATCCGCTGAATTAATCTTTAAAGGATTACTTAAATGTCTGGAGAAGAAATCGTTTGAGTTTATAACGATAACCGATTTGCAGAAAACTTCCCATGTGGCCAGATCGACATTCTATCGGAGTTTCGATAATCTTTCCGACGTCCTATTTTGGAAGTGTGACAGTTGTTTTAGTGAAGTACTGGGAGGCTATGATCCGCAGGGTTTTAAAAACGAGTTGGAATTAGTACGCGATTATTTTACGTATTGGTTTACCCACAGTGAGATTTTAGAGCTTCTGATTAAAATTAACCGACAGGATATCATCTATTCCTGCCACATGAAAAATGCGGAATTATTACAACAATAGTTTGGAAAGATTCCGGGAGTCGATTCTAATTATTTTATGGCAATCAGGACGGGATTTACAATCAGCGTTCTGACCGCTTGGCTTAAAGGTGGGAGAAAAGAAAACCCGGATGAAGTGGTAAAGATCCTCCGGGAACAATTATTTCTCTTAGCCAAAGAAGCCAAAGCTTAACTATTTCTTAGTTCGATTGATTCTTTACCGGTCAGATGTTCAATAGTGAATTCGATGATTGCGACTTTAGGTAAAGAAACATCTATTTCTTTCTGCCGTTCTTTCTCAAACCCGGGACGACATTTCTTTCCCAAGAGATCTAACGCGAAACGAATCACCTTAGGATCTTCTATCAGTTTGACTTTACCAAAAGCAATCACGCTGCGAAAGTAGGCAGTATATTCTTCCGGCACTAGTACATACTTGTCGACAATTGAGAAGGATGCTTTCGTATAATTCTTGATTGCATCGATCTTATGACCAGTTTTAGCACTATGAAAATAGAACTTATTTTCTTCGTAAGCATAACTTAAAGGGACAGAATAAGGATATCCTTCATCCCCAAGTAAGGCTAAAGTACCACAAGTATTTCTATTAAGAATAGTCTTAATCTCTTGATCGGAAAGTTGTTGCTTGATTCGGCGCATTTCTCTGAACATAAGTGATCCTTAAAGATTCATGAATAACATGATTGCGAAGATCCCGATTCCGATTATGGAGATAACGAACGGTTTTCTAATATCGTCTTTACTAATTAAGCAACCAATACCGCCACCTAAACTGAAAGCCGTTGGAATTAAAATCGCGATAAGTTTAGGAAATTTATTGGCGGCTTGGCCGGTGATAGAAAGCTGAGTCGCGACGGTTTCGGGCAATAAAAGGTAAGAAACGATGGCTAAAGCAATGGATACGATAATCAAGATAATTGAGATAATTCGATTTTTCATAACAAACCCCTTGAATAGTATAACATTTGTAAGCATATTGATTGACGATTTTCTTTAGTCGTGACAATATGAAGATATAATAATACCAATTATTCCCAAGGAGAAATTATGTCAAAGAAAATATTAATGATTGTCGGATCTTTTAGAAAAAAGTCTTTTAATCAACAGCTTGGAAATCGGATTGTTGAAGTGATTGGGGATCGAGCAGAAGTTTCATTTTTAGATTATCGTAACTTGGCATTTGTGAATCAGGATGAAGAATTTCCGCCATCTGCGGAGTTGACGAGAATCCGCAAAGAAGTTGATGCGGCTGATGCGTTATGGATCGTGACTCCCGAATATAACTTCAGTTATCCCGGCGTAGTGAAAAATTTATTTGATTGGTTATCTAGACCGGTCGTAGCCGGGGATTACGAACATACTTCGATTGGCGGTAAATTAGTAACGATCTCCGGAGCCAGCGGCAGATCCGCAGCTGGTGGAAGTCGAAAGAAGTTAATGGAATTACTTGGCATGATCAATGCGAAGGTGATGGATAAACAGACCGGTGTCAGTATGAAAGGTGATTCTTTCGGAACTGATGTCTTACATCTGACTGCCGAAGACGAAGCGAATATCAACGCCCAAGTCGATGCCTTCCTAGAATTTATTAAGTAAAAATAAGAACTGTAACGAGCATAAACCGTTACAGTTTTTTTGTGCCTGTTCAAAAATCTTAACACGGTTTTAATACCGAATGGTCAAACTTAAACGGCGTTTTAACACCGTATTTGGTAAAAATATAGCGTCGAGGTAAGAAATATGGATGAAGATCTGAATGAAGTAATCAAAGAAGTTAGACAGTTATTGAATCAAAAGAATTATCGCGAATGTGAGAAGTTACTAGCAGCAACAATGGCAAATTATCCGGATGATCCGATTCCCCATAATTTGTTGGGCTTGGTTTATGAAAAACAAAACGATCACATTGCGGCAATGAAACATTTCCGGGCGGCATGGGCATTAGATCCCAGTTACAAACCGGCATTGCAAAACTTGGATAACTTCGGAACCCTTTTTGCGAATAAAACATTTATCTTTGATGAGTCCGATTATGAGACTAGACCCAAAGGAGGACGTTAAGATGTATGCAATTATTGCCGGAGCTGGTAGATTAGGAAAAGAATTGGCGACCAGCATGGCGGACAAAGGAAATGACATTGTGGTCATTGATCAGAATGGCGAAGCGTTTAATAAATTTGGGAATGGATTCAACGGTCTTTCAATCACGGGAATTCCTTTTGATGAAGATGTTTTAAAACAAGCCGGGATTCAAAAGGCTGATGTTGTAGCGGCAGTTACCAGTGATGATAATGTCAACATTATGATTTCCCAGATTGCCAAGATGTTATATCGGGTTCCTAAGATTATCACGCGGATTTCTGATCCGGATAAGGTGGCAACTTTTAGAAGTATGGGCTTTGAGGTTATTTGTCCTACCGCGGTTGCGGCTAGTGAGATTGAGCATAAACTGGAGGGAAGAAGATGAAGATTGTTATTGCCGGTGGTGGTAATATCGGTTATTACTTAACGAAGACTTTGACCGAAAGTAAGTATGATATTTCGGTTATCGAAATTAATCGCCATCGTTGTGATTTGATCGATGACAGTTCTTTCGGAAAAAAAGTACAGATTATCTGTGGCGATGCTACCGATGAGAATATATTAAGAGATGCCGGTACCGAAGACTGTGACGTTTTCATTGCGGCGACCGGGCAGGATCAGAACAATCTGACGGCTTGTATGTTGGCTAAAGATCGCTTTAAGGCCGCTAAGACAATCTGTCGAGTCAACAATCCTAAAAATATCAGGGTATTTCAGAAATTAGGTGTGAATTCCGTAATCAGCAGCGCTGATCGGATCGCGAATGTTATTGAACAGGAATTGGATTGGGAAGATTTGGATTCGATCTTGGCACATAAGACGAAGAATGCCAGAATCAAACAATTTATTATCGATCCAGAAGCGAAAGCGGTTGGCATGGATCTGATTAAACTGCCTTTACCGAAAGGGACGATTATTGTCATGATTGTCAGAGGTGATGAAGCAATTATTCCCGGGGGGACAACAAAGCTAGAAGCCGGCGATGAGTTGATGGTCATGGGTCCTAAGGATGATTTAGTCGCTGCGGAAAATCTTTTTTATCAGAGGGTGAATAGTTAATGAAAGATACAAAAAATACGATTTTAGGAATTTTAACCGAGGTTTTATATTCGCTTATTTTAATGGGTATTGGTTTATTGATCTGTGTGATCTTTGGACGTTAATATGATGCAAGAAGATACGAAGGGACGAGCCCTAGGGGTTCTCTATTATATTGGCTGTGTCCTAGTTGTTTTAGCGGGAACCGAAGCTATTGCGTTAGCAACTTCCTTAATCTATCAGGAATGGAAGTTTGTTTTCATCTTTATTATTTCCCTTTGCATTATGCTGGGAGTTGGTTTAGGTTTTATTTATATAGGTGCTAAGCATCGGCATGCTCGACTAAGCTTGGGCGAAGGAATGCAAGTTGCGGCCGGAGCTTGGTTAATCGGAATGTTGTTATGTGCGTTGCCTTATTATTTCTCGGGAAATTATTTATCTTACTTAGATGCCTGTTTCGATGTCATGAGCGGCCTAACGACAACCGGATTGACCTTGATTCAGGATTTGGATCATTTGGCCAACGGGTTGAATATGTGGCGGTTTATCTTAACTTACATTGGCGGCCAGGGAATGGTCGTTTTAGCGTTAGTTTTCTTAACCAACGATACAGCCAGTACCTATAAAATCTATGTCGGTGAGGCCAAGGACGAAAAACTAATGCCCAGTGCCGTTCATACTTCCAGAGCCATTTGGAAAATCAGTCTGATTTATTTAGGGGTTGGTTGGATTGTAATGAGTATTGCCGGTTTAGTTGCCGGAATGCCGTTATCAAGTTCGATTTTGCATGGTTTGTGGATCTTTGTCTCTGGTTGGAGTACCGGTGGATTTGCGCCGATGTCGCAGAATATACTTTACTACCATAGTTTCTTCTACGAGATCGCAACCGTCATCTTCTTTGTGATCGGTTCCTTCAACTTTGCTTTACACTATGCGGTATTGACCGGTAAACGCAAAGAGATGAAACATAATATCGAGATTGTTTCCTTCACAGTCACGGTCACGATTTTAACCCTAGTCGTCTGTTTCGGTTTGATGCGTAACAATGTTTATCCGGATTTCATTGCGATGTTCAGAAAAGGTTTCTATCAATTGATCTCCGGACATACGACCACCGGTTTCATGTCACTATATGCTAGACAGCTTTATCATGAATGGGGCGATATCGCGTTATTCGGAATGACGGTTGCGATGTTGCTGGGTGGTAGCGCCTGCTCGACGGCCGGCGGGTTTAAAGGTTTAAGGATTGGAATCCTATTTAAAGCAATTAAAGAAGATATCAATAAATATACGATGCCGGAATCACGGGTATTTACCACCCGAATTCATCACATCAAGGATATTATTCTGACTGATTCTTTAGTACGCAGTACCGCAGTTATCGTTTTACTTTATATCGTTACGTTTGCGTTTTCGATTTTTATCGGAATGTCAGCCGGACATAGTTTGGTTGAGTCGGCATATGAAGGAGCTTCAGCGACCGGTAATGTCGGTCTTAGTATCGGAATCACAACGGTTTCTTCCCCCGCTTACTATAAGATCTCTTATATCGTGATCATGTGGTTAGCGCGTTTGGAATTTTTGTCCGTCTTGACTTTAATCGGTCAGGTTAGAAAGCGGGTGTTTAGACGATGAAAAAAATCTTCTTTATTTTAGTAACAGTCCTTTTGTTAAGCTCAGCGACTTTAGTCAACGCTTCCCAGCAAGAAGTATCTATCAATGATCTGATTGAAAATGCTAAGGAATATGACGGAAAAGAAGTTGTCTTGGAAGGAGAAGTTATTGGCGATATTTTAGATCGCGGGGAAGATGTTTGGGTTAATATCTCTGATGGTAATAACAGTGCGATTGGAATCTATATGTCCAAAGAACTTTCAGCCGTGATTACCACGACCGGAAATTATAAGACTAGTGGCGACCGGATCCGAATTGTCGGGATTTTTCAAAGAGCCTGCAAGGATCACGGCGGCGATTTAGATGTACATGGCAGTTCAGTTGAATTGGTTTCGAAGGGAAAAGCGAATGATATATCCTATCCTTCATACTATCCTTATATAGCAGTTGGCTTAATTACTTTGACCACTGTTTTGTGTTATATTACATTTAAGAGGTTAAAGAAGGCTTAGACCTTTGGGAAAGGATGATTTAATGGCTAAGGACATTACGAGGAAAGAAAACATTTTAGCCTGTGTTTCTACCTCCCTGACTAGTCAAAAAGTGCTGAAAATCTCCAGTCAGATTTCTGATTTTATGGGCGGAAATCTCTTTGCGGTTTATGTTCAGACTAGTTCTCATCTCTCTGCTCAGGATTCTAAGCAGTTAAAAGATAATATCGCTTACGCTAAGCAACAAGGCGTGCAATTGGCGATTATTAAAAGTCTTGACACCGCAAAAGCGATCAGTCAGTATGCCAAAGAACACAAAATCGATAAGATTGTGATTGGACGCAGTCAAAAACCCCGGAATCGGCTTGAGGCTTATATGGTTTTGGCGAAACGGTTACAAAGGAAAGTCCCAAACATCGAAGTTATTACCATTCCGACAATGTTGGCCAGTTATGATCCCGAAAGCCCTAAGGACAGTTTAGTTCCTTCATTCAAAGATATTGTGATCTCATTAAGCTTATTAACTTTAGCTTCTTTAGTCTGTATGCTGTTTCATCATTTAGGTTTTACCGATGCGACATTGATTACCGTGTATATTCTTGCGGTATTACTAATATCCTTCTATACCAAAGGTTATGTCTGCGGGGCAGTATCGTCGCTATTAAGTGTTTCGGTGTTTAACTTTCTATTTACGGTTCCGCTATATTCTTTACGGTCTTACGGAGCCGGTTATCCGGTAACTTTAATCATTATGTTCATCGCGGCTTTTCTGACTAGTTCTTTAACTGGACAAGTAAAGAAACAAGCCCAGCAACATGCGCAGAATGCTTATCGAACCGAAGTGTTATTGAACTCTAATCGGAGATTACAATCCGTGATCGGTGAAGATGCCATCTTAAATGAAGCGACTTTACAAATTCAAAAATTATTATTAAGATCGATCATTCTTTATCCGCTTAAAGATGACCAATTAGATACTCCGCGTTTATTTCCTTTGGGTGATGAAACGGAAGCATTATCGCAACTGGCGAACAAATCCGAAGAGTATAAAGTTGCGAATTGGGTCAAAGAGAATAATACCCAAGCAGGGGCTACAACCGGAATTTTCAGTGAAGCAGCCTTCTGGTATCTGACCATCAGAATCAATGAGAGTGAAGCAGTCGCAGCGGTCATTGGGATTCGAGTCGATAATGAAGAAACTATCGATCCGTTTGACGTAAATCTATTACTGGCGATGTTAGGTGAATGTGCCGTCGCGTTAGAAAATGAGAAATTAAATCGGTCCAAAGAAGAGTATGCATTTAGAGTTAAGCAGGAACAGCTGCGATCCGATTTATTACGTTCGATTTCACATGATTTAAGAACTCCACTCACTTCGATCTCCGGTTCGGCTAGTATGTTGATGAAGGGGGAAATTAAAGATCCCCAAGCCCAGCAGCAGCTCTATGCGGATATTTACGAAGATTCGCAATGGTTGATTCAATTAGTCGAAAACTTATTATCGATTACGCGAATGGATGACGGCCGCGTCCAGTTACATAATCAGCCTCAGGACGTCAACGATATTATCGATGCGACCGTTTCTCATATGAGTTCTAATCTGAAAGGACATAATCTGAAGGTCGAAAAAAGTTCGGGCTTATTGATCGTTAATGTGGATGTTTCCTTGATTGTTCAACTGCTCGTCAATTTAGTTGACAATGCAGTGAAGTATTCCGGTACGGATAAGGATATTATCCTTTCCAGTAAACTGGATAAGAATGAAGCGTTGATTGAAGTTGCGGATAGAGGATTGGGAATTCCCGATTCGGAAAAAGGAAAAGTATTTGAGATGTTTTACACCATCCATGATCCGGTATCATCAGACGGCAGACGCGGTTTAGGCTTAGGGTTGGCGTTATGTCGGACAATTGCATCGGCCCACGGGGGAAGTCTAAAGATTGCGGATAACAAACCTCAGGGCTGTATCTTTGAATTAAGATTACCGTTAATGAATAAGGAGTAATAAAGGGGGATTTATGGAAACTAATATTTCGGTTTTGATTGTTGAGGATGATCGACCGGTTCGCAGCTTAATTTCTCTGGCTTTGGAATCTGCCGGGTATCATTATCGCACGGCCCAATCCGGTAAAGAAGCGTTGCTGGAATTGACCAGTCATACTCCGGATATTCTGATTCTCGATTTGGGTTTGCCGGATTTAGACGGTACGGAGATTATTCAGAAAGTTCGTCAATGGTCTAGTTTACCAATCATCGTTGTTTCCGCCAGAAGCGATGACAATGAAAAAATTCAGGCACTGGATCTTGGGGCGGATGATTATCTGACTAAACCTTTTAATGTCGATGAATTACTGGCACGAATCAGAGTCGCAAATCGCCGCATAAAGTATATGAAAGAAGGAAAACAAGATCCGCTCTTTACTAATGGCGGCCTTAAAATTGATTTTAATGCCAACACGGTCTATATTAATAATGCCGAGGTTCATTTGACACCAATCGAATATAAATTATTGTCGGTCATGGCGAAAAATGTCGGTCGGGTCTTAACGCATAATTTTATCTTAAAGGAAGTATGGAACAATGCTTTACCCTCGGACGAACAATCGATGAGAGTATACATGGCTTCTTTACGAAACAAGATTGAAACTCCTTTAGGCGTCAAACTCATCCAGACTCATATTGGCATCGGCTATCGGATGGTGAAACTATAAGATGAAAAACGCTTACCAGAAAATCAAGTATCCCGATCGTATCAGTTCGTATTTCGCGAAAGAAAAAGGTAACCTGATTCTGGTAACGATAACCGGTATTCTTTACAATGTCGGTTTAGCCTATATTCCGTGGTTTGAAGGTCAACTGGCACAGGGCTTAAGTGATAAGATCTCCGGCAAGAAAACTTTTGAAAGTTTAGTATTACTGGCGATTGTTTTCGTAATCGTCAATGTTATTGTTCAAGTGACCCGCTATTTAAAAAGATATTATGTTCGCGTCTTCGCAAACAATGTAAATCGGAATATGAAACTGATTCTCTATAATAATCTGGTTCACAAAACTAAACCGGAGCTGGAGAATGCTTCCGCCGGTGATTTAATGACTAAAACAATCGGGGATGTGGATGCCTGTGCCGAAGGAATGCGGAAGTTTACGACCGAAATCTTCGATACCGGGATCGCGTTAGTTTCTTATGCGGTTTTATTATTTATCTATGATTATCGCTTAGCCTTTATTGCGTTATTAGCATCTCCGGCTTCTTATTTATTAGCGACGGGACTTAAAAAGACGGTTGTGACCCGTAATCAAGAATATAAAGTCAGCGCTGGGAAACTGAATGAGCTTTCTTTAGATCGCGTCAGTGGTGCGTTAAGTTACCGGGTGACCGGAAGTGAATTACGGCGTAACGCGAATTATGAAGGAGCTTTAAACGATTACGAACATAAAGCAATCCGCGCTAATATAATCGTTTCGATAATGCAACCGCTATATGAAGTGATTGCGATGATTTCGGTTATCTTCATTATCTGGTTAGGAAGTAAGAATGTTTTGGGAACCGGTTGGACGGCTTGGAATATTGCGGCCTTTACTGCTTTCTTATCAGCATATGCGAAGCTTGCGGTTAAAGCTTCCAAATCAGCGAAGCTGTTTAATTCAGTTCAACAAGCTCAAGTTTCTTGGAAAAGAATCAAACCTTTATTAAAACCCGTCGTTAAGGATGAAAGTATTGAGCCTAAACAACCGCAGGAACTGAAGGCTTCGGATGTTTCTTTTAACTATCCTGGCGGGCCAAAGATCTTGGAAAATCTTTCTTTTTCGTTAAATAAAGGAATGATGGTCGGAATTACCGGACCAATTGCTTGCGGCAAATCGACTTTAGGTAAATTATTTTTGAACGAATATCCTTATGAAGGAAAGATAATTTATGGGAATGAAGATATCAGTAAGGATGATTATAAAGCCATCAGTTCAATTTTTGCTTACGAAGGACACGATTGCGAATTAGTCAGCGATAGTATCAAAGACAACATCTTGTTAGGAAAAACAGATGATGCGGATAAGTACTTGGCTTTAGTCGATTTTGATCAAGAGGTTATGGAAATGCCCCAGCAGGAAGATACCTTGGTTGGCAATAACGGCAACCGTTTATCCGGAGGTCAACAGTCAAGATTGGCATTAGCGCGAACTTTAGCGCATCCCCGTCCCATCTTAATCCTCGATGATCCCTTCGCGGCGGTCGATGGAGAATGCGAAAAGAAAGTCTTTAAACAGCTAAGAGAATGGCAGGGTGAAAGAATAATTATTCTTTTATCGCATCGGTTAACTTTATTTCCTAAGATGGATAAAGTAATCTGGTTAGAGAACGGTAAGATCACCATGGGTAATCATCAGGAAATAATGAAGCAGATTCCGGAATATGCCCATCTATATGAAATTCAGAAAGCGGGTGCTTGGCATGCACAACAATAGTATTTTCACGGTACTAAGAGCGACCGTTAAAAAATATCCTTGGTTAATCGTCTTCATGTTACTGAGTATTATCGGTTCGATTGTTTTAGCGCTAATCCCCCCGTTAGTTTTGGAACGGATTGTCAATCTCTTGGTTGGTAAACAAGAGGTCGGAATTTATTGGGCCTTAATCTATTTCCTATTTATTGCCTTAGCCGGGATTACCGATGCCGGCAAAGAGGGGGCAATCACGGTTTTCGGCCAAAAAGTCACGCATAGTCTAAGAACCTTAATGGTCGGTAAACTGACTAAATTACCGGCGGATTACTATACGCGTAATCAACCCGGCATCGTGACTTCCCGATTAGTTAACGATGTCGATACGATTGAATTATTATTTACCTCCGGGATCATCGGTATTTTTGCGGATTGCTGTAAAGTTGTTTCGATTCTGATTATTATTTGGGTCAAGAGTAGCGGGTTGGGAATCTTGATGATTTTAGTAACCCCAGTGATCTTTTTTATCACCAGAATAATTCAGAAAAAGATGTTAAAATCGCAGATTTCGCATCGGGTAGCCATTGGAAAAGTCAATAACCGGGTCCCCGAAACAATCCGCACGATTAGAATGATCCATACGTTCCAAGCCGAAGATTATTTCGAGGATAAGTATAATAACGATATCGAAGAGGGATATCGGGCTCAAGCCAAAACGAACTTCTATGATTCAATCTACTCCCCAATCATTATCGTGATCTCGGCTTTGATTGTTGCGCTGATGATCATTCTTTCAGGTATGGGGGGTCAGATGCAGGTTTGGTTTGGGATGAGTGTGGGAACGGCTGTGGCGAATATTGCATATGTAAGTAAAGTCTTTACTCCGCTAGAAAGTATCGGAATGGAAATCCAGACGATCCAATCCGCTTATGCGGGTATAAAGCGCATCGATGAATTTATGAAGGAACCAGAGAAGAAACCTCAGGACCAGAAGTTAATACTTTCAGAACTTTTAGAACCTAAGGGTGCTTTAATTAAACTAAAGCATGTTGACTTTGCGTATCGGGAAAGTCAACCGATTTTGCAAGATTTTAACTTAGAGATTAAGGCGGGAGAATTCGTGACCATCTTAGGTCGAACCGGCTCGGGTAAAAGTACGGCTTTCAAATTGATTCTAGGTTTATATTCCGCGGATAAAGGTGAAGTATTAGTGTTTGATCATCATGCAGATGAGATTCCTGATGGATTTAAACGCCAGATTTTTGGCTATGTGGAACAATCGTTCCGGGCGATTCCGGGAAATCTTCGGCAACAAATTACTTTGGATGATCCCAAGATCAGCGAACAGATGGTAAATGATGCCTTGGAAGTAGTCGGGTTAGCTGAAACGATCAATAATCTGCCGGATGGATTAGATACGATTATGACTAAATCTTTATTGTCGCAGGGACAATGGCAGTTATTGGCGATTGCTAGAGCTATAGTGGCGAATCCTCCGATCTTATTATTGGATGAAATAACGGCTAATCTTGATGCGGGTACGGAACAGCTAGTCTTAAAAGCTTTAATTAAGGCTTCCGAGAAACGCACTGTTGTGTCAATCTCTCATCGCTTACAGGCAATTGGGAATAGCCGAGTAGTTCATTTAGCGACAGAATAAAAGCTCCGTGAGGAGCTTTGTTTATTGTTAAACAAAACCCCCTGATAGTCAGGGGGTATAGAAGAGGTTAAACCTATGAGTAGAAAAGATGACCTCACTCTGATAATCTAGAACTGCGGCTCGTTACTGCAGTTAAAGAAAAGAGGA
>JAEZBR010000034.1 GCA_023426935.1 Bacillota bacterium | reverse complement strand
CAAGCCCAAAGCCAACCAGCAAGATAACTATATCCTATAAGTGTAAGACTAAGTTCATGTAGAAGTTCCTATAAGACTAAATTCAACTTCGCGGGTCTTGAAGTGGAATTTAACTTTTCACTTCAGAAATAAGCGTTTTCTGAAGTTTTTACCTTTTAGGAAGGTGAGCACTGTAATATAATAACAGTATTATTTCCGAGGAGGTAACACATGTACGGGGAAGACAAGATCAAAACAGTATTGGTTACGGAGGATCAGATTATCGGGCGTTGTAAGGAATTAGGCGCAAAGATTACGAAAGATTATGCGAATCACTCCGGTAATCTCTTATTGGTAGGATTATTAAAAGGATCGGTTTCCTTTATGTCGGAAATAATCAAGCGGATTGAATTACCGATTCATATCGACTTTATGGATGTTTCCAGTTATGATGGTACGGAATCGCGCGGAGACATTAAGATTAATAAGGATTTGAATACTTCGGTCAAAGGCGTCGATATCTTACTGATCGAAGATATCGTGGATACGGGCACTACTATTTTTCATGTCAAAGAATTGTTATATAATAAAGGTGCTCGCGAAGTTAAGGTTTGTAGTTTATTAGACAAACCGGATCGTCGAAAAGTGGAAGTTAAAGCGGATTATGTGGGATTCGAGATTCCTAATGAGTTCGTTGTCGGTTTCGGCCTAGACTATGATCAGGATTACCGAAATCTACCCTATGTCGGGGTTTTAAAGGAAGAAGTATATAGTAAATAATCTAAAGGAGGTTGATACTGTTGAATAACAACAATAACCGCAGATGGTTGATGTGGATACCGTATCTAGTCGTAGCCATCTGTATCATGAGTTTACTTAATTTGACCAGCGGCAGTTCAGTCAAGAATCTTAGTTATGACGAGTTCATGACTTTATTGGCTAATGGAAAAGTTAATACGGCAAAATTAAGCGTTGACAGCACGGTCGTGGATATCAGCGGCGAATACACCGATGATGCAGGTACCAAGTATACCTTTACGACAACGATGCCGAATACCGAAACGCAATTAAATGATGTCGTTGAACAGTTAAGTTCGGAAGTTACCGCTGGGAAATTGACTGTCGTTAATCCGAATCAGACAAATTACTGGGTCTCTTTAGCGACGACCATTTTACCGTTGCTGTTATTAGTCGGGTTGGCAGTTTATCTGTTTAGCCGGATGAATAACAACGGAAATAAACAAGCCTTCGATTTTTCTAAATCCAGAGCTAAATTAGAGAGCGATACGAAAGTTCGTTTCAACGATGTTGCCGGTTGTGATGAAGAAAAAGAAGAAATGGCGGAGTTGATTGACTATCTTAAGAATCCGAAGAAATTCATTAAGATGGGGGCCAGAATTCCTAAGGGAATCTTGATGGTAGGTCCTCCAGGTACCGGTAAAACTTTATTAGCGAAAGCCGTAGCTGGTGAAGCCAACGTTCCTTTCTATTCGATCTCCGGTTCGGAGTTCGTCGAAATGTTCGTGGGTGTCGGTGCCAGCCGTGTCCGAGATATGTTCAAAAAGGCGCAGCAAACCGCACCTTGTATGATTTTTATCGATGAGATCGATGCGGTCGGTCGTCAAAGAGGAGCCGGTGTCGGCGGTGGTCACGATGAACGTGAACAGACCCTTAACCAGTTACTAGTTGAGATGGATGGTATCGGTGAGAATAAAGGAATCGTAATTATTGCGGCTACTAACCGTCCGGATGTTTTGGATCCGGCGTTATTAAGACCGGGCAGATTCGATCGTACGATTACGGTAAGTTTACCGGATGCCAGAGGTCGAAAAGCAATCTTGGAAGTTCATGCCCGCAACAAACACTTTGCACCGGATGTGGATTTAAATGCTCTAGCTTCAAGAACTCCGGGTTTCTCCGGGGCTGATTTAGAGAACGTCTTGAATGAAGCAGCCATCATGGCCGTTAGAATGAACCACCAAGTTATCGAAATGAGTGACTTGGATGAAGCAATTGACCGGGTCATGGCCGGTCCGGCGAAGAAGTCCCGAACTTATACACCTGATGAAAAACGGATGGTCGCGGTTCATGAATCCGGACATGCCGTCATTGGCTTATTCTTAGCAGATGCCGAAGTTGTTCAAAAGGTTACCATTATTCCGCGGGGAACCGCTGGCGGTTATAACTTAATGACCCCTAAAGAAGAAAGAATGTTGGCGACCAAGGATGAGTTATTGGCACATATCACCAGTTACTTAGGTGGTAGAGTTGCCGAAGAATTAGTCTTGAATGAGATTTCTACTGGCGCCAGCCAAGATATTGAACAAGCGACTAAAATCGCCAAAGATATGGTCATGGTCTACGGTATGAGCAGTTTAGGACCAATCCAATATAAACAGAGCGGCGGCAGTGTCTTCTTGGGAAGAGATTATGCGTCGAACCGGGATTATTCCGGACAGGTCGCTTTCGAGATTGATTCGGAAGTCCGTTCAATCGTCGATAAGTGTTACAAGAAAGCGAAAGAAACAATCTCTGAACATCGGGATGTGCTCGATAATATCGTTCATGAACTGATGGAATACGAAACATTGACCAAGGAAGATTTGGAGTATATTCTCGCCCACGGTCATAAAAAACCAGCACGGGAAGCTGAGCTTAAGACTAAAGATGACGGAACTGTTGTCTTAGTTGACGAAGCAGAGAAGAAACCGGAAGAAGCACCGAAAGATGATAAGCCGGAAGAAAAACCTGCCCAGCCGAAGGCGGAACCGGAAGTAAAAGAAGATAAGAAAGATTAACCTAAGCCCCTTGATTAAGGGGCTTTAATTAAGGAGGAAAGATGGACTACTTAACCAGAGGAACTAACCAGACCAAACATATTCAAGCTTTCGCCTGTCTAACGACCGATATGGTCGAAGAAGCTAGGAAACGCCACGATCTTTGGCCGGTCGCCAGTGCCGCTTTGGGAAGAACAATGAGTGTTACGGCGATGATGGCCAGTGAATTAAAGGATGAGAAAGCGAAGATTGAAACGCAGATTGACGGAAAAGGTGAATTAGGAAAGATTATCGTCGATGCCTGGAGTAACGGAAACGTTCGCGGATATGTAACTAATCCGAAAGTTAATTTCGTTCATAAAGAGACCGGTGGGATGGCGGTAGGCATCGCGGTCGGAACGAATGGATATTTAAGAGTAATTAAGGATCTTAATCTTAAACAGCCCTGGATCGGAACGGTAGATCTTCAATCGGGAGAGATCGGAGACGATTTCGCTTATTACTTCACTACCAGCGAACAGATACCTTCCGCAGTTGGCGTCGGGGTCTTAGTCGGAACCGACCAGAAGATCATTTCTTCGGGTGGTTGGATTGTCAAAATGATGCCGGAAGTTACGGAAGAAGAGATTAAGCAAACTGAAGAAAGAATTAAAAAGATTCCTTCAGTATCGACGATGTTGAAAGAAGGATATACTCCGGAAAAGATGTTACAGCAGATTATTCCGGATTATGAAGAATTAGGTAAAACGGAATTAAGATTCAAATGTACCTGCTCAAGAGAGAAGTGTTTGAATGTTTTAAATTTACTTAAATTATCCGAGTTGGAAGAAATGATTAAAGAAGACGAGAAATGTAATATGCATTGTGAGTTTTGTGGCTCCGATTATTCTTTTAGTAAAGAAGAGCTGGAAGAGATTTTAAAGCAGCGCAAGGAAAAAGAGAACGATGTCAAGATTGAAGATCGGAACAGTTGAGTTAGAAAATCAGGTTATTACCGCTCCATTAGCCGGTGTTTCAAATCCGGCTTTTCGTAAAGTAATTAAGAGTTTTAATCCCAGTCTAATCTGTACGGAAATGACCAGTGATAAAGCGTTACTGTATCATAATAAAAAAACTTTAAAGATGCTGGAAGTAAGCGAGGATGAACAACCGGTAAGTTTACAGTTATTCGGGAATGATCCCAGTGAAATGGCGAAAGCAGCGAAGATTGTCTGTGAGCGTTCGGCCGCGAAGGTCATCGATCTAAACATGGGGTGTCCGGTTCCGAAGATTGTTCGTCAAGGGTCCGGGTGTGCGTTAATGAAAGACCCAGAAAAAGCGGGAGAAATCGTGAAGGCGGTTAAGGAAGTAATCGATCGCCCTTTGACGGTAAAAATCCGTTCCGGTTGGGATCAGAATTCGATCAATGCGGTAGAAGTGGCATTAGCGCTAGAAAAAGCCGGAGCCGATGCGATTACCGTGCATTCCCGGACTAGAACTCAATACTACCAAGGACATTCTGATTGGGATTTAATTAAGGAAGTAAAGAACGCAGTTAAGATTCCGGTGATTGGCAACGGAGATATCCTTACGCCCTATGACGCGGAAAAAATGTTAAAGGATACCGGGTGCGATGGGGTAATGATTGGACGAGGAAT
Organism: Bacillota bacterium; assembly: GCA_023426935.1. Classification (GTDB taxonomy): domain Bacteria; phylum Bacillota_I; class Bacilli_A; order Erysipelotrichales; family Erysipelotrichaceae; genus RUG11872. The sequence continues at coordinate 25,448 of JAEZBR010000034.1, read as the reverse complement.
GCTAGGAAATCCCTGGTTAATCGCCCATACCGTTCATTATCTGGATACCGGCGAAGATTTGCCGGGCGAAAGTGTTGAAGAAAGATTCAGGGTGGCTAGATTACAAGGACAGGCTTTAGTTAAGGAGTATGGTGAAGTAATTGGGATAAAAATGATGCGGGCCCACGCTTGTTGGTACGTCCATAATCTATCCCACGGTAATCAGATTAAATATCGTTTATCCCGAATCAAGACCTATGCCGAACTGGATTGGTTACTGAGTGAATACCAGAGATCCTTATTGAATGGGGATTTCACTTGGATAAACGAGGATAATTAAGTATAATCTGTAAGAGAAATGAGGAAATTATGGCTAGTAATAACGAATTAAACGATCAGGAGCTATCCCGGCGCAAGAAAGCTCAAGAACTCAGTGATAAAGGAATCGAACCTTTCGGCTCACGATATGACCGGACTTCCGATTCAAAAAAGATTTTCGATGAATACGATAAATATACCTTGGAAGAATTAGATGCTAAGAATGTTATCGTCAAAGTTGCGGGACGGATTATGTCCAAACGACGAATGGGCAAGATTGGATTCATGCACATTCAGGATCGTTATGGACAGCTTCAAATTTATTTACGCAAAGATGTCATGAGCGATGAGGACTATGAATTGTTCAAGTCTTGCGATATCGGCGATATTATCGGCATCGAAGGTCAGGTCTGCCGGACCGAGACGGGCGCTTTATCCGTTAAATGTTTGAAGTATACTCATCTTTCCAAAGCCTTACGGCCTTTACCGGAAAAGTTCCATGGTTTACAGGACAAGGAAGAAAGATATCGCCGTCGATATGTCGATTTAATCATGAACGAAGATTCTAAGCGAATCGCTTTTACCCGTCCTAAAATCATCAGGGCGATTCAACATTATTTCGATGGCTTAGGCTTAGTCGAAGTTGAAACACCGGTCTTACAGCCAATCTTAGGCGGCGCGAATGCTAGACCGTTCATTACGCATCATAATGCGCTGAATCGGGATTTTTACTTACGGATTGCAACTGAATTACCGTTAAAAAGATTGATTGTCGGTGGCATGGAAGGTGTTTACGAGATCGGAAGATTATTCCGGAATGAAGGAATGGATCCCAAACATAATCCGGAATTCACCACGGTCGAAGCTTATATCGCTTATTCCGACATCTTCGGAATGATGGATACGATGGAAGGTTTACTAGCCAGTGTTTCTCAAGAGGTTTTGGGCACGACCGAAGTAACTTACCAAGGTAATGCTTACCAATTAAAGGGACCGTACAAGCGCTTAAGAATGGCGGATGCGGTCAAGGAAGCGACCGGTATCGATTTCGATGATCGTTCCTTAACTTTAGATAAAGCTTTACAACTCGCAAAGGACCATCAGATTCAAGTTGAGAATCACCAGAAGACGATTGGACATATCTTAGTTCTCTTCTTCGAGGCGTTCTGCGAAGATAAGTTACAACAGCCGACTTTCCTATATGGTCACCCCATCGAGACTTCACCTCTAGCGAAGCGTAATAAGTTAGATCCGCGCTATACTGATCGTTTCGAGTTATACATCGGGGGTACGGAGTATGTTAACGCGTTCTCGGAATTAAACGATCCCATCGATCAAAGAGAACGGTTTGAGAATCAGCTCAAAGAAAAAGACTTGGGCAATGCCGAAGCTGCAGAAGTCGATAACGATTATGTCGAGGCTTTGGAATATGGCTTACCGCCTACGGGCGGCTTAGGTTTAGGCGTTGATCGGTTAGTAATGTTACTGACGAACAGTGACTCAATCCGCGATGTCTTATTATTCCCGACGATGAAACCTATCGATAATTCCGAACCGGTTAAAGAAGTTAAGGAAGTTATTCCTTCTCAAACTCCAAGTGTTGAAAAGGTCGATTTCTCCAACGTGGAGATTGAACCGTTATTTAAAGAATATGTCGATTTCGATACTTTCTCCAAGTCGGATTTCCGAGCAGTTAAAGTAAAAGAATGTGTCGCTGTTGTGAAGTCAAAGAAATTACTAAAGTTTATTCTCGATGACGGAACCGGTGAAGATAGAATCATTCTCAGCGGTATTCATGAATATTATGAACCGGAAGAATTAGTCGGAAAGACTTGCTTAGCAATCGTAAATCTGCCACCGCGGAATATGATGGGAATCGATTCCTGCGGAATGTTGATCTCCGCAATCCATCAGGTTGAGGGCAAGGAAGCCTTAAATCTCATTATGTTAGATAATAAGATTCCTGCTGGAGCTAAGATGTACTAAAACGCCGAATATGGCGTTTTTTATAATGATATAAAAAAGATTGTAAACGCAAAACTATTATAAAAACTAAAGTATTGCGGTTATAAACCGCATTTAATGTTGATTATAGCCAGGTAAAGAATATTTGAAAGCACAAGAAAAATCTAACTAGCCGACACTTCATTGTGATGATGTGGTCGCGTTTGCGGTCGGCTTAGCCGTAATTTTAATTGTTTGTAAAGTTGCGTTTAAACCAAAGAAAGCCTAATACTCAATAATAGTAAAAAGCCCGAGAAGATGCGGGCTTTTTAATGCCAAAGAAATTATTGTTTCTGGTATTATATAGTCAATTCAGCGATAAAACGACATTTGACACGATGGTTAGAGATAGGGCTGCCGGAATATAAAATAAAGGAAAGGCTGCATAAACACAATGGTGAAGATTAATCGTTTTGAAACAGTGACGGGAACATATATTGAAGAAATTTTTGGTCAATCCCGTTTTGGCTATTCCAAGAACGATACCGTAGATTTTTATGACATGACTGAATTGTTAAAAAGAGGTGGCTATCGCGGTGAAATCATTTCTTTTTATGATTACCACAATGGCAGAGTTTATGAACCATTTCAGAAGCAGCGGAATGTGTTATATAGCAACCCCGTTTATTTGAAAAACTATTTTTGGTTTTTGCAGGGAGATTATAACGCGGGTAAAATCACTTTGTTCCGGTATCTTCCGAATGAAACTCCGGATATGATGATCCAGCTTAAGATAGCGGACATAGATACCTATAATCTGCGAATTATTGGGGAGGATGTTCACATCATCAGCGAAAATGATGATTTCGTTTGCTACTATCCTGAATACTTTCGCTTCTCAAAGGACGCGCATGAAGGTGTGACGATGATTGCGGAGGGAAAAGTGTATTTCTCAGCGTGGGTAGAGCAGGGTTGGGACAAGGAAAACAACTGTCTATCCGAAGAATATAAATATTATAATAAAGTGGTTGTGAGGGACTTCAACGGAACAGTTTTATCCGAGGAACTTGGTTCATTAGATCAACGACCTGATGGAACCTGGTGGATATCATAGGTGTTATAACAAGCGAGAGGGATGGAAATAGACAGTTCGGTTAGGAAATTAACAATTTTGTGACAATTTGTGAAAAGTTCAGGATTATGCAACTAGTTGCGTTAATATGCTAAAATAGGGTGCCGAAGCTAAGGAAGACCTTAGTTGGGAAAATCAGCGGCAATAAATGGGGCAATAAATTAATCATGGATGTAAGACAAATTAAAGATCCTTCTTTTCTCAAAAATTTAAACAATAAAGAATGTGAACAGCTAGCTAGCGACATTCGGACTTTTATGATTCAATCAGTATCCCAAACCGGCGGACATTTAGCCAGTAATTTAGGCGTGGTCGAATTAACGATTGCGGTTCATAAAGTATTTGATTCGCCTAACGATAAAATCTTTTTCGATGTCGGGCATCAAAGTTATACCCACAAGATCTTAACCGGTCGAGCTAATCAATTTTCGACCTTAAGAAAACATAATGGGTTAAGTGGTTTTGAAAAACGGCACGAAAGTGTTCACGATGTTTGGGAAGCCGGGCATAGTTCAACGTCCTTATCCGCCGCTTTAGGAATGGCGGTAGCTAGAGATCTTAATCACCAGGATTATGAGATTGTCCCGATTATCGGTGATGGCGCATTAAGCTCCGGGATGGCTTTAGAAGCCCTGAATCAGATTGGCGACCAGAAACGACATATGGTCATCATTTTCAACGATAACAATATGTCTATTACGAAGAATGTCGGAGCTTTGACTAAAGACTTTGCAAGGTTAAGAACAAATAAAAAATACAACAGCTTGAAATATCGGATGAAAGCTGAGTTATTAAAAACGGGATTAGGAAAAGAAATTTTAAAGATTTTGAAATCGATGAAGGATATGGTTAAACAGACCGTTGTCGACAGTGAGATTTTCGGAGAGTTTGGTTTGGAATATTTAGGACCGATTGATGGGAATAATTTTTCCCAGTTGATTAGTGCGTTAGAAACGGCGAAGAATAAGAAAGACGGTCCAGTCGTTGTACACGTCATGACGAAAAAAGGCAAGGGTTATTTACCTTGTGAACAGGATCGAAGTGGCAAATGGCATGGCGTGGGTCCGTTCGATGTTGCGACCGGAGAATTTAAGAAATGTACCCAACCGGGATATGCATCCTGGAGCAAAGTTATGAGCAGTGAATTAGTTAACTTGGCTAAGACCAATCAAGATATTGTTGCGATTACTCCCGCAATGATTGCGGGCAGTGAATTAAGAAATTTCTTCCAGGAATTTCCCAGTCGCAGTTTTGACTGTGGAATTGCCGAAGAACATGCGACGACCTTTGCGGGCGGCTTAGCAATCTCCGGTAAACGTCCTTACCTATGCATTTATAGTTCTTTCCTACAAAGAGCGTATGACCAATTGAATCACGATCTTGCCCGAATGGATCTGCCGGTGGTTATCGGGATTGATCGAGCCGGACTAGTCGGAGCTGACGGACCGACGCATCATGGGGTTTTCGATATCGGTTTCTTAAGAGCACTGCCGAATGTGATTGTTTCCCAACCGGCTGATGCCAAGGAAGCGAATGATCTACTGGCGACGGCATTTGCGCAGAAACATCCGTTTGCGATTCGTTATCCGCGCGGTAATACGCAACTCGAAGAAGATAAGCTCGAAACCGGGAAGCTAATTGAGATTGGAACTTGGGTTCAGAATGGTTCCTTCAATCAAGCGAAAGCAATCGTTCTAAGCTACGGAGCATCCGTAAGAGAGATTGAAGAATATAATTCAACCGCTAAGCTAAAATTAGCGATCGTTAATTGTCGCTTTATTAAACCGCTAGATTATAAAATGTTGGAAAAGATTGTTGAAGCAAATAAACCAATCTTCGTCTATGAACCGGATATGTTGGCGGATGGATTAGGAAGTGCCATCTTGGAATGGGCAAACAGTCAAGGTAAAGAAGTTATTCTAAATCGTTTCGGGATCCCGGACCAGTATGTCGGACAGGGCAGTGAAGAAGAATTAAAAGAAGATCTAGGACTAGATCTTAAGACTTTCTTCAAAGCAATTAAAAATAAGATAAAATAAAAAAACGCCGTATTTCGCTGGCCAGGGTGAGGAAGTGAAATATGGCGTTTTTTACACGTTAAGCTAAATAGATATCGCCGGAGAGAGACTTAAGTTGAACTTTCCCCTCACCGTTACCGATCTCAACTTCATGCTTGTTGATTCGCTGAACTTTATGACCGGTATGATTCAAAATATCCCCAGATAAAGAATAGATATTAGCAGTGTAATTGTCATCGTCGACAGTGCACGCAATATCTCCGGATTTCGAATCGATTGAAATATTATCGATGGTTCCTTCGCTGTCTAGCTCAATGTCCCCGGAAACCGCGACGATGCTAATATTCGAAGCATTCGTCTGGGCTTCAATATCTCCGGATATCGACTTAATGAATAAGTCGCCATCGGTATGGTCATCAATCATAATATCTCCGGAAGTACAATCAATCTTCAAGGTTCCGGTCACGTCATTTAATTCGGCATCACCGGATCTAGTTGAGATAGAGATTGAGTCTGCCTGAATATCTTCGAGGTCATAATCTCCGGAAGTTGTCTGTAGCGTGATTGTTTCCGCTTTTAAATTATCTAGCGAGATATCCGAAGACATCGCTTTATAGACTAACGAATTAAATTCAACTTCCGACATATCAAAATCACCGGAACTGGAAGCGATTTTAATATCATCTAACTTTGAAGGAAGATAAATGGTTAAGGAAGTATTTAAGAAGCCGATACCGCCACCAGAGGGATTGCTGACCTCAAAGACGAGGGTATCTTCCGAGACGCCGCTTAATAATTGATTGGCATTGACGGAGAAGATGCTTTTACCGTTTTGGAACCGGTAAGCTAGCTGATCACCTTTTTCAATACTGATATCGACCGCGGTGTTCTTAGCGGAGATAGTTAGATTTTTGACTACTTCCGGATCATCGATGTAAACTAAGTCGCCTTCGTTTTCATCGGAATCTTTATAGTCTTTAAAACTATCTTTCAAAGTCGAACCGACACTCTTTACGGTATCCTTGATTATTCGGCCTAAGTCACTCAGATCTTTGTTCAGTTGTTCAGAATCACTATAAGTTTTAGTTTCTTTGGTTTCCTTTTGTGCTTCTTTTTTCTGCTGTTTCTTCAGATCGACTAAATTAACCGGAGTATCTTCCATCTCTTTAATATTCGTTAACACTTCTTCAATCGTACCCAGATTATTCATTACTTGTTCTTCGGACTGACCGGAAGCCAATCCTGCCGCAAAATGTTTCTCGAATGTTTCTAGAATATCGTTCTGAAAATCCTGAGGATAGCGGCTTAATCCATGCTTGAGTTCTTTGATATAGTCCTGTTTTGTCATTTTATTAGCCTTTCAACTTTCTTGGTGAATGACGTCCATTCTTCAATCTGTGTTTTCTCATATTCTATTCCTGAATCGGTCAGATGATAGTACTTTCTGGCCGGACCGCCTGAAGATTCAACTAAATAGGTGGTCACATAATTCTCATCTTTTAAGCGCTTGAGTATTAGATATAAAGTTCCAGCGGTCACGGACATTTCCTCGGAAATATTCTCCGTTAATTCGTAACCATACTTGTCTTTATCCAACAACTGCGCTAGAACGCATAATTCTAAGACTCCTTTTTTAAACTGGGCATCCATAGCATCCCTTTCTAATAACGTTTGTCGTTAAGCATTTTCAGTAATGCCGTATCACTGTTCAATATTCCGTTTGCGGTTTCCAACTCATATTCATTATGACAACTAGCCAGAACGCAACTTCTAAGAGCGAACAGTTTATCGTAAAGTTCCATCATACTAGCCTCCTTTTTCCTTGGCTGATACTAATGTACCACATACTATATTGTAATGCAACATATATTGTAAAAAATATTATTATTTATTTAAAAATAGTGAAATACGGGCTTTTTGGCTTTAAGCTAGTTAGGATAAGGAGTAAACATGGTCTATATCTGGTTTATTGTCTGGGTTGCAGCTCTAATTCTGTTTTATTTATATCGTAAGACCCGTTATTCCCTATGGTTTGCGATTGGAGGCTTCGGAGCCTGGCTCTTGGCTTTATTGAATATAAACATCTTATTACAACTAGCAAGTTTCTTACTGATTGCCTTTTTCGCTACTTTAATTGATTTAATTCCCGGAAAGAAGAAAGCGGAACCGAAACCCCAAAAGGTTGAAGGAATCATTTTACAGCCGGGTATCGTGACGGAAACAATCGGAAAAAATATCGCCGGGAAAGTTAAGGTGCTAGGCAATGAATGGATTGCTTACGATAAAGATTCAAGAGGAATCATGCAGGGTGAGTATATTAAAGTCGTTAACCTGAATGGTAACAAGGTCTTAGTTGAAAGAACTAACCAAGATAATAGTAAATCGCGTTACGAAAGACATTTTAGGAAGGGAAAGAAATGAGTCAGATCAAGTATTATTCAGAAATTCCGGATTTTATTAAAACGGCTAGTCAGACACCGGAAATGTTAAGACTGAAGGATGTCGGGATGCATTGTGGGTTGGAATATGCGTCGTTTCCTGAATATAAAAAACTTAAAGCTTATTCCCGTTATGAACATTCTTTAGGCGTAGCCTTAATCGTTTGGAACTTTACCCAGAATAAGGCTCAAAGTTTAGCCGGTCTATTTCACGATATCGCAACCCCATGTTTTGCGCACGTGATTGATTTCTTGCACGGCGATTATGAAAATCAGGAAAGCACGGAAGCGAAAACAACCGCTATTATTGATCATTCAAAAGAGATTCAAGATGTTTTAAAAGGATTAAAGATAACGACCTCTGAAGTGGCTGATTATCATTTATATTCGATTGCGGATAACGATTCACCAAAATTATCTGCGGATCGTTTGGAATATACTTTAGGAAACTTTTTTAATTATCAAAATATATCTCTAGCTAAAATTCAGGAAATGTATGATGACTTAGAAGTAATGAAAAACGAAAACGGTGAAGATGAATTAGGCTTCAGACACGAGGATAAAGCGTTTGAATTTGTTAAATATATGTTGAAGAATTCTTATATGTATTCGGCTGATCCCGATCGTTATGCGATGGAGACTTTAGCCCAATTGCTTAAGGATGCGATTAACGATCAAGTAATCAAAGAAGAAGATCTTTATTTGCTTGAGCCGGAATTGATTCAAAAATTAACAAGCAATCCAAGATATCAAGAAAGATGGGATGCTTATCGCAAACTAAGTAAAGTAGTTCGTAGCGATACCGAAGTTGCCGGCAGTTTAAAAATCAATGCCAAGCATCGTTATATTGACCCCCTGACCTTAAAGGGTAGAGTAAGTTTTATTAATCAAGAATTAAAAGAAGAAATTGAAAAGTATTCGAACCTCAGTTTCGATTATTGGTTAGTCTCTAAATCGTGACCCCAGAGAACTGACTCTTAATCAAATTCGCGTAGAAACCATTCTTAAGTAATAGCTGTTTATGGGTTCCTTGTTCCACAATCTCGCCGTTATTCATTACTATAATCAGATCAGCATTTTTGATTGTCGATAAACGATGAGCAACAATGATACTGGTCTTATTTTTTGTCATCTGATCGAACCCATCTCCGATTAATAATTCGGTTCGAGAATCGATTGAACTGGTCGCTTCATCTAAAATCAAGATCTTTGGATTGATTAACATTACTCTAGCAATGCTTAATAGCTGCTGCTGACCTAGAGAAAGCTGTTCGCCGTTTTCACCAATCAAAGTATTATATTGCTGCGGCAGTTTCATAATGAATTCATGGCAATGGGCTTTGCGTGCCGCATTAACAATTTCAGCCTCGCTCGCTTTAGGGTTACCATAACCGATATTATCTTTAATTGTCGCATTTTTTAACCAAGTATCCTGTAAGACCAGGCCATAATTATCTCTTAAAGATGACTTGGTAACGGTAGAAATATCGGTGTTATCAAGATAGATAGTTCCTTTATCGGTTGGATAATAACGCATCATAAGATTGATTAAGGTGGTTTTACCACAACCGGTTGGTCCGACAATTGCTAAATGCTTACCGGCTTGAAGACTTAAAGAAAGATCTTTGATGATGGGGGCAGAAGGATGATAACCGAAAGTAAGATGCGAAATTTCAATTTTTCCTTGCTTAACTACTAATTCGGTTTGATTGGGTTCTGATTCTTCCGGTAATTCCAATAATTCAAAGATTCTACCGGCACAAGCTAAGGAGTTCTGTAATTCAGCAATTACTCCGGAGATGTCGTTGAAGGGTTTAGTATATTGATTGGCATAAGTTAAGAAAACACTTAGTTCCCCGATTGTTATACTTCCCTTAATTGCGGACAAAGCTCCGAATAATCCGACCCCGGCATAAACTAAGGAATTAACGAAGCGGGTAGAAGGATTAGTTAAACTAGAAATAAAAGTTGCTTTGAGACTTTCCTTAGTTAAACCCTGATTTAAGACTTGAAATTCTTCAAAGTTTTTCGCTTGATAATTATAGCCTTCAATTAATTTAACTCCCGAGACTCTTTCGTTAATTAAGGCGGTTAAATTTCCTTTAAGTTTATTCTGGGTTTTAAAATAACGGTAAGAATGTTTAGAGATGAAGTACGCCACGAAGATACTTAAAGGGGTGACTAGGATTACGACTAAGGCGATCTGGTAATTGACGGAGAACATAAAAATCATGGTACCGATAATCGTGAAAATTCCGGTGATCAATTGCGTCAGGGCTAAATATAATCCGTCGGTCAGTTGTTCGATATCGTTGATGATACGGGAAATATATTCCCCCACAGGATGCATTTCTAAATAACCGATGGATAGTTTTTGTAATTTGGCAAAAGATTTGGTTCGCAAGCTGCAACTAAATGAATAAATTAGTTTCTGATTTAAGATATCGTTTAACCATTGACACAAAGCCGTTAACAAACTCGTTACGAAAATTCCCAGCAAAAGAGCTTTTAAAGTTTTGAAATCAACTTGATTAACCCCAATCAATAGATCAATTCCTTTACCACTCAGAATGGGAATAATCAATAGACCGCTGACAGAGATAATTGCGGCGAAAATGCTGAATATTAATTTCTCTTTTTGCAACGAAAGAATCTTCCAAATTTTCTTAAGCATTTGAAAGCTCCTTTCCGATCTGACTCTCATAGATCTCAGCGTATATCGGACAGTTATGCATTAATTCCGCATGTGTTCCTTGAGCCGTTAAATTTCCCTGATCGAGAACTAAGATCTGATCACAGTCTTTGATTGAGTTACAGCGCTGAGAGACAATGATCAGAGTAATTTTAAGTTTATTTAATTCTTTTCTTAATGCCGCATCTGTTCCGTAATCTAAAGCCGAGGTGCTGTCATCTAAAATAAGAATCTTTGGTTTGGCGACTAAGGCTCTGGCGATACATAATCTTTGTCTTTGGCCACCCGAGTAATTTAAACCGTTGGGTTCTACTATACTATCTAATCCGTTAGAAGAGCTTAGAATAAAATCGGCTTGAGCGATTCGTAACGCTTTTCTTAATTCTTCATCACTAGCCGCTAAATTTCCCAACTTAAGATTTTCCCGAATGGTACCGGCGAATAAGGTGTTGTTCTGAGGGATAACGATTATTTTTTTTCTTAGTTCCTTTAAATCGTAATTATTAAGATCTTTTCCGAATAAAGAGATATTTCCCTCGGTTTGATCGTAATACCGCGGCAGTAAGGAAACTAAACTTGATTTGCCTGCTCCGGTACCTCCGATGATTCCTAAGGAACATTCAGGTTTCAATTTAAAGGAAATATTCGTTAAAGCCGGGAAACCGGCATAAGAAAGGGAGACACTATCGAAGATTAGCGGAGAATTATTGTCTACGAAAGATTCCCTTCCGGACGTCTGTTCATTAGGAAGTTCCAAGATTTCCTCAACCCGTTTACTGCAGGCTAAAGCTTTCGTTAATTGAATAATCAGATTCGCAAGTTTGATTAATTCAACTAAGATTGAATTTAGATAGCTGACTAAGGCGATTACTTCGCCCTGATTTAAGGAACCGATATTGACTTGGAGACCAGAGACTTGCAATAGGACAATTATTCCTAGATCGATGATTACTAAGGTAAGCGGATTCATCAGTGCACTTAGCTTGCCGACTTCTTCCTGTTTAGCTTGAAACCCCTGAGTTTCCTGTGAAAACTGTTCGTTCTCTTCCTTCTCTTTGTTAAAGCCGCGGATAACTTTTATCCCGGTTAATTCCTGGCGGACTTTAGAAGTAAGATTATCTAAATTAGTCTGAATATTCTTATATAAGGGTAAGCTTTTAAGCATAATCGCAAAGACAACTAGGGCTAAGAACGGCAAGGTGATCAATAAGACTAAACCGCCTTTAAAGGAAACGATAAAGGCCATCACGATACTGCCAAACACAATAAAGGGCGAGCGCAGAAACAATCTAAGAAAGAGGTTTAAGCCATTCTGAATCTGATTAAGGTCGGTAGTACAACGATTAATCAAAGAAGATGTTCCCAGTTTATCAAGTTGAGAAAAACTCAGAGTTTGAATTTTAGAAAATAAGGATGTACGTAAATCAGCGGTAGTCTGGCAGGCGGCTTTTGCCGCGAAATACTGGGCAATAATACTGATTGAAAGACCTAAAAGGCCTAAGATTACTAAAAGAAAACTATATTTATAGATATAATTGCGATCTTGATTTACGATGCCGGTATTAATGATCATGGCCATAATAATGGGAACCAAGAGGTCTAAGATCGCTTCCAACATCTTTAATAATGGGGCTAATAACGCTTGATACCGATATTTCTTTAAATAGACGAAGATAAATTTCATGACAACCTCACAGGCTTATTTTACAACGATACCGCAACAATAGAAAATACAGCTATTGCTTAAGATTTAAGCCTGAGATTAAATAATGGCGCTCAAAGTGCTAAAATAGTAACAATAAAAAGGGGAAAAATATGTTCAAAAAGATTTCCTTCAATTCTCCGGTTATTCTCTGGTTCGTCATTATCTGCACCGCTTCGCTGATTCTGAATTATTTGACTAATGGAATATCTAACCAGCTCTGCTTTGAAGTCTATCGTTCTTCATTGCTGAACCCATTATTCTATGTTAGGTTAGTAGGACATGTTTTCGGGCACGCAAATTTTGAACATTATGCCAATAATATGATGTATATCTTATTAGCTGGCCCGATGGTCGAAGAGAAATATGGCTCAAAGAATCTCTTGAAATTAATGGCGGTCACCGCGTTAGTCACGGGGCTTGTCCAAGTGATTTTCTTTCCTGACTCCGCTTTATTAGGGGCTAGCGGTATTGTCTTCTTATTAATCATGCTAGCAGCCGTTGTGGGCAAAGGAGATAAAATTCCACTAACTTTGATTCTAATGATTGCCGTCTACTTGGGTTCTCAAATTATTGAAGGCTTAGTAATGAATGATGGCATTTCCCATATCACCCATATTATTGGCGGGATTATTGGAGTTTGGGCTGGTTGGCAGCTAAGAAATAAAGCAGGTTCCGGCTATGAGTTATAGTGTCATTGTGGTAGGAGCCGGCAGTGGGACAAGATTTTCAACTCAGGAAAACAAATTACTTTTTCAGCTTAAAGATAATACTCCGGTGATCAAGAAGACCTTGAGTGTTTTTCTTAACGATCCGGATTGTTTCGAAGTTGTGTTAGTCGCTTCCGATCAATTGGTTAATCATTTTAAAGAAGGCATGAATTTCCCCGCGAAGATGGTTATTACCACCGGGGGAATGAGCCGTCAGGAAAGCGTATATAACGGTCTGCTCGCGGTAGCGGGGGACTATGTACTGATTCATGACGGGGCGAGACCTTGGATCAATATCGAAGATGTGAAAGCGGTCGTTAAAGCCTTAGAAAAAGAAAAGGCCGTATGCCTGACGACGAAAATCACCGATACAGTCAAAGTCGTTGAAGGAAATCATATTGTCAACACTTTAAATCGGGAAGAATTACGCGCGGCGCAAACCCCTCAGGGCTTTCATCTCAAAGAATTAGTTAAATGTTATAAGGATGCGATCAAGGCTGGGATTGTTTGTACCGATGATTCTCAGTTGTATCAACTGATGAGTGGTAAGAAAGTCTACTATGTGGATGCGAAATATCCTAACCAGAAGATTACGACTTTAGAAGATGTGAAAGGAAAGTAATATGAACTATCGAAACCGCAGAGAAAGATTAGAAAAGAAATTCGAAAACTTCAGTATCAACCTTGTCTATTCCGGACAAGCACCATATAAAGTCGCGGATGAAAAATATCCGTTTGAAGTAAGTCGCGATTTCTATTATTTGACCGGAATTGACCGGGAGAAGATGATTTTATTGATGTGTAAGCAGGATAAAAGGACATCGACTTATCTCTTTATTGAGCGCTTTGACGAAACCATGGCGAAATGGGTCGGACCAAAGATGTTGCCGGAACAAGCGTATGAAATCTCCGGCATTTCCCAGATTCTATATCTAGATGAGTTTGAGGATACATTAGGAGATTTATTAAACTACTATAGCAATAAAGGAATATCCTTAGGTGTCGATTTACACCGGGAAGAGTTTAATCAAGAAGATGACTGGCTGGTTAAGGAGACTAGAAAATTAAAACGGCATTATCCAACAGTTGAGATTAACGACATCTCAACTTTGATTACGGAACAAAGATTAGTCAAAGATGAAGAAGAAATAAACGAATTAATTAAAGGAATAAATATAACTAATACCGGACTAAAACACATGTGGAATAATCTGCATAGCGGTATGAATGAAGCTGAAGCGGAAGCATGGTTTAATTTCGAAGTAAAGAAAGCGAGAACAGATTATTCTTTCGATTCGATCTTTGCGTCCGGAAAAAACGCGACGACTTTACATTATTCTCAGAATAATTCTGAGATCAAACCCAACACCTTACTTTTGACGGATCTGGGAGCGACAAGCAATCATTACTGCGCCGATATTACCAGAACCGTCCCGGTAGACGGTAAATTCTCGCCTAGACAAAGAGAAATTTACGATCTTGTCTTAAAAGGAAATAAACATATTATTTCTTATGTTAGATCCGGAATGACCTTAAGAGAGTTGAATGAAGAATTATTAACCTATTACAATTCAGAACTGCCAAAGCACGGTTTGTTGAAAAAAGGCCATTCCTTGAATGATTATTATTTCCATGGCGTCTCTCACATGTTAGGCCTACAATGCCACGATGTCAGTATCCCTGATTACAAATTAAGAAACGGAAATGTCTTTACGGTCGAACCGGGCTTATATCTTGAAGAAGAGGAAATCGGGGTTCGGATCGAAGACAATGTGGTTATTAAGAATGATAAGGCCGAGGTTCTCTCTTCAATGATTATGAAAGACCCAGAAGAGATTGAAGCCTTTTTCGCCAAGCGATGAAAAAACTATATTGGGTATATCTAGTCCTATCGTTAAGCATTATCGGCTTAGCAGTCTATGGGTTTATCTACTATTTGGGGCAGCAGCCTCTGATTCCTAACAATGCGGCCGCTTCTTATGCAAGTTATGCTAAGTACCTGAAACGGACGAACGGTGATAGTAAAGAAGTTATGGTTTATTTCAATCCTAACTCCGGGAATGAATACAATTGGTATGTAACAATCAATAATGAGACTTCCGATTTTTATTGCGGGACGTTAAAAATATACGATGCAGATAAGAACATAGTATATGAAGATAGTTATGTTAACATCAAACCGCAGGAAGTAAGGATGTTAATGGTGAAATTGGAAAACAAACCGATAGATTATACTTGGACAAAGACGCGGTTTTATCAATTTAACTATGAAAAACCGCAAGTGGATGCGGCTTTATCGATGGATTCGGATGCCCAATTTCAATATGTCTGGAATAACTTAGTCTTCAAGTCAGAAGATCTGAGTGTCGAAAACTGCTTGGAATATGGTAAATATCTCTATATCGAGGACCTTCTTTCCGGTCAAAGCAGTCCCGATACCTATTGTTACGACGAAGCGTTAACTACTTATCATCAGGTAAACGGCGTAAGCTATCCAGACATTTCGTCGGCAAAGTTCGGAATAATCATCGATCAGACTAATCAGACCATCAAAATCGTCGATTTGGTCGCTAATAATGAGGTTTTAAGCGAAATTTCAATGAAATAGTTAGGAAAATCGCTTTATCGTGCATATCTTTAAATAGAAAGGTGACAGAGATTAATTAGGGTATCATGCGAAAATAAAGTGTGGTATAATCGTTCCACGGGTAGATATGTCCCATATTTACTCCTTGCCGGAAGACCGGCCGATAGACCATAAGGAGGTAGCCAATGAACAAGTACGAAGTTATGTACATTCTCAAATCAGATGTTGAGGATGCGGCTCGGAAAGAACTTGTAGACTCATTACACGCAATCATTACCAATGATGGCGGAAAAATCGAAAAGATTGATGAAATGGGTTTAAAGGATTTCGCATACGAGATCAACGGAATGACTAAAGGTTATTATTATGTAACCACATTCGAAGCAAAACCGGAAACGATTGCTGAATTTGATCGAGTATCGCGTATCAACAGCAATGTTGTCCGTACCATGATGATTAATCTCAATGATGTCAAAAAATAGAGGGTAGAGACATGACAGGAATCAATAGAGTAGTATTAGTAGGCAGACTTACCGCAGATCCGATTCTGCGTAAAACCGCAAGTAATTTACCGGTGGCTTCTTTCACCGTCGCGATTGATCGTCGCGTGGGACAGGGTAAAGAACCGGCAGCCGATTTTATTAACTGTGTTGTTTGGAATAAATCTGCGGAGAATACCGCTCAGTATACGCATAAGGGTTCATTAGTTGGCGTGGAAGGCAGAATACAGAGTCGTAAATATGTTGATAAGCAAGGCAACAATCGTTATACGACTGAAGTAGTTTGTGATACCGTTCAATTCTTAGAACCAAAAGGTTCAAGTCAGGGCAGAAGTAGTGCGCAACCAATTGAGGAAGCGCCAAGTTATACGCCTGATGACAACAATACGCCGGAAGATATCCCCTCAATCGATATCTCTACTGACGATTTACCATTTTAAGGAAAGGAAACTATTAAGATGCCGTTTAAAAAACAACGTGTTATCCGGAAAAAAGTTTGTTACTTCACGAAGAACAATATTACCTTCATTGACTATAAAGATGTTGAATTACTCAAGAAATTCATCTCAGCCAATGGCAAGATTATTCCGCGTCGAGTTACCGGAACCAGTGCTAAGTATCAGAGAATGTTGGCCACTGCAATCAAACGGGCTAGACAAATGGCTTTATTGCCATATGTCATTGATTAAATAAATCACTAAAACCTCCTTCGCACGATGGAGGTTTTCTGTCACAGGAGAACAATGAACCGTCATATTCATCAAATAACGCAAGGCGCTTTACTGTGTGCGCTTGAAGGAGTCTTATTAGTAATTAACCGACAGCTAGCCGGCGTTTTAGATAGTTATTTGATCTGGGTTATTCCGTTACCCTTGATTGTCTATTCATCTAAATATGGATTAAAAGACTCACTATGGGTAGCTTTATCCTTAGTCCTTCTGTCCTTTATCATTGCGAATCCGGTTACCATCTTCTATGTGGCGGGTTCGGCTTTGATTGGGTGTGTTTATGGCTATGGTTTAGGTAAAGGAAAATCGAATGCGTGGTTACTGATCACGGCGATCTTAGGTTCCTTGGTAATGACTTATCTGACTTGCGTAATCTTCGCCGGTTTCTTCGGCTATGATATCAATCTAGATATCCAGGAAGTTCAACTGATGGCTCAGGCATTCAAGGTAAGTTTACCGGTCAATTGGAACCTTAGGTTATTGATCTACGGTGTTTTATTTATCAGCTGTTTGCTGGAAGGATTCCTAATTCATCTCTTAGCGTATTTCGTTTTAAGAAAACTCAAGATTAATTTTCCGCAATTCGTTCCTTTAACCCAATGGAAACTACCGAAATGGTTAGCGGGAATCGCGATTGGATTGTTAGTTTTATATTTAATTTCGCCTTATTTCACGGGGTTATCACAATATTCGGAGATACTATTATTGGTGGCGATGCCTGGCTTTGTGGCACTGTGCTTATTTGGCTATCTCTGTATCGTAATCTACTTGAAACACGCGGGCTTAAAATACGCCATTATTGCAGTTGTGGTATTATTATTTGTATTCCCAACATATATGTTTCTAGCCCTAGCAATTATTGGAGCGTTAGACTCCTTTGTTGACCTAAGACTAAAAATACTTGGAGGATAAATGAACAAGAACTTAGAATCCTTAAAATATGGTGCTGTAATTTTATTCACGGTTGAGATTGCTATTGCGGTGATTCTGGAATTCGTTTTTAAAATGCGTTCTGCTTCAGTGATCTTGATTTTCGTGGTTATCGATGCAATTTATACGGCTTGGATCATCTATGAATACACAACGGATGAAGTCCGAAAAAAGATGAGTATCAAGGAGATTGTTGATAGTGAAATCGATGAAGCGGTACAGTTTGGCAATGTCGGAATCGTTACTTATGATTCTGATTTCATGATTACTTGGATGAGCGATCTTTTCACTAACCGCCAAATCAATAATGTCGGCCAAAGGTTAACGAATTGGTTGCCGGAAATTTCCCAGTTGTTTAAGGAAGACGTCGATACAATCGAGGTTGAATATAATGAACGGATTTATTTGGTTGAGAGACGGGATGCGAGTCAGAGTTTATATTTTAAAGATATCACCGCTCAGAAAGAATTGGAGAATAAGTATCATTCGGAACAAGCCGTTGTCGGATTAGTAAATCTCGATAACTATGCGGAAACGATTCAGTATGAAGATGAACAGAAGATTGCTTTAATCAATGCTAATTTGCGTCAGAAAGTCGTGGAATGGTTTCAGGCTAACGGAATGTTGGCCAGACGGACACGTAATGACCGATTCGTTGTGTTTACGACGCAAGAAAATTATGAGAAAGCTTATAATGATCGATTTAATATTCTCAACGAAGTACGTAAAGAAGCTAACAATCTGGAAGTGGCGATTACTTTATCAATGGCTTTCGCTTATGGTACCAGTGATTATACCGAGTTAGATAATATGGTCAATGAATTGTTGGAATTGGCACAGAATCGGGGTGGCGATCAGGTCGCGATCCGGAAATATGGCGAAGAGACTCAGTTCGTCGGCGGAAACACCGAATCCAACGAAAAACGCAGCGGCGTCCGAATCCGGGTTATGTCTCAATCGATTCGGGGCATGATGGAGAACAGTGATTCAATCTTCATCCTTGGCCATCAGGGCATGGATTTCGATTGCATGGGAGCAGCCTTAGGAACCAGTCTGATTGCTCAGTCAATCAATAAAGAAGTTTATATCGTCGCGAATAAAATTGAGATTGAAGAGAAGTTAGCCGGCGTAATTGAACGGGAAAACGATATTTTAAGTCAGCGGCATCAATTCATCTCGGAAGAGCAGGCCTTGGAATTAATCAAACCGCAGAGTTTAGCCATTGTTGTCGATCATCATACTTCCGATCTGTGCGCAACGCCAAAGCTGCTAGAAACCTTTAAACGGGCTATTGTTATTGATCACCATCGGCGGCGTAAGGACGATAACATCCGGGCCAGTATGGTGTATTTGGAAACGTCAGCCTCCAGTACGACGGAATTATTGGTGGAATTGATGCAATATCAACCTACTAAGATTGAGTTAGTTCCGCAAGAAGCGAATATAATGTTGGCAGGAATGTTAGTTGATACCAACCACTTCCGGAATCATTCCAGTGCGAGAACCTTTGCGGCGGCAGCAACCTTAAGAGAATGGGGAGCCGATCCGCAGCAAGCCGATAACTTATTAAAAGTTACATTCCATGAGTTTGAGCTGCAGAACCGGATTACGGCTAGCAGTGTTCGCGTTTTCGATGATTATATCGTCGCACCGATCAAGACCAACGAGATCTTCAGTCGGACTAATCTATCTAAAGCAGCGGATTTCTTATTATCGATTCAGGCTGTTAAAGCGGCATTTGTGATCGCCCATATCGATGTGGATACTGTCGCGATTTCGGCTAGAAGTAACGGTGAAGTTAATGTTCAGGTTATAATGGAAGCGATGAATGGCGGCGGACATTTCTCCGCAGCTGCCTTACAGCGAAAGGATATAACGGTCGAAGATCTGACCAAGGAACTGATCGCAACGATTAAGAAGTATCAGGAAGAAGAGGAAAAAGAAAATGAAAGTAATTCTGATCAATGATTTAAAAGGAGTAGGTAAGAAAGGCGAAGTAAAAGAAGTAGCGGACGGTTATGCCCAGAACTATTTAATCGCCCGTAAATTAGCGGTACCGGCGTCCAAAGGAAGCATGGAAGTATTGAACAAACAGAAGAGTGATGCGAAAGAAAAAGAAGCGCTGGATGTTCAAGCAGCGAAAGAATTAAAAGAGAAGTTAGAAAAATTAACTTTGAAATTTCCGGTTAAGACAGGGAAGGACGACAAAGCCTTCGGCAGTGTTTCAACTAAGCAGATTGTCAGTGTCTTAGAGAACAACTATAAAATGACCGTTGACAAGCGTAAATTTATCGACAACGAGAATTTGGATACCGTCGGATTTCATCACGTTAAAGTCCAGTTACATAAAGGGGTAATTGCGACGCTTAAAGTACAGCTTACGAAAGCAGAATAAGGAGGTATCTTACATGGCAGGCAACCGTTTACCCAACAGTTTTGAAGCGGAAAAAGCCTTTTTAGGTTCAATGGTTCAACATCCTTCCGCAATCACGGAAGCGACCGATCAAGGGTTGGATGCTTTAGACTTTTACTACGAGCCTCATCAGATTATTTACCATGCAATCTTGGAATTGCATGATCACGGTAAAAGTGTCGATTTGCCTATTTTAACCGATTATTTAAAGGATCAGGGACGATTGGAAGCAATCGGGGGAACGGATTATCTAGCGGAAATGATGTTTTTAGGGAAACTAAAAACTAAGGATGCCCAATATATTGAGATTATTAAAGATAAAGCGCAGTTAAGACAATTGATTGCGGCGTGTGAAGATGTCAGTAAGATTGCTAAGAGCGGATCTTATGAAGTTGACGACGTGCTCGCCCAAGCCGAAGCTAAAATTCGGAAAGTAACAGAAGCCCAGTTGAAGAGTGAGTTTCAAACTTCCAGAGAATTAGCGACCAAAGTCGTTGAAGATATTATGAATCAGCATGGCGATAATCGAGTCGGAGTTCAAACCAGATATACCCGCTTAGATCGGAATACCAATGGTTTCCAAAGAGGCGATTTGATTATTCTAGCTGCCCGAACCTCAGTTGGTAAAACCGCTTTTTCGGTTAATCTGGCGGTAAATTCTGCGGTCTATTATCGTAAAAATGTGGCTTTCTTCAGCCTAGAAATGTCTGGGGAACAAATCATCAGTCGGATGTTGGCCGTTAAAGGTCAGATTGCGGCCGATAAGTTAAGAACCGGAAAGTTAGATAGTAGCGACGAAAATAGCTTATATGCCGCTGAAAATGATTTAGTCAATGCGGGATTATATATCGACGATAACTCGATGACGAAAGTTTCTGATATTTTTAATAAATGTCATAAACTGCAGGGCGAGTTACAGGCGGAAGGAAAGAGTCTGGATTTAATCTTGGTGGATTATCTGCAGTTGATTCAAGTCGCCAAGGAACATGACAGTAGACAACAGGATGTTTCGGAAATTTCCCGAGGTATGAAGCAGTTAGCCAGAGAATTGAATTGTCCGGTTATTGCCTTATCCCAGTTGTCGCGAGAATCGGTTAAACGGGGAGTCGATAAACGCCCACAGCTTTCCGATTTACGGGAATCCGGAGCTATTGAGCAGGATGCGGACTTAGTTATTTTCTTACATAATCCTAACGAAGTTACCGAGGAACGCGTTCGCAAGATCAATCTGATTATTGGCAAACATCGAAACGGTGCCCTGATGGATGATTCCTTTATGTTCGACACCGAGACCGGCTGCTTTGATGAAGAAGATTTTAAATATTCGGAAGGAGCGTAATTAATGAAGAAAATAAACAAACAAACTTGGATAACGATAGGCATAACGGCTTTAGGAATTATTATCGCTGTGGTATTGGCTTATTCTCTGCCCTCGGTAGTGACAACTAAATCTTACAATCAGGAAACTTTAAAGCAGGATAGCGGTCAGGAGACTTCTTTGATTGAACAGACAAAGTCCGCTCTTTTGAATGAGCCGCATGAGATCACCAAAATATATTTACGTGATAATTTAGTTGGAGTATTAACCAGTAAAGAGAAGTTAGAAAAAACTTTAAAAGAAGTTTATAAATCCGATTTCGAAGCAGATTTCCCGAATACTTCAATCGGCTTAGGCGAAGATGTTTATACGGTTAATGAACAGTCATACTACGAGTATGAGAACGTCGACGATAAGTTGATGGCTTATCTGAAAGACAACGATCTCTTTTCGGTTTTGACCAATAAAATCGAACTTTCCAACGGCGCAATTATCTACGTTAAAGATGTCGATATGTTTACTAAAGCCAGAGAGAAGTATTTGTTGAACTTTATCAGTGACAGCTCTTATCAAGCTTTAAAGAATCATAAAACGATTACGCCGTTAAATAATTACGGCGAACAAGATATTAATGTTTCCGTCAAGGAGACAATGACGGTTACCGAAGGTCTGGCTGCGGCCGATGATATTTTAACGACCGAAGAAGAAATTATTAAGTTTTTGAGTTATGGTTACGATACCACGGAAAAAGAGTATTACACGACCGTCGATGGCGATACCGTTCAGGGAGTCGTTTCGAAGGTCGGAAATAACTTAAGTTCCCAACAGTTGATTACTTTGAATCCAGAGGTCTTAACTTCGGACTCTCAGGTTTTAGCGGCGGGCACGAAACTAAATATTACTTACTTCGACTCACCAATCAATGTCGTCGTTACTAAGGAAAGATTAGCGGAAGAAAACGTTTATCCGACAGCGACTAAATATATTTATGATCAATCAATGGTTGAGGGACAACAGATTGTTGAAGTTCAGCAGGTCATCGGCAAACGGAATGTTCGTTACAACGATACTTATACCAACGGTATCTTAACTTCCGGAGAAGAAGTATCCAGCGTAACCACGGTTCAGCCGGTACAGGGCGTAGTCAGAGTCGGGGTCGGAGCGGAGGTCGTTATTGATTACAATTCCGGTTCCGGACAGTTCTGGTATCCGGTGAAAAATCCGATGATTTCTTGTTACTGGTATTGTTACAGCGGACATGCCGCAATCGACTTTGTAAATCGTTACGATTCCTGGGGCCTAGTTTATGCGGCCGACGCTGGCACCGTTGTTACGAATTCTTATACCAGTCTTAACGGAAACTATATGATTATTTCACATGGCGGTGGTTTCTATACCTACTATGGTCATATGCGAACACACGGGTTCTATGAAGCCGGAGAAACTGTCACGCAGGGCTTAGCAATCGGGAATATCGGTATGACGGGGGTCGCTACCGGACCTCACGTTCATTTTGAGATTTGGATTGGAACCCCATATAAGGGCGGGCACCGAGTTAATCCTTGTCTATATTTGGGCTGTTAACGGATGGAATATTATGTCCTTGCTAGCGGCTCGAAAGGAAACTGTTCAATTATCCGAACAAAAAAGACCACAATCATGTTGGACTGCGGTCTTACTAAACATCGTTTAAATGCGGCATTACAAGCAAACAATCTGACTTTGGATATGGTTGCGGCAGTTTTAATTACACACAGTCATTCCGACCATATTAACGGAATTCGCTTTGTATCGGAACTGCCGATTTACTCACCATGCCCGATTAAGAGTATTGTCGGTGAGATTACGGTTATTCCCTATGAGTCTTTTTCCATAGGGGATATTAAGATCACTCCGCTTAAGCTGTCCCATGATGCTCCAGAAACCGTAGGGTATATTTTTAAGGCTGATGAGGAGTTGGTATACATCACAGATACCGGATATGTCAGTGAACAGAATCTAAAACTGATTCAGGATGCGAATTATTATATTATCGAAGCTAATCACGATGTCGAAATGTTAATGAATACGAATCGTCCGGCGATGTTAAAAGCCAGGATCCTTTCGGACAGCGGTCATTTAAATAATGAACAATGCGGTGAAATAATTGCCCATGTGATTGGTAAAGATACGAAAGAAGTAATCTTGGCTCACCTTTCTCAAGAAGCTAATACCCCGGGCATCGCTTTAGAGACGGTTAAAAATACGATGTATAGTTGCGGAACACCTTTATTAGATCTTAAAATAAAAGCTGCCGATCAAGTTATCCCAATTCATGGAGGAAGCTTATGATTAAAGTTATAGCGGTGGGAAAAATCAAGGAAGAATCACTTAAAGAATTAATCAATGAATATATCAAACGAATCGGCCGTTACGATAAGATAACAATCGAAGAAGTGAATGAAGAAAAAATCCCGCAAACTAATTCACCGGCGCAAAATGAGAAGGCAATTGAATTAGAAGGACAGAGATTGTTAAATCTAATCCATGATGATGAGTATGTGATTCTGTTAGATTTAAAGGGGAAGATGATTGATTCGGTACAACTAGCTGACTCCATCGAAAAAATTCGAACTAATAAAACTGGAAAAATTGACTTTGTGATTGGGGGCAGTCTAGGAGTATCCCCGGGATTAATCAAAAGGGCAGACTGGTGTTGGAAACTATCCGATTTGACTTTCCCTCACCAACTAGCTAGATTACTTGTGCTGGAACAAGTCTATCGCAGTTTCAAAATCCAGCACCATGAGCCATATCATAAGTGATATACTCAATTAGAGGCAAAAACATGAACGAACAAAACACCGCTTTTCAAACGACCCAACCGGTCTATGGACCTAATACGAAGAAAGATCTTCTGCATCTGATTTGTTGTTGTGCGAATTCGAACAATAATGAAGTATATAC
Organism: Bacillota bacterium; assembly: GCA_023426935.1. GTDB lineage: Bacteria > Bacillota_I > Bacilli_A > Erysipelotrichales > Erysipelotrichaceae > RUG11872. Next base: position 1,093 of record JAEZBR010000034.1, on the reverse strand, counting down.
TGCCGCGATTAAATTATTCGATGACAATTATGATCAAGTCGAAGCGGGAACCCGTTACGCGAATCAATTAGCGGAACTGAAGATTGCTAAAGTCAATGAACTGACATCTTTGATTTATCCCCCGTATGAACCGTCGATTGCTTTAGGGGCTGTAGATGAGATGGCTTGCTTGATTATTACAATGATCCCCGGAGCTCAGAAATCATATGTTTGTCCGGAAGATCCGGAAGAGCCTTTAGCAAATATTGAAGCTTACGCTGACGAAGATCTGATCGCACCGTATGCGTTAGAAAATCGCATTCAGGCGTTTGATTCCAGTTTACAGCTGTCGCTTCCTGACCCTGAAGAGAACGATTCTCCAGAAGTAAGAACTTTGAATATTAAGCTAGCGGATAAACGCCTGGACACCTACATTTTAGTCAAACACTTTGAAGGCGATACGGATATTCAATTACAGGCGTTGAATACCTATTTAGCTAACCAAATAATCGAAAGCCGGATTTATCCCGGCATGGACGGGGAAGTCAGCAATTATGATCCGGAAGTATTGGCGGAGATGCTAGACATCAGTCATAAAAAAGCCCTGACTTTAATTGAAGTAACTTGCGATAAAGAGTCACTTACGGTTACTTTCGATGGCGAATATGTAAATGAAAACGACACTCTGTATCAAGTAAGCAAGGAACAAGGCAAAGTTAGTTTGTGCTTACCAATCGCCTTAGCTTACTTACCAGTCCAAGAAGATCCGGAATATCGGGATTATAGTGAGAAAGTGAAGGAAGCATTGAAAGATTCAGCTTTGAATAAAGATGAATTAGCGAATAAATTGAATTTTATGCCTTATTCTCGGGAATATACCTCGCTACTAAAAAGATTGGTTAATGATCAAGTAATCGTTAGCGACAAAGAAAAAGATGTATACAATTTAAAATAAGCAATAGAGATTTGGTCACTCGATCAAATCTCTTTATTGTTAAACAAAACCCCCTGATAGTCAGGGGGTATAGAAGAGGTTAAACCTATGAGTAGAAAAGATGACCTCACTCTGATAATCTAGAACTGCGGCTCGTTACTGCAGTTAAAGAAAAGAGGA
>JAEZBR010000076.1 GCA_023426935.1 Bacillota bacterium | reverse complement strand
ATATACATTGGTCCAACAAACTTAAAGCGTCTCGCATCCCGCCATACGCCAGGCTGGCAATCAGTTTCAAAGCTTTATCTTCAGCTTTAACTTTGGCATCGGTCGCAACTTTTTTTAATTGTTGATATAAATCGTTCGTATTAATCTTTCCGAAATTATATCTCTGACAACGGGAGATAATCGTTGTAGGAACTTTTAACGGATCAGTGGTTGCTAAAATAAAAATAACATGTTCAGGTGGCTCTTCCAAAGTTTTTAATAAAGCATTAAAAGCCCCAGTCGATAACATATGAACTTCATCGATGATATAAACTTTATATTTTCCTCTGATCGGTGCATAACGAACTTTTTCAATTAAATCTCTGATATTGTCCACCGAATTATTACTAGCCGCGTCAATCTCAATTACGTCCGGGTGTGAGCCGTTAGTGATCTCCATGCAGTTAGAACAATTGTTACAAGGCTCCCCGTCAAAGTTCTCACAGTTAACTGCCTTAGCGAAGATTCTCGCTATTGTCGTTTTACCGGTACCTCTGGGGCCACATAATAAATAGGCTTGAGCAATACGTTTATTGATAATCGAATTTCTTAAGGTCGCAACGATTGCCTTCTGACCTACGACCTCGGAAAATTTCTGTGGTCGATATTGACGATATAATGCTTGATATGCCATTTGCAAGCCTCCTAAACTTAGTCTAATTATACTAGATTATTTCTTTATTTGCCGCTTGAGTTGGAAGTAATCGGAAAGTATTTTTGCACACTCGTTTTTCATAATACCCCCCTCACTTTCAGGGTGGCAATTATATTGCGGAATCATAAAAAGTTCCGCAACGGAGTCGACGCTTCCAGCCTTAAGATCTGGAGCACCATAATACACTTTCCTGATTCTACTCTGAATGCATGCTCCGGCACATAGTGGGCACGGTTCTAAAGTCACATATAGATCGCACCCCTCAAGGCGCCAGGTATTCAATAATTTCTCTGCTATATTAATCGCGCGAATCTCGGCGTGATCGGTCGCTAAGTTAGAATGTTCCCGAAAATTATAGGCCTTTGCAATAATCTTATCGTCTTTGACAATAATAGCTCCAACCGGAACTTCGTCCAGTTCAAAAGCAATCTTGGCTTGTTTTAAAGCTTCTTCCATATATTGTTCTTTAGTCATATCTACCTCAAATTAAAAGTGGTACACACGCGTCAGACTCTTATGGCTGCTACCTTCCGGTCCTGACCAAATTCAAGCTGACGTGTTGTACCACTACTATTATAAGCTAAAGTGAAATAAGCGGCAACCAAGTTATAAATTAGATTGCGTAAAATGGATGTGGAAAAGGAAAGAAAAAAGAAAACGATAGCACTATAATCTAGTTGTTAAGAAAAGAGGTATAGAGCTATCGCATGAATATCCTAACACATGACAATTTAGAAGAGTATATATTTTACGAGTTTAATCTATTATTTAATTTGCATCGTAGAACGGATTCAAAATCTTAAAGCAGGGTTCTTTAACAATTTTACCATCCTTACTAAGAATCCCGAAAAGGGCTTGATCAGCTATGAAATCATACTCACCATTGGTGTAGCAAATAACCCCATGAGAGGCACTTTCGAACCGGAATCCATTGTCCTCAAAGATATAATCGATGATTAGTTTCCCACTAGTATCGATCAATCCCCAATAGCCGTCTTTTAAAACACCGACCACACCATCTGAGAAAGCGACGCCTGGAGAATCACTGTCATAATTAAAGAGATAGATGTTGTCATAATCCGCGGGAATAACCATCTTTCCGGTCTTGTCGATGCAGCCATAGGTGATTCCATCAGTGCTGACGATTGCCAAGCCGTCCCCAAAGGGATATGCCGAACTATAGATATAATCGACTATGACCTTTCCGTTTTGGTCAAGATACCCATATTTCTCGTTTTGATAGCCTTGATACAAACCTTCGCCAGCATAAAGTAGATTTTCAAATTGACAAGGAATCATAACATTACCGTTGATATCTATTTGACCAATAAGTCTGGTATTAATATCGGCAACCTCAATTAATCCGTTAGGATCCAATCCATGATTTGAAATATTAAAGAGGCTGGTTTGAGTTGAATACTTACTACCAGGTATGGTCGTCACGATCTGTCCGGAAGTATCGATTACATATGTATCGTTATAATCTTGCGCCGAATAACTGGCTTCACTATTTAAATATCTCATTACGATTGCATGTCCATCATTGAAATCCGATGCCAAAGCGAAACAGTCAGTTTGGGTAACTAAGCCTTCCGGCATAGGTATTGCCTTCGCATCAATAACTACCGTCCCAGTCTTATCGATATATACTTCATTAATTTTTAGACCGTTATCGAGTTCGACTAAAGCCAATCCTTCCTTAAAGCCATTGCTATCTTTAAGCGCATAGGTTGTTGCTTCACTAGCATAGTTAACTTCGCCAATCACCATATCACCATACCGGTCAATAAACATGCCGCCCTCGCTAGTAGTAACAAAAGCCAGTCCTTCCGAGAAATTATCGGCACTTTCATAAATCGGATCGATTGCCCAATCGCCGTTTCTGGTAACATAACCCCAGGCATTGGTTTCATAATTCTTAGCGGCGGCCAAAGCACCATCGTCATCCATTTTAGTTGTACCTAATGTTTTTGATTTCTTGCTAGGTAATGTCCCGGTGAAAGAAGCCAAGGAGTCTTCCATCGTCATGGTAAAGGTTAATAAATTAATTAAGAAATTCTCGCTAGCGGTACTGTCATTTAGATCATCCGGAATCTCCGGAAAACCATCCTGCAAAGTAGCTGAGGCTTCTATCTTTGCCCGAACTTCTTCGGCAGAAGCGTCATCGGTTGGATATAAATCGGCGACTGGTTTCTGTTTTTTCTTAGAGACATAACATCTAATAAACACGGTCTCTTTTTTACTGACCGCAAGAACCGCTTTACCCGTATAAGAATTATCGTAAGAAAGTGAATAAAGGGTTCAGCCAGAAGGATATTCTGCTGTTACACCATAACCACTAAAACTTTCCCATTTTCCTTTTAAGGCTTGAGCACTCTCGCTTCCGCTAGAGCAACCAATAACAGAAAGTGTTAATAATAAACTAAGCAACACACTGATGATTTTTTTCATATTTTCCTCGGTAATTTTTCTAAAACGTTTGTTCAGAGCTTATTCTATGTCTCAATCGTAACGCAATTATCTTAAGAACTAAGTCTAGTTTTAGTATAGGATGCTTATGATAATTTACTTGGCCTAACCATAGTTGTCCTATTTACAATAATTAAGCAAATATTAAGAAAAAGACTAGAACGAAAACCATTAGACGTAAATTATCGAAACTACTGCCTCCCTATTTGTTTCTTATTTGGCCGTTACTATTAATTGGTTTTATCTTATTATTTTCGTCTTTAAATAAAGCCACATAAAAACCGTAAGTTTAATGACCTACGGTTATTTAATTTATTTAAGAACTTTCTTACCGCCCATATATTTCTGTAAAGGCTCCGGAACCAATACTGAACCATCTGCCTGCAGATTATTCTCCAATAAGGCAATTAACATTCTTGGTGGAGCTACACAGGTATTGTTCAGGGTGTGAGCGAAATACTTGTTCCCGTCTTCGCCGGTATATCTGATTCCCAAACGCCGCGCTTGATTATCAGTAAGATTCGAGCAGCTGCCTACTTCGAAATACTTCTTCTGTCTAGGTGACCAAGCTTCGACATCAACACTCTTCGCCTTTAAATCAGCTAAATCGCCGGAGCAACATTCTAATGTGCGAACCGGAATATCCAGAGATCTAAAGAAATCCACCGTATTCATATAGAGTTTCTTGAACCATTCTTTACTTTCTGATGGTTTACAAATGACGATCATTTCCTGCTTCTCGAATTGATGAATCCGATAGACACCTCTCTCTTCAATACCGTGAGCGCCTTTTTCTTTGCGGAAACAAGGTGAATAACTGGTCAGGGTCAGTGGTAATTGCTTCTCGTTGAGAATTGTATCCATGAATCTACCAATCATAGAATGTTCGCTGGTGCCGATTAAATATAAATCTTCACCTTCAATCTTATACATCATGTTATCCATCTCCGCAAAACTCATAACGCCGTTAACGACACTGCTATGAATCATATATGGCGGAATAACATAGGTGAATCCTCGATCAATCATGAAATCACGACCATAACTTAGGCAGGCTGAATGCAATCTAGCAATGTCGCCTAATAGATAATAGAACCCGTTGCCGGCTACTTTATGGGCACTATCCAAATCTAACCCGGATAGCTTTTCCATGATTTCGGTATGATAAGGAATTGGGAAATCCGGAACGGTAGGCTCGCCAAATTTCTCAATCTCAACATTCTCGGAGTCATCCTTTCCGATTGGTACCGTAGGATCGATAATGTTGGGGATGATCATTTGAATCTTCTTAACGGCACTACTTAATTCATTCTCTTTCTTCTCGTTAGCGACTAATTGATCGCCCATATCTTTAACTTCTTTTTTGATTTCTTCGGCTTTTTCCTTTTCGCCTTTACTCATCAAAGCGCCGATTTCCTTACTGATGGAATTCCTCTTTGCTCTTAGTTCATCCCCATTGGTCTTGAGCTTCCGATATTCGGCATCCAAGGCGATCAATTCATCGACTTTTTCAATCTTGCTGTCCTGAAACTTCTTATGACAGTTTTTTTTAACTAGTTCCGGATTTTCCCGGATAAACTTCATATCAAGCATTTTCGTTTTCCTCCTTCACTTCATTAGTTACCTGAGTATCTTCAGGCGTTTCCTCGCTTGATTCTACCACAGCTACAGCCGAGACGTTACATTCCTGGTCAACATTGATTAATTTCACGCCTTGGGTATTACGACCAAATTCGGATACTTTCGCTAGGGAAATCCGGATAATCGTCCCAGAATCAGTAATGATTAGGAGATCTTCGCTTCCGTTGATTGCTCTTAGGCATACCAATTCACCGTTTTTATCCGTGATTTTGATGGTAGTAACGCCCTTAGCGCCTCGTTTGGTTAACCGATAATCACTTAATGGTGTTTTCTTACCAAAACCATTCTGGGTAACGGATAAGATATAATCGCCTTCATAACTTACCGCAAATCCTACTACTTTTGAACCATCACAATTGAAGCCGCGAACCCCGCTGGCATTTCTTCCCATGATTCGAACATCCGTCTCTTTGAACCTGACGGCTTTGCCATTAGATCCGGCGATAATAATCTCGTCATGACCATGGGTCAGCTTAACTCCGAATAATTCGTCGTCGTCTCTTAACGCTATCGCGTTCTTCCCGTTAGTTCTGATTGATTCGAATTCACTGATTCGCGTTCGCTTAACGATGCCCTTAGTTGTAACGAAGCAGAGATATCCTTCCGAATCTTCAACGGAAGCCGGAACGATTGTTCTGACTTTCTCATCCTTACTAAGATTCAGTAAGTTAACGATTGGAATTCCCTTTCCGGTTCGACCGGAAGTAGGAACCTGATAGCCTTTAATCCGATATACTCGGCCTAAATTAGTGTAACAAAGCAGATAATCATGAGTACTCAAGGAAACTACCTGTTCGATAATGTCATCCTTGTTAAGCGCCATTCCGATTACACCACGCCCACCGCGATTCTGAGTGCGATAGGTATCGAGCGTCAGGCGCTTGATATAACCGCCGGACGTCATCGTTACAACAATATTCTCAACCGGAATCAGATCTTCATCTTCAAGATCTGCTTGAGCATCGGAAATCGCCGTTCTACGATCATCTCCGAACTTGTTTTTCGTCTCCGTCAACTCATTGCGGATAATTTCGATGATTCGGCTATGATTTCCTAGAATATCCTTGTAATCCGCAATCAGTGGAATCAAACCATCGTATTCTTCGGTCAATTTTTGCCGTTGTAAACCAGTAAGTCTACGCATCTGCATATCCATTATAGCTTTTGATTGGATCTCATCAAGACCATAATTATTGATCAAACTGGACATTGCTTCGTCATCGTTTTTCGCACTAGTAATGATATCCACGATTTCATGAATATGATCGATAGCTTTGATTAAACCTTCGAGAATATGTGCACGATCTTCCGCGACCTTTAAATCAAAACGCGTCCGCCGGGTAATAACTTCAATCTGGTGATTAACATAAACTTCCAGCATCTGTTTGAGATTCAAAACCCGCGGAACATTGTTTACTAAAGCTAACATATTCATTCCGTAAGAAGTCTGTAATGGCGTTAGTTGGAATAATTGATTAAGTAAGACTTCCGGTTGAACATCCCGGCGAATCTCCATCAAGATTGAAATACCTTCAGAATTGGAAACATCCTTAAGATCGGTAATTCCTTCAATTTGTTTATTCTTGACTAAGTCACCGATTCGTTTTACTAGCTCCGCTTTATTTACTTCGTAAGGTATTTCGGTAAAGTTTACTTCATGTTTACCGTTGTCTAATTCTTTAATCGTATATTTAGAGCGAATCTTGATTGAACCGCGACCGGTCTCATAAGCGCTATAAATACCTGAGCGGCCCAAGATTTCCGCCCCGGTTGGAAAGTCTGGCCCGGTTATATAGTTTTCCATTATTTCTTTGATGGTAATATCTGGATTATCCATAACGGCAATCGTCGCATCAATGACTTCCCGTAAATTATGCGGTGGAATATTCGTCGCCATCCCGACCGCGATTCCAGTCGAGCCGTTTACTAATAGATTGGGAATATGTGCCGGTAATAGCGTAGGTTCTTTTTCTTCACCATCATAGTTATCGACGAAATCGACCGTATTCTTTTTAAGATCCCGAACCATCTCCATGGATATTTTCGACATCCTAGCCTCAGTATAACGTTGGGCTGCCGCGCCATCTCCATCCATGTTGCCGAAGTTACCGTGACCATCGACTAACGGGTAACGATAAGAAAAGTCTTGAGCCATTCTTACTAAGGCTTCGTAAATTGAAGAATCACCATGCGGATGATACTTACCCATAACATCACCGACGATACGGGCGCATTTCTTATAACCAGTCGAAGCCGTAATTCCGGCATCGTTCATTCCATAAAGAATTCTCCGTTGAACCGGCTTTAACCCATCTCGAGCATCCGGTAATGCCCGCTGTACAATGACTGACATCGCATAGCTTAAGAAGGAAGTTCGTACTTCGGAAGAAATATTTACCTGATGTACCTTATCATAAGCTTCATTTTCATTCTCTTGATTAACATTAGTGTTTTTCAGTTCGTCCATTTTGTCCTCCTTATAAGTCCAAATCTTTGACAAAGTGTGCGTTCTTCATAATGTATTCCTTACGAGGCTCAACTTCATCACCCATAAACATTTCAAAGGCTTGATCCGCTTCCACGGCATTGTCAATGGTGACTTGAATCAAAGTCCGTGTTTTGGGATCCATGGTCGTATCGAACAATTGATCCGCATTCATTTCTCCTAAACCTTTGTATCTTTGAATCTCATACTTCTCAACATATTCTTTCTTCAAATCTTCCAATTCCGCTTCTGAATAGGCATAGTTCATTTTACGGTTCTTCTCTATCTTAAATAATGGCGGTTGAGCAAAATAAACATAGCCGCCTTCAATGACCGGCCTTAAGAACCGATAGAAGAAAGTCAGTAACAAGATTCGAATATGGGCACCATCAACATCGGCATCAGTCATGATTATGATTTTGTGATAACGAAGTTTATTGAGATCAAAATCTTCCCCAACCCCAGTGCCGAACGCGGTTAACATTGTCTTGATTTCATTATTATCGAAAATTCTATGTTCTCTGGCTTTTTCTACGTTAAGAATCTTGCCTCGTAACGGCAAGATAGCCTGCGTATGTCTATTCCTTCCCTGTTTGGCACTGCCACCTGCGGAATCACCCTCGACAATGAATATTTCGCTGACCGTAGGATCTTTACTCAAACAATCCGCAAGTTTACCTGGTAAATTAGAAAATTCCAAAGGACTCTTACGTCTAGTAAGTTCCCGTGCTTTCTTCGCGGCCAATCTGGCATTCGATGCCATCTGACCCTTTTCAACGATTATTTTCGCTTCATTCGGATTCTCCATCAGATAACGCTCAAACTGTTCTCCAAAGATATTGGAAACTATTTTTCTTACTTCGCTATTACCTAACTTTGTCTTCGTCTGTCCTTCATATTCTGGGTTAGGGTGTTTAACTGAAATGATTGCGACGATTCCTTCTTTGACATCGTCACCACTGAAATTTTCATCGTTATTCTTCAAATATCCTTTTTCCCGGGCATATTTATTAATGATTCGGGCTAAAGTCATCCGGAATCCTTCTTCGTGCGTTCCACCATCAACAGTGTTGACATTGTTGCAGTAGCAATACACCATCTGACTATATCCGGTGTTATACTGTAAGGCCACTTCAACCAAAATATTATCTTCTTCGCCTTCAAAGTATAACGGCTGAGGAATGATGACAGTCTTACCTTTATTCAAATAGGTGACAAATTCTTTAATTCCGCCTGCATAACAGAATTCTTCGTGATGACTTTCTTCCATTCGTTTATCTTCAAATACGATTTTAATGCCTTTATTAAGAAAGGCTAATTCTCGAAGATGTTCTCTTAGCGTATTATGATCATAACTGGTTATTTCTTTAAAAATCGTCGGATCCGCTTTAAATCTAACGGTCGTTCCGTGATTTTGGGAATCACCGATTATTTTTAAAGGAGCGACGGTATGTCCGCCGTGTTCAAAACGAATAAAATATTTATGACCTTCTCTTTCACTGATTACTTCCATCCATTCGCTTAAGGCATTAACGACTGTGGCTCCTACGCCATGTAATCCGCTGGACATTTTATAAGCAGATCCACCAAACTTTCCGCCGGCGTGTAATTCCGTATAAATCGTTTCAGCGGCGCTTTTGCCAGTCTTAGGGTGAATGTCTACCGGAACGCCTCTTCCGTTATCCTTGACGGTTACAATGTTGTTTTCGTCAATAATAACATCAACTTCATTTGCAAAACCCGCGACGGCTTCATCGATGCCGTTATCAACAATTTCCCAGACCAAATGGTGCAAGCCGGAACCGGAAGTATTCGCAATGTACATACCTGGCCGTTTTCTTACCGCTTCCATTCCTTCTAAAACTTGAATATCCTTGGCGTCGTAGTGATCACTGTGGACCTTGGTCACCTCTTCGATATCTTCAGGAATCGTAAACGTTTCACCTACCTCGATATCTTCGTTATTCTTTTTTATTTCATCCATGTCGAAACACATCCTTTCTCAATTTTTAATAACTGTGCTTTATCTAACAATTCCGGTTCGATATTGTCCTTATCGGTGGCCGTAATGATTGTTTGAACTTCAGCTGGCAATAATTTAATTAAACAATTTCGATGATTTAAATCTAATTCAGATAGAACATCGTCTAGTAATAGAATCGGAGTCTCATCTGTTTTTTCCTGAATAATCTTAAGTAATGCCAACTTTGACGCAATGATGATCATGCGTTTCTGTCCTTGGGAAGCATAGTTTTCGACTAACTGGCCATCTAACCAGAAAGCCATATCTTCGCGATGAATCCCAAAATTGGTTTGTTTAGTCAATAAATCCCGTTCCTCATAACTTTTTTGTTTCGCAACTAACTGCTCATTCATTATCTGTTCGTCGGCGTTATAGGGAATTACACTTAAGTAGTCTATCTTTAGCGAACTATTAGTATTACTAAGTTGCCGATATAAGGGTGTGATTTCTTGATTAAAACGATTTACCAAATAATTTCTTTGTTTAATTACTTCTAACTGAGGAACAATCATCTGTTGATTGATAGCTTCCAGTAAATTCAAATCATTTATACCTTGTTTCAGGTAATTATTACGATTTTTAAGTAATTGGGAATATTGATTGAGGAAAGTTATATATAAAGTCGACATTTTTCCTAATTCAATATCCAATAGTCTTCTTCTGGTTCCCGGAGAAGAATCAAATAGATTCATATCCAAAGGTGAGAAGATGACTGCATTGATCTTACCGACAAATTCACTAACCTTTCGCAATGGCTGCTGATTAATACACAAAGTCTTTCCTTTACGATGTATCACGGCCGAATAAGAAACCTCGTGCTGTTGATAAAGTACTTTACAATCTAAGGTCGCAAATTCTTCACCATTGGTAATCAGCTGTTGATCATCGACATTCCGATGTGATTTAGTTGTCGATAAATAATAGACTGCTTCCAATAAATTAGTTTTACCCTGACCATTGGAACCTAAAATTATATTCAGACCCGGACTAAAAACCACGGATACATCTTTTAAATTTCGAAATGACCGTAACCGTAGGTTTTTAATCTTCATTTAGTGATGAGATACTCCTTGTTTTCAATCTTGATCTTATCTCCGGAATAAAGCTTACGGCCCCGACGATTTTCGCTTTCTTCATTAACAAAAATTTTTAAGGTTTTTACCGCCGTTTTAGCCTGTCCGCCAGAACTAATCCAATCACTGATTTTTAGTAATTGACCTAAGGTAATAAACTCAGTATTTATGCGGATTTCTGACACTTTTTTTAGCTCCTTCCATACCCTAATATTTTACCACAAAAATAGCCCTTTTTGAGGGCTATTTTATTGAGATATTTTACTACTTAATTTTAATTAAAAGTTCTTACCGGTAATACCAATTGTAAGGAGGTATTATCGTCGATTGTGGTTAAGACAAACGGCTTCATCGCTCCGGCAAAACGAATTTTGATTTTTTCTGAACCTAATCCGGAAACTGCTTCCTGCATATACTTTGCAGAGAAAGATATTTCTAATGATTCGCCTTTATATTCATCAAATGGTAGTTTAACGACGGCGGATCCTATTTCTTGACTCTTAGCACTCATTATTATTTCAGACGAAGATAAATTCAACTTAACAATCGCAAATTGATCATTTTCATTCTTCATAAAAGCAAAACTGTCGAGAGCCTTTAATAAATCCTTGGAAGATAATATTAATTCGTAATCAAAACTATTGGGAACAAATTTAGAAGTATCCGGATAAGTTCCTTCAATCAATCTAGTCTGAATAACTGTATTTTCACTGCGGAATTGCGCTTTTTGTTCGGAAAGAGCAAAACTTATTTTATCTTGTTCCGCAAACGTGCGCGAAATATCAATCAAACTTTTTGCTAAAATCGTAACATTGAAATCATACGGAATTCCTAATTCTAATTTTTTCTTTGCTAAACGATAACTATCGGTTGCTACAACTCTTAGACCTGAAGGATCGCAAGAGAAATTAATTCCGGATAAAGCCGGTCTAGCTTCTTGAACACTGGTCGCAAAATAAGTTTGATCTACTAATTTTTTCAGTACTTTTCCTTCAATATTAAATTTCTTTTCTGGTTCTGTAAAATCAATTAAAGGATATTCACCTGCAGAATAACCGTTAATTTCAAACATTGCGGCATTACCGGTAATTTTTGCTAGATTCCCGTCTGTTACTTCAATTTCAACTATATCACTGTCAATCTTACGAATTATCTCCGTAATATAGTTTTTATTAATTACGATGCTTCCGGTTTCTTTTACTTCATAAGTGAAATCATCACCTTTTTTAGCACTGACTTTAATTGAGATATCGTTGTCGGATCCGGTAAGTTCAATTGAATCCTGATAGATGTCAAATTTAATTCCGGATAATGATGCTATCGGCGAATTAGGTGAAATTGCTTTACTAGCCACACTGATAAGTTCTGATAATTTGTTTCGAGATATTTTGAAGTACATAATTGGCCTCCTTCAATTATTTAATAATAACATAATACAATACTAATAATGACGGTTAATAAGGTGGATAAAGTGAAAATATGCTTATTTATACTTGTATTTTGACCAATTTTCCTTGTTAATAAAATTGGTGGAAGCGGTGGATCAATTTAAACGGGAATCAATTTCTTTAATAGCTGCGGCATACTGGGCATCTTCTTTTTCCAATTTAGCAATCTTGTTACAAGCCGAAATTACGGTTGTATGATCACAATTATTGAAATATTGACCAATCTTACTAAACGGAAGATCAAGTTTCTTACGACATAGATACATTGCAATATGTCTAGCGGTAACAATATTGGCACTGCGACTTTTGGATAGTAATTGTTGCTTAGTTAGATGATAATAATCACCGACACAACGAATTATCTTAGTAGGATCCTGTTTATCGTCATCAACATTCGTTTTAAAAATCTCTTTCAAAGAAGATTTCAGATTCATTTCCGGAAATTGAATTTGATGAAATAATAATTGATTTAGTATTCCTTCCAATTTACGTACATCACCGGTACAATTTGTCGCAATATAAGCTAAAGAGGCATCGTCAATACTACCGGCATCGCCAATTTTCTGTTCCTTGACTTTTTGACGTAGAATTTCTAAACGAGTGTTAAATTCAGGTGAAGTAATCGTTACGGTAAGACCAGAAGAAAAGCGAGAAACTAACCTATCTTCGATATTAACACTGTTTAATTCATAAGGAGATTTATCGGAAGTAATGACGATTTGTTTACGATTATTGACCAAATTGTTATAAATTTGAAAAAAGAAATCGTTTGTTTTGCTTTTTCCCGAGAGAAATTGAACATCATCAACCAAAAGAACATCGACAGAACTTATACTTTCTGCCAATGCGCTAGCGGAAATAGGAGCATTATGTCCGGTAGAATTAATAAAACGAGAAATTAAATCATAAGTAGGCAGATATAAAACTTTCATTTCAGGATGATTCTTTTTGAGATAGTTTCCAATGGCATGTAAAAGATGAGTCTTACCTAAACCACTATCACCATAAATAAACAAAGGGTTATAAAAATTACCGGGATTATAAGCACAAGCAACCGCTGCTGCCTGAGCTTGTTTATTACTATTACCGACAACGAAATTATCAAAAGTAAAATCCTCTCTGATTCCATCAACAAATTCGAGAGCTTTATTTTTCTCGGGAGCTTCTTTGACCGCAATGTAATCTTTATCTAAAACAAATTGACAGTCATAAGAAGTATCAGGTTTGAAATAATCATTTACCTGCGTATTAATATAAGTTTTCTCCTGATTGAGCATTATTACGACTAAATTAGTCGGAGCAGTGATAATTAGCTTGTTATCAGACATGGAAACTAACTTAGTATCATCGAAAATAAGTTTAAAAACACTTTCATCATAATACTTCGTATCATAAATCTTGGTGACGATTTGTTTCCAGTTATTGGCATAATAAGTTTCTAAATTAGTCATAACATCTCTCCTTACAAATGGTGTGAAAAAAAACGAAGTATCAACACGGTTAACGATGATATTAGTTTGGCGAATATATTCTCTGGTTATAATCACAACTCAGTGATTTTCCGCAAAAACATTCTAACATTTTAATACTTAATGTCTATGAGTAAAATGAGATGAAAAAAAGTTTTCCACCACAATAAAGTATATATAAACCCTTTGTTTATAAGGATTTTTAGAGTTTTCCACCGCAATTAACAACTTCAATTTAGTGGATAATATTGGGGATAACTTATCCGAATTCACATTCACTGGCAATCGGTGGATAACCATGGTGGATTCCACCTTAGTTTTCCACCAAAAAACATCGGTATAATTAAGTAAAACATAGGTAATTAACTCAATTCACCAAAACCATTATTTCTAGATTAACCGCCTAATATTTAAGTGGGGTTTAACTAGGACAAACGCATATTAATTGTTATAATGTCTTCGATGAAAAAAACACTGAGTTATTCTTTGGCGACTTTGTTGATCCTAGGCTCTTTAGCCTGCGGCTATTTTGCATATAATTTCGCACAAAATAAAACTAACAAATATGAGTTATGGTTATTGGCGGGTTTATTAATTATTGTCGCCTTAATAGCCGGTATTTCTTTATTAGTTGAGACAGCAAGAAAAAGAACTAACGGAGCCGATCTAATAATCTCGTTAATTCTAATTATGGCGTTAACTTGCAGTTCTTTATATTATGCCAAGATTTATCAATTACCAAACCAAGAGACGGTGCCGAATTTTTATGGAAAGACAATTGTTGAGGCACAGGATTGGGCTAGTGAAAAAGAAGTGAGTATATCAATTAGCTATGAAAATTCGGATAGTATTGCGAAGTATTCGGTTATGTCTCAAAGCGTTGCTTCAGGGACTTTATTAAGCGAAGTTAAAGACCTAAGTATCGTTGTTTCTTCTGGTCCTAACTATGATAAAGTGATTGTTGTACCAAATATGTTGGGTTGGGATTTGGATGATGTTACCGCCTATATCAAAACGAATTATTTAACGAATGTCACAATTGATTTTACCGATAGTACCGAAACCCTGTATTCGGTTATTTCCCAAGACAAGTACGGCGAACTTTCTCGAAAAGAACCGATTAAAATTGTCGTTGCATATAAAGTGAGTGAATTAAAAGCCCAGACGATGGTCGATATGACCGGTTATTCTCGATTCGAAGCAGAACTTTGGTTTAAAAAATATGGTATTCCATATACTTTAACTACGGAATTCTCCGACGAAATCGAACGTGGGAAAGTTATATCGGTTTCGGCGAAGAGTGGAACGCAAGTGTCAACAACCGATAATGTGGCCTTAGTTATTTCTAAAGGCAAGAAAATTGTCGTGGAAAATATTGAAAAGATGACCGTCGAGGAGATTACGGCTTGGGTTATTGAGAATAATTTGAATATTCAGTTCAGTGAAAAATATGACGATACGATAACTTTAGGAAATATAATTTCTGTTAATGTAAAGAACGGAGATGAATTGGAAGAAGAATCCGTGATCAGTTTAGTTATTTCCAAAGGGCCGATTGTCATGAAAAAATTCGCAACTTTGGGAGAATTTAAAGTTTGGGCATCGACCTATGGCGTTCCCTATTCACTTAGTTATGTGTTCTCCGATACGGTATCCAGCGGTCAGCCTATTAAGTATTCTTACGACGAAGGCCAAAAGATTGCTAACGGAGCGACTATTACCGTTACGATATCTAAAGGAAAAGCGGTAACTATGCCTGATCTCAGAGGATGGGGTAAGAGTGATATTAAGAGTAAATGTTCCGCACTTGGGCTATATTGTTCATTCAAATACGGAAGTTATCGTAGTGATTACGGAACCGATGTTGCTTATAAACAATCGATTGCTTCCGGCAGTACGATTGAAGAAGGAACTTCAGTAACTTTTACCTTAAGTTTGGGTAATCCAAAAACCTTTACCGTCGGTTTCTCTTCGGGTCTTTTAGGCAAGAGTTATGATGAGACCGTATCGATTCTGAGTAGTTATTTTGCGAACAACTATCCTGGCGTTAATTTTAATTTCATTGCGAAAGCTTCTAATTCTTTGGCTTCAGGCCAGATTCATCCGGATTCCGAGACCAAGTTTGGTACCAGTGTTACGCAAGGGCAGACCTACAATATAACCATCGTTAAATAAGTTAATTATCAGGCGTTGTTCAGACCAACTTCACAATCAAGAGGGATTATATAGGCGTAATGAAGGAGTAATTGAAATGGACGAGAACAACAAAGAAACAAACGAAGAAATAAAAGATCCGGAAGTAATCAAAGTTGAACCGCTTCCTAATGACGAAAGCAAAGGTCTAAAGTCGACTTTTCCTAAGAAGAGCAATCATTTTAATAAAGGCCTAGCCAAAAATATCGTGATCGTAGCCTTAGTCGTGATCTTAGGTGGGGCTTCAGGTTTTGGTGGGGCTTACCTGTACGGCAAGACAAATAAGAACAGTTCCAGCCAAACGGTTATCTACGAGACAGCAGAGAACGTTTCGGCAAATACCGGGACTTCTAGTGAGACGGCGGTTGAATCAGTAGTTAGTAAAGTCGCTGATTCGGTAGTTGAAATCGCAACCGAATCGGTAACAACCAGTACTTATTTAGGAAAGTATGTTACTAGTGGCGCCGGAAGCGGTGTGATTGTTACCGCGAACGGATATATCGTTACGAATTATCATGTTATCGAAGACGCTAAGAAAATTACGGTTACCACAACTGATGGCACGCAATATGAAGCAACATTGGTAGGAACAGATTCTGATACTGATTTAGCAATCTTAAAGATTGAAGCAACAGGTTTGACTTCTGCCGTCTTAGGAAATTCCGGAAATCTCTTAACGGGACAGAGTGTGGTCGTTATCGGAAATCCGTTAGGATCTTTAGGCGGATCAGTAACCACTGGCATTATCTCCGCTCTATCGCGGGAAATTACCATTAGTGGCAATACCATGACTTTATTACAAACTAATGCCGCGGTTAACCCAGGGAATTCCGGAGGTGGCTTATTCGATATGAATGGTAATCTTGTCGGAATCGTCAACGCAAAATCTTCAGGCGAAGATGTTGAGGGAATTGGTTTCGCAATTCCGATTGATACCGCTAAGACCGTAATTGAGGATCTGATAAATCAAGGATATGTTTCCGGCCGCTTTAAATTAGGTGTATCGTTAACTGATGTTACCTCGCAGCAGCAGGCCTATCAATATAACGTTTCGGAACTGGGAGTATATGTCTCCAGTGTAGATACAAACTCGAATGCCTCAAAGGGTGGAATGAAGAGCGGAGACCGAATCGTTTCTATTGATGGAAAAGAAGTATCTTCGGCATCAGAAGTAATGACCATTATCAAGAGTCATACAGCTGGAGATAAGGTTACGATTATTGTCAGTCGTAATTCTTCCCAGCGTACCTTAACGATTACCTTGGAAGAGACTAACTCTTAATTAACAAACATCGCTTCGAATTGAGGCGGTGTTTTTCTTGTTAAACAAAACCCCCTGATAGTCAGGGGGTATAGAAGAGGTTAAACCTATGAGTAGAAAAGATGACCTCACTCTGATAATCTAGAACTGCGGCTCGTTACTGCAGTTAAAGAAAAGAGGAGGTCATCTTTTGAATGACAATAGAAGTCTAGCACATACAACCTGGAATTGTAAGTATCACATAGTGTTTGCACCAAAGTATCGCCGGAAGGTCTTTTATGGCGAGAAAAAGAGAGAGATTGGGGAATTTCTAAGGAAACTTTGTGAGTGGAAAGGGGTAGAGATAATAGAAGCGGAAGCGTGTCCTGACCACATTCACATGTGCGTGCTGATACCGCCTAAGATGAGCGTATCAAGTTTTATGGGATATTTGAAAGGGAAAAGCAGCCTAATGTTGTATGAGCGGTTTGGAGAATTAAAATACAAGTATCGGAATCGGGAGTTCTGGTGTAGAGGTTATTATGTGGATACAGTAGGGAAGAATGAAAAGAAGATAAAAGAGTATATAAGGAATCAGTTGGAAGAAGATAAGATGGGAGAACAGTTATCGATTCCAATACCTGGCAGCCCGTTTACGGGCAGTAGACGATAGAAATGCAAGTGACGAGCCGTATAAAAGCGCCTGTTAGGGCGCGGCCAGTATTAGAGCCTTATAGGCGCATATGAAAAACCACCAGCTAAGCTGGTGGATATTTATT
>JAEZBR010000016.1 GCA_023426935.1 Bacillota bacterium | reverse complement strand
TTCGTATTTTGCTAAGTGACAATAAGCCGATTAATATTTCGGTTAGTACATTTAAGCTTAAGTGCAGCTCGTTTCTTATTCCCGTTATGATCTACTAATTCTTTAATGACATTATACTTAAGATCTTTGTTCATTCTTAGATTTACCTTTCTCAATTTAGATACCTCCAGTGGTAAAGAGATATCTTACTATAGATCTTTATGTCCCAAGGTACCTTGGGACATAATCAATCTTGTTTCATTGAGACATTATCATTTTCGTTTCATAAATTACGCAATCCTCATTCGAGGCGTTATTTACATTTTCTAAATCTTGTGTTAGTTTATCTTTGGAACCAGCACGTCGGCTCGTTTCGGACGTTGCGTTGACGGTCTTAGGATAGTCAACTGTCGAAAGTAAGGTTCCATTTTTCTTTTCATCCTTGTATAAATCATAGTACTGAATAAATTTACTAGGATGAATAGTATAAATATCATTTAAACTTAAAGTGTGCCTTGATTTAGCAACACTAAATAATAAACATTATTATGTTTAGTAAGCAAACGAATTTCATTATTATGTTCAATTGAAATAGATGCAGCTTCAAAATTATTAATTAGATCTAGTAAATGTGTTAATTCAAAATCTGTGACGCCTTTAATATTATCTCTTTTTTGTTCGTTTTTATCATTCCCGTGATTATTATTGTAATGTCTAATACCATCAGCAATTAGTCCTTTATTATAGTTAGCTATATCATATCTATTGTTTATTTCTAAAACTAATCTTCTAGATAATTCATTATCAATAATAGCTAAATATAATCTTTTACCTGATAACCCCTCATCGAAACATTTATGATAAAAATCTATAACATCTTCAATTTTAGAAGCAATTTCTATTGAATTACTTTTATTGACTATTCTGTTGTAATCCTCATCAGTATAACGAATAAATCCATTATTACTTAAATACTACATATCTTTTGATCTAATATCATCATTTTTTTACTGACTAATTGCTTTTACATAATTATCAGTCAATTTATTGATGCTCTTGTAATATTCTGAATTATTACCTAGCTTATTTTTAAAGTTATTAAGCATAGTAAGAACCTTCTGATTAAGAGAAGAATTAGTTTCTACTAGTTTGTTGATGGCGATTACTTTATTACAAGTCCAAAGACAAAGGGCAGTTACCTTACTCTACCAATGCCGAAAGTAGTCATAAGCGTGTTGAAAGAACTCAAAGAGTATTACTCTTCATTTGAAGACTTCGATTCGTCTTGGAGGCTTTACGTAAGTCTCATATCACTTTTGGAATCCACTATTCAAAAGTCTAAAGTGATGTATGTCATAAATTTTGTTTAAGAACGATCAGAATTCATGACTTCCGGCATGGCTACGCAAGTCTTTTGATAAACTAGGGAGCGAATATAGCTTTAGTTTCTAGGTATCTTGGATATGCGAGCTTATCAATCACATTAAATGTATATAATCATATGTATAAGAGTGATTTGACCGGAATCGTTAGTGAAATTAATAAAATGACAAGTATTCTTACCTAAAGTTATCTAAAACAACAAAAAACCCTGTATTTACAGGGCTTTTGATTACAATGGTGGATGCTAAGGGACTCGAACCCATGACCCCTTCCACGTCAAGGAAGTGCTCTCCCAACTGAGCTAAGCGTCCAAATCTATATTTTCGAGAAATCTCGTTGTTCGCAAATTGGTAGCCTGTAGGGGGTTTGAACCCCTGAATGCTGGAATGAGAATCCAGTGTGTTGACCACTTCACCAACAGGCCATCGCTGGTTTAGTATAGCACAACCTAAGATAACTTCGCAACGATAATTGTTTCAAAATCCGACGTCTGGATTTACTAGAGGTTCTGATTTAGTAAGTGATGAATCAGTTAAGGAAAGATAATCCTGATTAGACTTATTATCATGGCTTATTTTTATTTTACCTATGACTTTTACCCATTCACCTTTTTCGATTCCTTTCCCGTCATTATCGATGACCCCAAAACCCAAAAAGGCTTTATCTTTATCACAACATACCATTGAATAACGACCGACCACCACGATTGGTTTACCAAACTGAACGGCCGGAAAAGCCTGGGCCGTAAACTCCAGAAGCTTGCCGACATATTTCTCCCCATGATCCAAGGCATCCATATACCATATCCCGAAATCATCGGGACCGATTACAATCTTTGGCTTACTTAAATCGAATGGCAATTCTTCAGATGTCATCTCCGTAACATTTCCCTCAGGATCCTCGTAAATTAACTGTGCCTGCCGATTAAAAGCCCGAATATTTCCGCGCAAAAAACTCTTGCGGATTGATTGCTCACAACGGTTAAAAATAATCAGTTCCGAATATCGCAGCTGTTCATACATCATGGACTTAAAGTTGTTAAGATAGTTCGCAAAGGTACTGCTATCGACCGTAGTTACAATCTGAGCCATTTCCCAACCTGCGGGTAATTTTTTATTTAGTAATTCAGTTACCGACCAGGTTCCGTTATATTCAATCATTACTCTTTCAGGCGTATAAATCTGATCCAATTCTTCGAGTTTACGCAAATTAAGGCCGCTGTAATCGTCGAAATAGATTGCCTTAGTATTTAGATACTTTAATTCCTTTTCGTCGAAATCAGTCGTTCCTTGTTCGTATACGAGCAATAACGTTTTCTCACCGTCATTGAATGCCGTATCGCCTAAGGTAAGCTTGATAATTGTGGTCTTACCGCTTTCCAGCCAGCCGGTAAAAAGATAAATAGGTACCTGCCTCATTTTACGCCAAATAGTCTTTCCAATTTATCTTTTGGTAGTTCCGTACCGATGACACAGATCTTTCCGGTATATTGCGGTAAACATTCCTGAACATCAGGTTCTCCCGGGATGTAGTCAAAAGATAACCACTTGTTTCCCTCACTTGCTAAGAATCCTTTAGCCCGAATAATTCCTTGAAAATCCGGCAAGGAATTAATAGCCTTTAAAATATTCGTCAACTCTTCTTGCGAATATTTATTGACGGCCTGAACTCCCCAACTGCTAAAGACATCGTCGGCATCCGGATGATCGGGATCTTCGTGGTGATGCAGTTCCAACGGGGAATTTTCTAATTCTCTTAACATCGATTCTAATAACAGATCTGAATTATTCAATAAAGCGTTAACATCTTGGGCTTTGATTGAATCCCAGGAAGTTGTTACGATATTTGCATGGGTGTTGAGGGTTTTAATTAAGGTCATCACTTCCGTTAATTCTTCATTACCCAACTTATCTGTATGAGAAAGAATAATCACGTTAGCGTAACTGATTTGGTTTTTAAAAAATTCGGCAAAATTACGAAGATATAGTTTTGCTTTCTTAGCATCAACGACGGTAATTGAACCCGATAATTTAATGTTGGCTTGTTTATCGGTGTGCTTGACCGCTTTAATAATATCGGATAACTTACCAACCCCGCTGGGTTCGATTAAAATAAGTTCGGGTTGGTATTCTTTTACGGCCTTTTCCAAAGCTCCGATAAAATCTCCGACCAAAGTACAGCAGATACAGCCGGAATTTAATTCGGTGATCTTGACCCCGGTTTCCTGCAGAAAACCGCTATCGACGCCAATCTGTCCAAACTCATTCTCAACCAGCATGATTTTTTTCTTGGTGGTTTCTTCACTTAACAATTTCTTTATCCAGGTGGTCTTTCCGGCTCCTAAGAAACCGGAGATAATTTCAACTTCGGTCATGTTCTCCTCCTTGAGAAAATAAGATCCCATTACGATCTAAACTAAGGTCATAGGCTTCAACCTCGGGATTTTTTAGTCTAAAATGCTTCATTAAAGTTTTCGCCAGATCATCCTGAGTACTTATCACCAAATATCCGTTTTGAGAATCTAAGGGTAAAACGGCCTTAATACATTGAGGCATTAATAACTCTTTAGCGAAATCGGGAATCTCTAACTTTAACTTAAGCTGTCCTAAAATCTCTTCATTATCGGTCTCCAATGCTTTTAAGAGAAATAACAGTTGTTCGACCGTGATTGCTTCCCCAGGCGTTTTCTTATAGCCCTTAATCAAGCAATAACGAAAATTAGCTGTTGGTAAGTACTTTAAGCTGGCCACATTACTCTCAACTTCGAAACCGCCGAATAAATAAGCGGCATAAGCCTGTTGTTGGTGATCATTCGCAAAAGTTCTTAAGTCATCCTTGCTGAAGCAATCATTTCCCAATTTATTCGCTAAAATAAGACCTGAAAGATATTCCGTCTTAGGATTATGGGTATTTAGATCATGATAAAAAGTTAGTTGCTTTGGTAAATTTAAGATTGGCTGTAAAAAATCATAAGCCTGATAAATTTTAGCATCCTGAGAATATTTAAGCCAACTATCATTAGGAACTAAGCTTGAATCCTCAACCAAAAGATTGTAGTGATAGTTCTGAAAAGCGATACTTAGTTTTAGATCTTTGACTTTTATTTCTTCGACCTGCGGAATTCGGATTATCGGCATTAGTATTTAGTCCAAAAATCTTTAATGACTTTCTCATACTCGTCGGGTTGTCTGACATAGGAAGATGCGTGCCCTGCTCCGGGAACCACAAATAACCATTTCGGAGCGTTACAGTTGGAATATAATTCATTAACCATAACCGTTGGAACGAAATCGTCACTAGCCCCGTGAATAAAGATCGTCGGTATTTTACTCTTTTTGACGGCCTCTATCGGGGAAGCTTTTTTTATGTCATAGTGAGCGAGAAGTTTACACCAAAAACTTAAGAAGAAGACCGTAACTTTTTTGGCAAATCCCGGCATGTCTTTTAAAATAACCTGAACTTCATTCAGCATTGAGTCATAGGCACAATCAGAAATAACCATCTTGACCTGCGAAGGCAACTGGGGATTTCCGCTCATTAGATCGACCGTAGCACCACCCATCGAAACTCCATGGAGAACAATTCTAACATCCTGACCGTATAATTCTATGATTTTTTGGCACCATAGAATCCCATCAAACTGTTCTAAATAACCAAAACCGATGTATTTTCCTTCGCTTAACTCATGGGTTCTTTGACTTATTATCAGACAATCATAGCCATTGTCTTTATAAAAACGGACAAAGCGGCTCATATCATATTCGCCGCCCCCATGATAACCATGCATTGCCAAGACAACTTTCTTCGTTCCGGGATTTAAGCGGAATAATTCACCTTTAAGTTTTAGATGATCACGGGATTTAATTATTAATTCTTCCTTGCTCTGACGGCTAAGCCAAGGTAAACTTTCCTGGTATTGTTTAATATATCCCTTAAAGTTTTCCGGAGCTTTAGAAAAATCCGAATCGATATCCTTACGCGAGAAGAACCCCTTAAACGGCTTATAATATACTAAAGCCAAGATTATAAAGATGACGATAATAACCGCAATAACAATTAATATCCACTTCATTTTTTAGTCCTTTCTAACAAAACAATCGTTTCGAGATGAGTAGTCCCCGAAAAAATATCCAACGGGATTACTTTATTAATTTTATAGTGTTTGAGACTGTTAAGATTTAACGCCAAAGTATACGGATTGCAAGAAACATAGATTACCAACGGAACTTTTCCTTTTTCAATCGCTTCGACCATTTTGGCATCCAATCCGGTGCGCGGCGGATCCGCAATCAAAAGATCGATTGGACGCTTCTTGGTAATTTTTGTCAGTTCTTCACCGGCATCACCCTGGATAAATTTAACGTTGCTCGCATCATTTCGTTTTAAAGCTTCATTCGAATCACGGATTGAAGAAGCCGAAAATTCAATTCCGGTCACTTTCTTTGCTTTATCCTTGACCATCAAACTCATTGCGCCGATTCCGCAATACGCTTCAACAATCTCATTTAGCTCATCTGGTACTAACGAAGCTACCGTTTCGTATAGTTTAACGGCCTGAACCGTATTCATCTGATAAAAAGAAGGCAATGATAAACATAGATGCAGTTTATCAACCTTGAAACTAAGACTTTTCGTTCCGGCTAGGTGAATGAATTGTTTACCGAAGATTTCACTAGGATTATGTGCGGTCTGAATGTTCTGATAAATCGAGTTCATTCCCTGAATCGCCATCAGTTTTTCAATCATCGCCGGCTCAAAATGATCAATACCGGATACTAGAGACAACTGATATTTATGATTGATACCCCGCAGATAAAGGTATCTGATGCCAGTCCGTTTTTTACGGTCATATTCTTTCAAATGATAGTCATTAAGAATTTGAAGTACTTGTAAGCGGACACTTTCCAATTCCGGTTCATGGGCAACACATTTATCGATTCTTACGATTTTATTGGTCCCGCGTTTATACAGCCCGCAATATAATTGTTCGTTACTGGTCATTACCGGTAGCTTTACTAGGTTGCGATAACCTAATTCGTTCGGATTCGGAATAACTTCACTTAAACTACTTTCATCGAAGCGTGGATTTTTCTTCAATAAAGTCTCTAATTGTTCTTTTTTCCATTCTAACTGTGCCTTATAATTTGCCTCAATCAACGGGCACCCATCACATTTATCCGCGATTTTACAGGGTGAAATCCGACGATCTTTACTCTTTCGAATATAACTAATTACTTCGCCTCTAATCAGTTTGGGACTGCGCTCCGTAATCCGATATTCCACGATATCACCAGGTAAAGTACCACAAATAAATACCGGTAGACTGCCTTCAAAACCGATTCCTTCGCCATTAACGCCAATTTTTTTAATTTCGAGTTGGGACATTAACTAATTATCGCTTTCCGACCAAGCCGGGACTTCTTTTCCTCTGCGAACCACAATCGTTTTCTGAAAATCCGTCTGATTCATAAATCTTAAAATTGCTTCTTCTTCATTGGAAGTACATCCCAAAACAATTTTGATCTCAATATCTTTCTTTAGAATATCCACTGCGACGATTACGGCCTGAGCTTCTTCCTTCTTCCCTGAGCCGACAAAACAATCAACTCCTTCGCCATCCTGCGAACGGGTATCGTTTATATAACCATAATCTACCGGATAAACTAAATTGGGATAAGTCGGATGCGCACTATTCTTTTTTCGATCGATAATTACTTCACCGGACAAAACTAAAGTATCGAGTTTTTGCCAGAAGTATACGTTGTTTTCAAGTTCCATTAGACACCTCATTTATGGAGTAATTATAACATGTTACATTCTATTCAGTAAAAGTATTATATGTTTACATTATCTTTCAAAATCTATCATTACTTTATCTGGGGTAATTTCAGAAAGCTCATTAGCACCACACATCAACATCGTCTCTTTCAACTCCTGTTGAAGTCTGAACAAATAGTTGGTTACGCCTTGAGAACCTTCGGTTATGGCCTCTAAAGCTAAAGGCCTACCAATTAAGACGCCATCGGCGCCTAATGACAAGGCTTTGAAAATATCATTACCGCTCCTAAAACCGCCGTCGATAAAAATCTTTGCTCTTTTATCAATTGCTTTAACGATTTCCGGCAATGCTTCGATGGTCGAAAGCGTATCATCCAGAACTCTGCCACCATGATTGGAAACGACAATGCCATCGGCCCCGCCTTCAAGCGCCTTCAAAGCCGCTTTAGGTGTCAGGATACCTTTGATTATCAAGGGACAGCTGATCTTTTGTTTTAAATATTTAATATCTTCGATCGAAAAATTGGTGATTTTGGGATCGGCATCGCGAAGAAATAATAAACCGGCCGCATCAATATCACAGGCTAAAGCCCATAATTTTGACGTATCGATTTTACTTAGTCTTAGATCTAAACCCTTTTGCTCCCAAGGTTTGATTGTTATTACGCCTTGATAATCATGTTGTTTGATTATTTCCGCCGGTTCCAAGAATAAATTAAGATCTTTTCCGTCACCGGTAAAACTTATTGTTCCCGCTTTCAAGGCACCTTCGATCATGGCCCAAGCGTAGTCCTTCTCGGAAACATCAGATTGATATTGCGGTCGCATTCCGGCAATCGGCGCGCCAAAGATTGGCATTGAGATCGGATGGCCAAAGAATTCGCTCTTTGTGATAATCTCCCGATCGGATTTTAAAGGATCCATCAGAGGATGAACTTTACGGAGGCAAGCGTAATTTCGCTTAAAAGTACTGCCGGTCCCTTTTCCCCCAACCCCAGGAATCTGCCCGGCGCAGGCAACTCCGTCACATTGGTTACAGACTTTACATGACTTGGTATGTGATAAAGCCTTCTGCTGAAATTCCTTATCCATTATTTATAATCATCCTTGTGTTTAACGATGACATCGTGAGCTCCGCCTTCAACGATACTGGTTGAAGAAACTAAGGTCAGTCGCGCTTTCTGTTGGAGGTCTTTAATACTTAAAGCCCCACAGTTACACATTGTCGATTTAATCTTCTTCATCGTCATATTGACATTATCGTGCAAACTGCCGGCGTAAGGAACATAAGAATCGACACCTTCCTCAAATGTCAATTTCTGGTCGCCGCCTAAATCATAGCGCTGCCAATTTCTAGCCCGATTAGAACCTTCGCCCCAATACTCTTTGACATAATTGCCATTGACCATCAGTTTACTAGTTGGTGATTCATCGAAGCGAGCGAAATAACGCCCCAGCATGATGAAATCCGCACCCATCGCTAAGGCTAGAGTCATATGATAATCATACACGATTCCGCCATCCGAACAGATCGGTACATAAATTCCCGTCTCTTTGAAATATTCGTCTCTGGCTTTGGCTACTTCAATAACCGAAGTTGCCTGACCCCGACCGATTCCTTTGGTCTCTCTGGTGATACAGATTGAGCCTCCGCCGATCCCGATTTTGACAAAGTCGGCACCTGATTGGGCTAAGAATTTAAAACCATCCGCATCGACAATATTACCGGCTCCAACTTTTACCGTATCGCCATACTTTTGACGAATCCAGGTGATTGCTTCCTTCTGCCAGTAAGAATATCCTTCGGAAGAATCCAAGCATAAGATATCGGCTCCCGCCTTAATCAAAGCCGGTACTCTTTCTTTATAATCCCGGGTATTGATCCCGGCTCCGACGACGAAACTCTTGTTTTTATCCAATAATTCATTCGGATTTTCTTTATGATCGGAATAATCTTTTCTAAAGACTAAGGAACTTAGGTTACCCTTTTCATCGACAACCGGTAAAGTATTTAATTTATGATCCCAGATTAGATCATTAGCTTCCGATAAAGTAACCCCTTCTTTAGCATATATCAGCTTCTCCATCGGCGTCATAAGTTTCTTGATTGGCGTATTTAGCGGTAATTTATTTAAGCGATAATCCCGACTGGTCAAAATTCCGACTAACTTACCGTGTGCGGTTCCGTCATCAGTAACTGCCATCGTCGAATGATTGGTCTTATTTAACAATTTAACTACATCTTCTAAAGTATGTTCCGGTTTTAAATTGGAATCGGAGATGACAAATCCGGCTTTATAACTTTTGACCTTACTGATCATTTCCGCTTCGTCACTGATTGATTGAGCTCCGTAAATAAAAGAAATGCCACCTTCTTTAGCTAAGGCAATAGCCATTCGATCATCGGAAACGGACTGCATAATGGCACTAACTAACGGGATATTAAGCATTAAACTGGGCTTTTCATCTTTGCGATATTTTACGACCGCACTCTTTAAGGAAACATTGTCCGGGATACAATTCTCATCGGAATAACCGGGAACCAGAAGATATTCACTAAAAGTATGTGCAGTTTCAGGATAATACTTTGCCATAAATCCTCCCCAATTTCTATGTTCATAATTATAGATTCCTAAACTTAGGATGTAAACCGCTAAACTACTTTAAACTGGTTAAAGTCGCTAAAATACCGGCAACTTCCTTGGAATCATTGTCAATATATGTAACTTCCAAAGTCGCGATCTTATCATTCTTCCAGAATAAATACAGATCGTCATGGACTAAGAACCAATTTCCCAGATAAGTCAAAGGCAGACGATAGACAATCTGATCACCGATTTTAATTTCTTCCCAGTTATTAATGGTATAGTTTATTTCGCTGTCAGACAGAAAGGCAGCGGATAATTCACGGCGAAAATTCAGATAATCTGTTTCGTTACTTAATTGGGAAGCCGAAAGGTAGAATTGAAACAACGGTGAATGATCCTCAGGTGCAATCATAAACTCAAGATCTTTTCCGTTTCCTAGTTTTTTACTTTCTTCGTCCGATAAGACCTCATAATCATCCGGAAAGGTTAGCGAAAATTCAAAGTATTTGTTCTCATAAGTCTTTTCATTCCAACTTCCCTTAACCGTCTTCAAAGAACTACAAGATCCTAACAATAAAAGTAAGCCGATTAGTAATAGCTTACCTTTTTTCATTTCGTGCCTCTAACATCGCTTTATATAGCCATAATTTAAACAAATTGTAGACTAACCAAATCGTGCTCAACATCACAATTACAAAAAACAATGTATTCGTGAAGTATTTCGTCAGTTGGGTACTTAAGAAGAATAACCATATTGCTACAATTACCATGTGGATGGTTGAATTACTTTTAACGGATTTTAAAATCTTATCGTCATATTCGTTGTTAAGGGCCAAGCCGTCTTTATGGGGTTTGGTCCACATAATCCAATTTCGCCCAAGATTATACATAAACCAATTCTGAGCGTTGCGGGAAGAATAATAATCCGCTAATAAGTAATTTTTCAAATCGAAAACATAAACTAGTTTCGCTGGTTTATCTTTTCGAAAAACAAAGGTATAGGGTATCCGATAGTGGTCGAAGATTAAACCTTCTTCCGCCATTTGATTAAGCCATTTCTCTAAGCCGCCTAAAGACAGCATCCACCAGAAATGGAACTTTTTGACTTTAACCGCGGAATTTGAAGAAGTCTGGCTCATCGTCTTTGGGTTTCGGTTCATTTTCCGCCCTCTTATATTGAACTTCCGTGTCGTCCGGTAAATGTTCGTTCTTATCGGCAACGATATTGGTCGGCTTATCGGTTGGATTATCAAAACCGGTCGCGATTACCGTGACGATGATTCCGTCACCAACTTGTTCATTGATGGCTAAACCCCAAATAATATCCAGATCGGTGCCGGCTGCGCCTTCAACCACGCCAACAACCTTTTCGGCATCTTTCAATGTTACATCAGATCCGCCGGTAACATTAATAATCGCATTTTTAGCCCCAGAAATCTGAGCTTCCAATAACGGTGACTTAATAGCCGCCAAAGCCGCCTCTTCGGCTTTATTCTCACCCTTGGCCATTCCGATACCGATCAAGGCACTGCCTTGGTTCTTCATTACTGTTCGGACATCATTGAAATCGACATTAACTAAAATCGGCACCGCAATCAGGTCGGTGATGGTTTGAACTGCTTGTCTTAAAACATTATCTGCTTCCGCAAAAGCCCGGTCGATCGGTACATCGCCGATTGTCGTTAAAAGTTTCTGATTCGAGATAATAATCAAGGAATCGACATACTGTTTCAGATTGTCTAAGCCGGTTAAAGCCTGCAGCATCCGTTTCTTTCCTTCAAACGCAAAAGGTTTAGTAACGATTCCGACGGTTAAGGAACCTTGTTCATGGGCTAACTTCGCAATGATCGGAGAAGCACCGGTACCGGTTCCCCCGCCTAATCCTGCCGTAACAAAGACCATATCCGCCCCTTTCAGAGCTTCCTTAATCTCATCTTTATGTTCTTCGGCCGCTTTCTCACCAACTTTCGGATCACCACCGGCACCCAACTTACCTAAAGAGATTTTGTTCTCCACTAGGGAAGCATCCAATACCGCTTGGTCAAGATTGACAACATAGAAGTCAACATTTTTGATCCCAGCGGTTGCCATACGGTTGACCGCATTACAACCTCCGCCACCTACGCCAAATACTTTGATTTTTGTTTTAAATCCTTCACTTTTTTCGCTCATGTTTTTGCTCCTTATTTATACTGGAAGAATCCGTGTAGTTTCTTACTTACCGAATCCTCAGGTTCTTCAGCTTTAGAATTGCGATTGTTAATTTTGAGAAAAGCCGCCTGATTGACACTCATCTCTTTATTACGATATAAAGGATAAATATCGACAAACGCATAAATCGCTCCTAATAGTCCGCTCCAATAACTTTCTTTTGCGCCGATTGTATCTGGATAATAAGTCTTAGCCTCAATTTCCAAGCACCGACTAAGATAACTATCTAAGCCATCAAGTTCGGCACCTTTTCCGCATAGTAAGATATTCACCCCTTTGATCTTCATTAAATCGATAGCACTGTCCTTAATCTCTTGAGCCCAATGTTTGAGCGCCGGTTTGATAGTATCCTGCAGTTCTTTTTCACTGATCTGTAAGGTTTTATTATCATCTTTTTTCCATAAATAAATCGGTGAATTATCATTGCTCTGAACTGCTAGATTGACATTCTGGAAGATCAGTTTGTCAACAATACTCGTACTTACATTATAACGTTGGGAAACAATCTTTTCCCATAATGAATATCCTTCATTGAGTAATTTACAGGCTTCTAATTTACCGCCTTTGATAAAGCCTAAAGTCGTTGCTTGTCCTTCGACCATGATCAAAATCGTTGGATTTTCGACGGATTTTTCGAATAAGGAAGTTTCTTTGGCGCAAGCATAACAATCTAAACAAATATCGACAACGCCAATTCCCGCTTGCTCGATAGCACTGGTATAATCATAAGCAATCAGTTTATCCGCCGATAAAAGATCCATCTCGATCTCAAGAATATTACAGTTTTCATCAATCGGTGGTTTTTTAAACGCAATACGATTTGTAT
This sequence comes from Bacillota bacterium, assembly GCA_023426935.1. Taxonomy (GTDB): domain Bacteria; phylum Bacillota_I; class Bacilli_A; order Erysipelotrichales; family Erysipelotrichaceae; genus RUG11872. Next base: position 2,280 of record JAEZBR010000016.1, on the reverse strand, counting down.
AATATTTGACCGGTACCCAATTGATTAGAACTTGATCTTCACCAACCGGATGGGTATACCCTTTGCGAATTAAAGTTTGAATATCTTCGATGGTCACTGTTTGATTATAATTGTCTATTTCTTTGCTTAAGCGAATGCTTTCTTTAGAAAAACGGTAACTGGGAATTAGCAGAAGTACTTTTTCAATTTTTACTTTAAGTGCTTTGGAAGCGTTATTTATCGCCTCTTTGATGGCATTAACCACAATCGTTCGATTTTTAATTGCTAAGCCATCCATGCCGGTATTCGGAACGATCTCAGTACGTAAAACATTAACCCGCGTATTATAATACTCGCCAACCAGTAAACGAATTTCATGATCGGTGATTTCTAACGCTGCTAGTACTTGCTTCTCCGACATTCTTTCGGCCTCCCGACTATACTAGTTATTTTATCATATTATTCTGCTAAACGATTGACAAGTTTCTTGCAAATAGAGTAAGTAACATGTTATAATCTCAAAGCAATTATGGAAAGGGGGTTGCGTCATGCCCAGAATATGCGCAGTCACTGGAAAGAAAAGCGTCTCCGGAAATAAGCGTTCCCATTCGTTGCGAGCTACGCGGCGTAAATGGAATCCAAATCTGCATAAAGTTAAGGTTACGGACGAGAATGGTCACAAGACCACTATTCGCGTATCCGCTAGGGGTCTCAAGACCCTCAAAGCTCAGCAGGAACAATAAACACCGTTCGTCGGTGTTTTATTTTTGGTCATTACTCTGGATAACTAAAAAGGAACCTTCAATCTTGACTTTAGCTTCTTCACCCAAGATTTCATTAGAGACAAGATATAAATCATTGGGTACTACTTTTCGCTCTTTTAAAGGATAACTGACACCTTCGAGAGTAATGATTCCTTCACTAAGCGGAAAAAAAGAAATAAAACGATAACCGTCTTTTTGAATCGTATATTCCCCTTGATTCAGACGATAGATTTTATTGTGATAATTATAAAATTCTATTGGCAGATTTCGGATTGTTAACAAGGATAAAGCGGCAAACTCATGATCTAAACGACCACCTAAGGCTCCGATTACGATCATCTTACTATAGCGGGATTTTGCCCAGTTAACCGCCGCTTCTAAATCGGTATCGTCTTTACGCTGATCAAGCACAATCATTTCTTGAGCATATTTACTGATTAATTCCAATTCATGATCGGAATCGAAATCTCCGATTGCTAACCGCATCGTCTTACCATTTCTAGCTAAATAACCCGCGCCGGTATCGACTCCGATCAAATCGATATCGGTATCGAAATCAGAATTAAATAAACCGGCCGCAATAATCACACTTCTCATAAAAGACTGTCAATCGCTTTCAGAATACCCTGAGGATGCTTAAAAATATATGAACCGGCAACGATCATATCCGCACCCTGCCCAGCCACTAAGGAAATGTTGCTGCTATCGATACCGCCGTCAACTTCTAAACGGAAGTTCTTTTGATGTTCATCCCGCCATAAAGACAAGTAATGAAGTTTTTCTAAAGCAACCGGCATAAACTTCTGCCCGCCAAATCCCGGTTGAACACTCATAATCAAAACGCAATCAACTTCGTTAAGATAAGGAATCGCTTGCGCTACATCCGTTTCCGGTTTAAGCACAATCCCCGCTTGACAATTCAAAGCATGAATTTTTCGAACTAAAGTTAATCCTTCAGTATCTTTTAGAGTCTCAACATGAAAAGTAACTAAGTCTGCCCCCTTTGCGATAAACTTCGGAGCGAAGAATTCCGGATCCGTTACCATTAAATGGACATCGAGAGTCTTATTCGTTAGTTTTGAAACTCCGGCTAAAATATCCGGCCCGAAAGTTAAGTTAGGCACAAAGTGTCCATCCATTACATCGAAATGGATTGCTTCAGCTTTACTCTGATTTAGTATTTCAATCTGCTGTTCAAATTTAGAAAAATCCATGGCTAATATTGATGGTGCGATAATTCGTTTCATTGTTCCCACTCCTTTATCTTGTCACATAGGGGTAATACCGCTAAATAATCTTCATAACGTCTTTTAGAAATAAGACCCTTTTCCACCGCTTCTTTGACCTTACATCCAGGTTCCTTATCATGATGGCAATCATCATATTTACATCTTTGCGGAAGTTGAAAATCAGGAATCTTCTCGCGTAAATCCCGGCTGTTGATTTTCGAGAAATCCAAGCTGGAAAATCCCGGTGTATCGCCAACCCAACCCGAACCGATCTCAAAGAGTTCTACATGTCTAGTCGTATGTTTACC
>JAEZBR010000024.1 GCA_023426935.1 Bacillota bacterium | reverse complement strand
CCTTATGCGTTAAGTATTTCTTCATATAATGATTATATTGTGATAGATAAAATCTTAGTCCCAGATCTATACCAGATTTGTTTAAAGTTTTATCGTGAAAAAAGGAAACCAAATTTCTAGTTTCCTTTTAGTGATAATCAAGATTTGACGGTTTCTTTCTTCGGCAAAGCCTTCATGACTAGGGGCACGAGAACTAAGCCTAGGATCATGGTAGGGATCATGTACCAGCATTGATAAACTAAGCTGGCCCACCAGGTAGTCTTCCAATAAAGGACTCCGGCGACCCAATGGAAACAAAGGCGAATTAAATTAGTTATTGCAACCCCGGAATAGAACCATTTCCAGTTGGGGAATAGACAACAGATTCCATAGATCCCAAATGCGAATAGATATTCCAGTAAGAATTGAAAGAAATCGACGACATACATCTGTCCGGTCAGAAACTGTAAAGCGACCGAGAGAACTCCGACGATCACGCCTTTCTTCCATCCTAAGTGGTAGGAAGCTAGGATCAACGGGATCGTACCTAATCCTAAGGTTCCGCCGTTAGGCATCTTAAAGATCGGTAAGAGATTCGCTAAATAATCCAAAACCACAAACAAAGCCAGATACATTGCCATCCATACTAATTCCTTGGTCTGATTTTTCATAAAAAAAGCACCTCCGTTTTGAAAGGCGCAGGGAAACGCAAACTCCCTACGCTGGTTTTACCCAGATCAGGTGATTAAGGGTTTGTCAATCGACATCTCAGCTTTCGCTCCCCTGTTCACGTTTTATATTCTAACCCTAAATCAGTTATGTTACAATCAGACTATGAACTTAATTGACCAACAGCTTGAACAATTCAATGACGAGAAATATGACGCTTTATCTAACCTAAGCAATGTTACATCTTTCTTAGCCCAAGAGTTTAACGATGCCAACTGGGTCGGATTTTATATTTTAAGAGATAAACAACTGGAACTAGGAACTTTTGTGGGGAAACCCGCTTGTGCTCTTTTACCCTATAATACCGGCGTCTGTTGGCAGGCGATCAATAATAAAGAACTTTTATATGTTCCCGAAGTTAGTAATTTCCCAGGACATATCGCGTGCGATAGTGCTTCGAAAGCCGAATTAGTCTTACCTTTAGGTCACGATAAAATTATTGGCGTGTTGGATCTAGATTATCCAAAGATAAATCCTTTAAGCGCAGAAGCGAAAAAGAATATCAAAGAATTGAAACCTGCTTTAACCAAGATTCTCCAAAGATTTATTGATACTTATCACTGAGATAAGTTTTCGTATAATTGACGGCTTGTTTTAGGTCAAAGAGTTTTAAGGTCGTCTGGTTGATTCGTCCGATCGATACTAAGTTAGCTTTCTCCAAGCGTTTCCCAGGTTCTTTAAACTCATCGCTATTTAGTTCGAGATCTAAATACTTGACCCATTCTCTACCCTGTCCCCGATCAATCGCGGAACCATAGATCATGATCGGTCGAACATGACTTTCATACTCCGCTAGATGCATGCCAGTACAGTTATCATAGTCGACGCCTAATAATAAGACTTTCGCTTGTAAATCGACCATTCGGCCTAAGGGGGAATGTTCATTTAAGGAGAAGTTGAGATTCTGATGGCTGCAGATCAACTTCGCATATTTCCCATAGGCCACAAAGGCACAACTGGGATGTCTAGTATAATATACCCCTTGTCTTCTTCTAAAATTATTGACGACTTCACCCATCCCCGGAAGATCTGATTCGATTGGGTCAAAGGCTGGGATATTATCCCGAATCTGATCCCACATCTCTCTGGGAGCCGGGGGATTTATCCAACTGCCAGGTTCGGAATTATCCGCACATTGTAGTGCCATCACGATTGTTCCTTCATAACCGACGCAAGCTAATAAAGCATCGACTACGGTCTGCGCGTAGCCAACGATATAACCGAGATTTTTTAAGCTGGAATGGACTTCCAGAGTCATTCCCGGTTTGACCCCTAGGTTCTTTAAAGCCTGGGTTATTTGCTTGCCATCGATTACCTGCGTAATCATGCTTACTCCTTTATTGATTGTTTGAAATCAACGCGCTAGAAATCTCGAGCTGTGATTCCGTCTGAACTCCGGATGCTGAGCCGACACATTCCCCTTCGGAAATAAAATAAGTCGCCGGGATGGTTCCGGTATATTCACCTAAATAATCTTTCTTTAAATCTTGATATTTATAATCGGCTTCTAAATCATCCGCCGGGATATAATAAATCGTCGTTTGATTAGACTTGATATATTTATTTAGAACTTTTAAATATTCACTGCTCTGTTTATCGCCACTCCAGTCCGCAACTAAGATAAAGGAAGCTTTCGCGTCGAACTGTTCCTTAACGGTTTTAGCATCACTCTGGGTAAGCGTACCTAAAGCTTCTTTGCTACTGCCACAGCCGGATATGCTAAAAATTAAGATTAAAATTAAGCCTACTTTACTGAGTTTAGACATGTGCTGCCTCCCGATACTGGTTTTATTATAAACATCTTTTAAGGTAAATTAAACCTTCGGGGCGGTTATTTCGACCTGATTTTATACAACGTGCTTAATTTTTTAATCTAGTAATTCCCGTAATTACTGAATCACCTTAATTTTTGGTTCGCAATATAATCATAATATAAACTAGATAGTCTATAGATTAAGAATAAGTCATCTTTCTAAGCTGCTTCGACTACGAATAGATCTTCACAGAATTCGCTTATCCAATCCAAGGGTATTGGACATTTACTATTTTATTTCCATTATTGACTTAACTTAGAGTTTTGCCTATTTTCAGGACTTATAAATGAGTATTCGAATGATAAACAATGTGAGAAATCACGAAGATAGAGGGTTTATCATATTAAAGAAGTTTATTATGTGCCACAAATTATGAATTATTTGCGATTTGTGGCATAATAATCGCATAAAACTACTGGAGGTAATTAAAGTATGTATATTAAACGAGAGCGATACTTGGAAAAAATACGACCTTATTATGATGTAGATTTAATCAAAGTATTAACAGGAGTTAGACGGTGCGGAAAATCAGTATTACTTAAGCAGATTGAGAATGACTTCCTTAGCAATGGTTTTGATTCCACTCATATCTTAAGCATTGAATTTGAAGATTTGAGATTTGAAAAGATTCGTACGGCAGAGAAACTTAACAAATATATAAATAAACAGATCAAGGACAAAGGTAAGTATTTATTTTTCCTAGACGAAATTCAACATGTTCGTAACTTTGAAAAAGCACTTGCATCATTTCGAAATACTATCAACTGTAATATCTTTATTACTGGGAGTAATTCAAAACTACTATCAGGGAAAATGGCTACTTTATTAGTTGGCAGATGTGTTGAGTTTAAAATCCTGCCTTTTTCATTTTCAGAAAGCTATGAGTTTGTGAATGATATTGGTAGAAAGACAACTCCAGATGAGTTTATCTTAGATTATATTAAGTGGGGTGGGTTCCCATTACGTTTTTCTTTTACTAGAGAAAATGATATTAAAAGATACTTAGAACAGACCTACAAAGGAATATTAGATATAGATGTCGTTACAGAGCGTGCCAAGATTAACCGACATAATTTCGAAAAGATAGCCAACTATATTATGGCAAATTCAGGAAAAGAGTTTTCTAGTCGAAATATTGAAACGTTTTTTTTGAATCAGAATTCTGAAGTTGTAGATAAGAAAACTATATATCGCTATCTAGATAAAATGGAAAAGGCTTGTTTAATTAATAGAGTTAAAAGATTCAATATCAAGGGAAAACAAGCAATGACTTATGTTGAAAAACAGTATGTAGTAGATCCAGGTTTTAAAAAAATCAATACGAATTTAATCAACTTTGAAGATACATTTTCTCTAGAAAACATTATCTACAATGAACTTATCGTCCGCGATTATGAAGTATATACTGGGAAAACATATAAAGGTGAAGTTGATTTTGTTGCCATAAACGGAAACAAAAAGTGTTTTATTCAAGTTGCCTACTATCTTACAAACAAAGAAACAATTGAGCGGGAATTTGAAGCATTTAAGCCTATTAACGATGCTGCACCAAAATATGTGTTCTCTCTAGATAAATTTGATTATTCAAGAGATGGAATCGAACACATTAACATTGTTGATTATTTGTTAGGAATAGTGGATATAAATTTGATGTAAACAGAATCAGCAGAGGTTGAGTTTTGCTGTCGGCATGGTTAGCATCGCTATAGCACAAGTGTATATAAATAAAATAATCTATTTCCCAAAATTGTAAAAATACTGATTTGGGGGAATAGAAATAGTCTAACCTTTATCCTTAGTCTAGATATACCGCAAGTTTAACTTTTTAATGGTAATGTTACATTTAATCTGGTTAGCCAGGTATCCAACACCTCATTAGTCAGCGTACCTTGTCTGCGTCAATTACTTTACCGCTTTTGACATAGTAAGTTATCGGGATATGGGTAATATCCGAAATATAGGTTTCCTATCGAAAGTGCCTTCTTTCTGCTGGCATCGGCTTCGACATAATACATATCTAAAGCGTTATCTTTGACATCGGTTTCTAGATAACAAGATATTTTTGCAGGAATTACAGTCTGTCTGGGCGACAAAGAAAAAGAATGTTTCGTTGTTTTCGAATTTATCGAGCAGATCTTGAGTCGTTTCTTTCTTAGCACAGCCTAGGATACTGCACACCACAAGAAGGCTTAAGATACTGCTTATTAGTTTTTCATTTGCCATCCATGTTTCTTAGCTTTAATTTATCGCGATACGATGACTAGTCAATGTGATCTAGCTGTAAAGCAAGTTAAACCTTCGGGGCGGTTATTTCGACCTGATTACCTTCACTGTCGATAAATTCGGCCACATAGTTCTTTCCGATCACGGTAAGCGGAAAGACAACTTTCAGTTTCTTAAGCTTAGTTTGTAAAGTCGCTAGGTCTTTTACTTCCAAAGAAGGTAAACAACTGTTCCCGTATTGATGGACTTCCTTAGTTTTCTGATAATTGAATAAACAGAAGTGAAAGCCGGATAAGTCGAAGATGGAGAATAAGTCATCTTTCTTAGTTACTTTTATTTCGAAAAGGTCTTCGTAAAATTTGATTGCGCGATTCATATCTTTAACACAGATATATAGTGAGTTTATTTTCATGGTTGAAAAAAAGCGAAGTTTCCTTCGCTTAACTTTCTAAAGGTAGCGTTACGTCTAATCTTGTCAGCCAAGTATTAAACGCATCTTTCTTCATATCGCCTTCAACCGAGTCAATGACTTTTCCTTCTTTGACAAAATAAGTTGTCGGAGTCTCATCGACATCCGGAATATACGTTTTCATCAAAGTATCGAAAGTACCTTCGTTTTCACTGGCGTCGGCTTCGACATAATACATGTTCAAAGCGTTATCTTGCACATAAGAATTAAAGAATTCGATGTATTCCTTACAATGCGGACAAGTCGTCTGAGCCACGAAAAAGAAGAAGGTTTCGTTATTTTCGAATTTATCGATCAGATCCTGAGCCGTGACTTCGGTAATGGAACCGGCGATGGTTTCGTTCTTCTTAGCACAACCTAGAATACTGCACAACATGAGAATACTTAAGACACTAATCAATATTTTTTTCATTTAACCTCCAAAGCCCCGATTATGGGCGACAGAGCTAGCGGCACAGGCGGCGATCGCTCCAACGATATCGTCTAAGTAAGTATTACATACTCCCGGATGTTTCTCGTTGATCTTCTCGAGGATCCCGGGTTTCAATTTATCGATATAACCATAACTGGTTAACGCGATTGAACCGTAGAGATTACAGATTCCAAATCCGATAACTTCATCGATTCCGTATAATCCTTCATCGGCTCTTAAAATCCCAGTCAATTCCGGATCTTCCAAGGTCCTTTTCTCAGCCCCTAGATCTAAAGCAATCCCAGTAATAATCGCATTCTGAACTTCTCTTTTATGCATAACCCGATCTAGGGCATTGTTTACTTCTTCCCTAGTTAAATTTTCATAGTACTTACTTTGAAGAAAGAAGACTAAATCGGCCATATCTTCCTGCGCAACACCGCGGCTATTTAATAAGTTCCAACATTTCTCAAACATTTTATTTCCTTAAGAGGGCACAATACGCTTTCGCGATTTGGGCTCCGACTTTCGCATTGTTATAGACTAAATGAATATTCGCTTCCAAACTCTTACCACCGGTAAGTTCGACAATCTTCTTTAGTAAGAAAGGTGTGGTCTCTTTGCCATGAATTCCTAGAGCTTTCGCTTCTTTCAAAGCTTCATCGATATTCTTATTCATTACTTCCGGATCTAACGCATATTCTTCCGGGATGGGATTCGAGATAAGAATTCCGCCTTGTAGAGCGAAGTCCCGCTTAGCTTTGATCGTGTTCGCAATATCTTCGGGGGAATCCATCGCATAATCTAACTTCAGTCCGGAATGAGTCGTATAGAAGGCCCCTAATTCCTCACTCTTATAACCTAAGACCGGGACTCCGAAAGTTTCCAAGTATTCCAAGGTAAGTTTCAGATCGAGAATTGCTTTCGCACCGGCACAAACAACCGTGACATTGGTATGAGCTAGTTCTTGTAAATCGGCCGAAATATCGAAAGTCTCCTGAGCTTCCCGATGAACACCACCGATTCCGCCGGTCACGAAGACTTCGATTCCGGCTTTAGCCGCAAAAATCATCGTGGTCGCCACCGTGCAAGCGCCCCAGTACTTCCTAGCCATAATGACCGGTAAATCTCTTCGGGAAGCTTTTAAAATTCCTTTACGTTTACCGAACTCTTCGATTTCTTCAGGAGTCATGCCGACAATTCCGACCCCGTCAATAATTCCTACGGTTGCGGGTACGGCTCCGTTTTCTCTGACGATCCGTTCTACTTCCATCGCCGTCTGAACATTCTGGGGATAAGGCATCCCATGGGAAATAATCGTGCTTTCTAACGCAACGACTGGGATATTCTCTTCCAACGCATTCTTAACTTCCGGATTGATTCTCATTAACATAATTTTTCTTTCTCCATTTCTGTCTGATTTAATATTTCTTCAACCTTTTCAACACTCATATTTTCACTGACGGTGAACGCGGAGCGAACCGTGATCATCGCACAGCCAATCGCAAAGCGCACCGCTTCTTCCAAGTTCCGGCCAATCATCTCTTGATGAATTAATCCGGCGACGAAGGAATCTCCGGCTCCGGTCGCATTCACCATTTTGACTGATGGATGTTTAAGTTGGAAGTATTCATTACCTTCACTGGCTAAGACTCCATCCGTTCCTAAAGAGATAACGATCTTCTTTACGCCTAATTCTCTAAAATCCCTTAAAGCTTGTAAGTAAGTTTTCGGGGAATCTAAAGCATACCCCAGTAATTGCTGGGCTTCAAGTTTATTCGGCTTAAATAATTCTAAACGATTTAAGAAAGGTCGAATCTTTTCGGCTTTCACACCGGAGATCGGATCACAATAAATCGGAGCCCTAGTATGCTCAAAGATACATTTAATCAATTCCGGTTGCAGATTCGTATCGACCATTACCAGATCGTCATTAGTTACTTTCGAAAGAACTTTAGTTAAGATCTCCGGTGTCAAGTTTTTAAGAATCTTCATGTCATTGATTCCTAGATACATATCTCTATTTCCATCGAGAACCGCTAAGTAAGTCGAGGTGGTGGAATTAACGCATAGACAATCACGCATATCAATTCCGACTCCTTGACAATAACGGTACATATCCATTCCAAACGGATCGGTACCTAGAACCGAAACTAAAGCGACCTTATCTTTCAATAAAGCTAAGTTCTCCGCAATGTTTCGTCCGACCCCGCCAAAAGAATATCTGATCGTTCCGATGTTGGAATCGTGCAGTTCTAAATCTGTATCACTGTAACCCTGAATATCTAGATTAGCTCCACCGATGACATAAACTTTACGCATATTGTTTCTCCATGCCTAAATTATACGCTAAAAAAGACCGGTTATTAAGCCGGTCTCGATTTTATAGCAATTACGCATGAAAAAATCTTAAGAAGGAACGATTTTAACAAGCTTTGGATTATATTTGACTAATATAGCATATATATGTATACTATATATATATGAATAAGAAACTATCTTACCCCGCCTG
>JAEZBR010000052.1 GCA_023426935.1 Bacillota bacterium | reverse complement strand
AATGTATATCGTATGCCGGAAACGATTTAACCACCGAAAAAGTAATTGAAATTTATGGCTTATTACCAAATGCAGAATTAGTTAACCTTTTAAAACTAATTAAAGAGAACGATAAGGAGACCATCTTCCACACCTTAAAGGATTACTGGGAAAAGGGTATCGATGTTAAAAGGTTGACTGAAGATATGATGGTTATTTCGAAAGAAGCTTTGATTTATGACTGTGTCGAAGATTCAGGTTTGCTAGAACGGTTGGAAGTTAATGAAGCTAAAGATATTGACAGTTGGTTCTCGCGTAATGAACTGGTTAATCTGGTAAGTATCTTTCTGGAAGCTTTAACGAAATATAAAACTTCGGAGAATGCGATTTCCTATTTCGAAGTAGCCGTTCTCAAGGCTTGTGACTTAAAGTCGAAGAAACCAACAGAGCCAATAATTGAGATGACACCAAAATCGGTTATTGAAAAGAAAGATACCTCAGCAAATACAAACGATCTTCATCCGATTCACAATATTGATGAGATGAAGAAAACCTTAGATAAGCTAGGAGTGAAAGAAGAGGTGAATAATGTTTCACGTGAAACAAGTACCCATGTCGAGGAAAAAGAAGATATAAACATCGACAATGAAACATTGTTAGGAATCTTAGTTTGTGCCACTAAGAAAGAAAAGGCTGTAGATATTGAGAACTGGAAATTACTGTCAAGTTATGAGAGCAGTTTCGAGTTTGCTAAATATGCTCGTCTGTTAATGGATTCATATATCGTCGCTTCAAGTGAGGATAGTTTAATCATCAGTGTTCTGACGAAAGGTGTCGCAAATGACATTAATCAAGCAACGGACGACGAGAGCATCAGCGCCTTTGTCAAAGAAGTAATCAAGAAAGATAAGTATCTAGTCGCAATCACAAAGACGGAAGAAGCGGATCTAATTTCCTTGTTTAGAAAAAGAAAGGCGGAAGGCAGTTTACCTGAGGCAGAAGTTGAAAGAAAACCGGTTGAAGTAAAAACGCCGGCGATAGATAGTAATGAAATTGAACTAGGCGCAGGCGAAGCTAAACCGTTAGAGACGACCGCTAAGGATAAGCTAGACAGTTTATTCGGCGAAAATAATTATGATATTGAGAATAAGGAAGAGAAGGAAAACTAATGTATCCCAAATCAATGCAACTGTTAATTGAAGATCTTAAAGGATTGCCAGGAGTAGGCGAGAAGACCGCAGAAAGATATGCGCTTTCTTTACTTAATAAACCTCAGGAAGATATTGAACAGATAGCACACGATCTTCTGGACGCAAAAAACAAGATTAAATATTGTCACATCTGTGGAAACATGACCGAAGATGAAGTCTGTGATATCTGCAAGGACAGCAAACGCGACCAATCGGTAATATGTGTGGTTCAGGAACCAAAAGATATTATTGCCATTGAGCGAACAAAGTATAATGGTTTATATCATGTTCTCAATGGAGTTATCTCAACAACAAAAGGGATTTTACCTGAAGACATAAATATTGCTGGGCTGCTGCAACGAATAGACGAAAGAGTCAAAGAAATTATCATTGCCACTAATCCGACATTGGACGGAGAAACAACGGCAATATATCTAACTAAGATCTTAAAGAATAAAAACGTCGCAGTTTCGCGGCTGGCTAACGGAATCCCAATGGGCGGAAACCTGGATTATGCGGATGAATTAACTTTGATTAAAGCCATGGAAGGAAGAATAAAACAATAAAGGGACAAGGTTGTCCCTTTTTAATTAGGATGCGGTATAATGGGTAAAAGGAATGTTTCACGTGAAACAATCAAGACGACCATGATAAAAACTGACCTACAGATAGAACATGAAGTAACCCTCGATAACATCAACTCGATTGCTTCTAAGATTGGCATCGATAACAATGAGTTAGAACCATACGGTAAATATAAGGCTAAGTTGAGTGATGAATTATTAGAACGCATAGCCGATAGACCAAACGGGAAATTAATTTTAGTCACAGCCATAACCCCAACTAAAGCTGGTGAAGGTAAGACCACAACTACAATTGGTTTAGCTGACGGTTTATCTTCGTTGGGCAAAAGAGTAGTAGGTGCGTTAAGAGAACCATCTTTGGGACCGGTGTTCGGAATTAAAGGCGGTGCGACCGGAGGCGGATACTCTCAGGTAGCTCCGATGGAAGATATCAATCTGCACTTTACCGGAGACATGCATGCCATCACAACCGCCAACAATCTAATTTCGGCTATAATCGATAACCACATTTACCAGGGTAATCAATTAAGAATAGACCCAGATAAAATTTTGTGGAAGCGCTGCATGGATATGAATGATCGTGCCCTAAGACAAGTAATGGTCGGGTTAGGTGAGAAGAACGGAGTAAGTCGACCAGACGGATTTAATATTACCGTTGCATCGGAAGTAATGGCAATTCTCTGTCTATCAGCAGATCTACAAGACTTTGAGCAACGGATTAAACGTTGCGTTGTCGCGCTAGATATGGATGGAAAGCCGGTTACTGTTGAGGATTTGAAAGTATCCGTAGCAGTCGCGGCTGTAATGAAAGAAGCGTTGAAACCTAATTTAGTGCAGACTTTAGAGCACACCCCAATGTTGATTCATGGCGGACCATTCGCCAATATTGCCCATGGTTGTAATTCGATCATCGCCACAAAGACAGCATTAAAACTCGCTGACTATGTTGTAACGGAAGCAGGGTTTGGTGCTGATTTAGGTTGCGAAAAATTTGTAGACATTAAATGTCGAACGGCGGGAATCAGACCTGATGCAATTGTTTTAGTTATTACGATCAGGGCTTTGAAGTTACATGGCGGTGTAAATAAAGATGAATTAGCAACCGAAAATCTAGAAGCAATTAATAAAGGTTTTGGAAATGCCCTTAAACACGCTGATACCTTAAGACAGATAGGCGTTCCGTTTGTGTTAACCTTGAATCATTTCTATCAAGATACTGATAAAGAGATTGAGTTTGTTAAAAAATTATGTCGGGATAACGGTTATGAACTAGTTGTTTCGGATGGCTGGGCAAAAGGTTCGAAAGGAATGCAAGAATTAGGAAAGAAAGTATTAGAATTAACGGAACAACCTAATCACTTTACTTACTTGTATGATTTAGAAGAACCGTTTGAAAAGAAGATTGAGGACATTGTTAAAAAAGTATATGGGGGATCCAATGTTGTTTATACTGACCTCGCAAAACAACAGTTAAATCAATATAAAAAATATGGTTGGGATAGACTTCCGATATGTATGGCTAAGACGCCTAACTCATTAACGGACAACGCAAAAATTTACGGGGCACCAAAAGATTTTGCGATTACAGTTAAAGAGCTAAGAATTTCTGCCGGTGCCGGATTTGTGGTTATACTAACTGGGAATATTATGACGATGCCGGGATTACCGAAAGTTCCGGCGGCGGAGAAAATAGGGGTAGATGAGAATAATCAGATTTACGGATTATTCTAGGAAGGGTAATTATGGCAGCCGTTGTATGTGTTACTGATAACAAGATGATTGAGTACCATCGTTTGAACGAAAGTCAGTCGATTAATTTTTGGCGGCCAAGTGCTAGGTTTAATATTAAGAAACTCTATCCCAATGATCTGGTATTCTTCCTTTCAACGAACAAAAATCAAGGAAGTGGGAATAAAAAAGTCCTTGTGGGGTATGGACACTTCGTTAAAGAACATATAATGAGTTTAAAAAGAATGTGGAATAAATATGGATGTAAGAACGGTTGTGGCAGTGAGCAGGAATTATATGAATCAATCAAATTACATACCGATGTAATCCCACCGAAAATTCATTGTCTTGAAATTATTGACGTAGTTTATTTTGGACAACCGGTTTATCCTGAAGAATTCGGAATTAGTTCTAAGGTGAATAAATATCTTGAAAGCTATGCTTATCTTAACGATGAACATCAAACAATTAATTTCATTCTAGCTAAAGCTACCGAGTTTAGCGGAAGCAATTTACTTCAGCAAGGAACGATTGAGCAAGAAAAAGAGCAGATTCATAAAGACTTGTTAATGAATAGAGTTTATGAAATTGCTGAAGAAGTGGGAGAATTAAACTATCCTAAAGAAGTAATTTCTTTGAACAATAAAGTGACCAAAAAATATTTGACAACTGATCAAAAGATTCAAAAGTTAATATTCCCCCATCAGTTCTATTCCTGGCGTAATAAGATCGTTACAATTTATTTGCCAATGATGATCAATCCCCGAAACGATGTTTGGGTGAAGGCGGCAGCAGGACAATTAAAAATGTGGAGTGAAAAAACCACAAATATTAATAATATAATTATTAAGGTTTATGTCAGACCTTTAAGCAAAACATTGTTAAATAATAATCTGAAATGGCCGAGTAATATGGAATTTATTGTGGTAAATTAAGGGACATAAGTGCCCTTTTCATTTTGCTGGCAACGGAAGGAACATATATAATATCGGCTTGAGAAAGGATTTTTTCAAAACGGAATTTTGAAGCTAATGTTCCGCAGAATTCATACTCGATCTCATAGTCCTCAATATTAGCATAGCGGTTATGATCAAAACATAAGTGTGCTTCATCGGGTAATATAATTTCGGTTCGCTCGGTAATGAGCTGTGAAGCTTCAATAAAGGGGGGAATAATACCCCACTTAGATAATTGCTCAATCAAATCCGGATCGTTTAGATCAGGCGAGTTAAGTTTTTTTTCATATTCAAGTCGTCCATCAATAAGTCTTTCTTTATAGGTAAACAGCCAAGAATTGTTTATCTCACGAAGTCTAAAGTAGGAAGATGGTTTATTGAGCGAATGGTAATAATGGTTTATTTGAATAAAGGAATTATTTCCCGGGTAATAATTCAATATTTTACTGAATTGTTCGGCAGTGACCATGGTCTTCAATTCAATTTCTTTGTTAGTGGTAATCATAACTTCTTCACCATTTCCTGATGAAGGATTCCATCTTCATCAAAAGGCTGTCCAACAAGCTGATATCCTTTTTCTTGATAGAAGTGGCGAATATAGTACTGAGCATGAAGCATAACATTCTTCTTACCTTGATTCCTAATGATTTCTTCGCAAAAAGCTAAAAGATTCGTCGCAATGCGGTCATGCCGGTAATTTTGATCAACGGCTAGCCTGCCGATAATTCCTTGATTGTGGTCTTTAGAATCCAATACTCTTGCAGTGCCTATGACTTTTTCGTCTTTAAGTGCAACAACTTCGATTGCGGTATCATCTAGTTGATCAATCTCCAACATCGGAGCGACCTTTTGTTCGTCAACGAAAACTTGTAATCTAAGTCTGGCTAAACCGAAAAATTCAGCTTGGGTTGTAGCAACTTTGATATCTAGCATGAGCAGTTCCTCCGTTTGTAAGTCATTTTCAATAATGTTATTATATACCAGAGGTAAATAAAATGAAGAAATGGTATTCCCTTATCGATGTCTTTCGTTTCCCTCTAAGAGTTTTACTTATTGCTATTATTCTTTTAGGAATCGGAGATTTCTTTCAAAATCCAAATATTCTTCCTTATATAAATATAACCAACGAGATCTTTCTTACTGTCTGTAAAGTTATGGAATATACCGGAAGTCTACTTCTCAATAGTTTACCATTGTTGTTGGTAATTAAAATTTTGTCTAGACGTTATGAAGATTCCGTTCCTGCTTATGTTGGAATCATTGCTTATCTTCTCTTCAATATCGTGACGATGTATGCCTCATCGACTAAGTTACCGACCTATTGTTATACCTCAATTCTGGGGATTCAAACTTCAGAGATATCATCAGTGGTAAGTTCCGGGACACTTAAGTATCCATTATTGACCGGATTCATTGGGACAATTATTGTAGTGTGGATTGCCAAATGGTGTTATGCCAAATCGCGTAGAAGATTTACGTACGGAATCCTAGCATTCATTGATAATGACACCTGGTCATTTATTACGACTTTAGTATTTACGGCGCTATCAGCGATTTTAATAGCATTTGCTTGGCCGTATTTCTTTGGCATGTTACAGAATTTATTTAACTTCATTGGTTCCAATATTTATAATCCTGCAAATATGTTTGTCTATGGATTTACTGAACGGGTTCTGAGCGTCTTGGATTTACAGGATTTGATTCATAATACTTTCTGGCTCGGAAATCTTGGTGGATCATGGATGGATGCTTTCGGAAAATCTTATACCGGGGATGTTGGAGTCTGGACCGCTTTGTTCTCCCAAAACTTATCAACGACCGGTTATGGTCGGTTTATCACTCCATACTATATTATGAATATCTTTGCGATCCCGGGAATGTTGATTGGAATATTCTCCACGGTCTCGGATCGTTTAACCAGAAAACGATATGGATTATTTTTGGCGATAGCAATACTAGTTTCAATAACAACCGGTATGCTATGGCCGATAGAATTATTCTTGGTTATAACGGCGCCGGCTCTATTCTTTATGCATACGGTAGCGATGTCTAGTCTATATGCTATATTGGCTTCCATGTCGGTTACTTTAGGTTATTCATATACCGGTACTTTGGCCTATGCTTTACCTGGGACAATCATTTCGGCAATTCCATATTTAACTAATGTTAAGTATCTTAATACCCTGATTATTCTATTGATTGTTGGAATTATTTATTTTGTCGGATATCTATTCATGACGAGAAGTTATTATTATATCTTGTCTGGAGATTTCTTAGATCGTAAAAAGAATCGACACTATCGTGATCAATTTATTCAGGCCTTAGGCGGAATCGCCAATATTCGAATTGTGAATGCAGCGGTAAATAAATTAGTTGTTAGTTTATATGATCCCAGTAAGATGGATATCGAAACGATCAAGGAACTTGGTGCCTATCGAATTGTGGAGACGCGGATTGGTACGGAAATTGAATTAGGACCGCGAAGTGTAAATCTGTATCGAGGTATCGCTAAAGTGCTAAAGAAGTATCTGCAGCAACAAGCCAGCAAGCCGGTAGTTTCTAATGGCTAGTTATCTAAGGGCTAACGAAAGTTATCCCTTTTCTTTGTGATATAATCAAGGCATTGTAGGAGCGTGAAGTAATGGCAGAGTTTACCCCAATGATGAAACATTATTTAGAAATAAAGAAAGAACACCCAGAGGCGTTGATTTTCTATCGTCTTGGGGATTTCTATGAATTATTCTTCGATGATGCAAAATTAGCTTCCAGAGAATTAGATTTGACTCTGACTGGTAGAAGTGCTGGGCAGAAAGATAAAGTGCCGATGTGTGGCGTTCCGCATCATGCCGTAAACGGCTATATTCAGCGTTTAATTAACAAAGGGTATAAAGTAGCGATTGTCGAACAATTAGAAGATCCGGCTCAAGCAATTGGCTTGGTTAAAAGAGATATTATTAAGATTATTACTCCGGGAACCATCCTCGATGATTCATTAGACGAAAAGCAATCAATCTATTTAGGAGCCATAGAAGATTATCGATATGGATATGCAATAACAATAACGGAATTGGCGACAGGACAGACTACGGGTTTTTTATTAGATCATGATTCGACGGAATTGGTTCAGTTTATCAAAGCAAAAGGATTAAAAGAATTAGTTGTATCTTCGGAGATGATAAGCGATAAGAAAATACGCAAAATTGCCAAGATGGCCAGAATCACTCTTTCGGAATGCGACGACGATGAATTAAAGCCGACTTATGAGAAACTATTAGTTAAGATTGATGATCAACGAATTCGTAAATCATTTGCCAGACTAACAAATTATTTAGAACTAACCCAAAAGCAAGTGGTCAGCAATTTAGAACCCTTGTCAATGAATAGAGATAGTGATTTTCTTCAAATGGACTATGCAACGAAGCAGAATTTAGAGTTAGTAGTACCTTTACACACCAGCACCGGTAATCTTACCCTGTGGAATTTTATGGATCATTGCTGCGGAGCAATGGGTTCAAGACTATTAAAGAATTGGGTCGAATATCCTTTGACAAGCAAGAACGAGATCATGCGTCGTCAACAAGAAGTAGCCTTTCTTATTAAAAATTATCAATATAAGGATCAATTGAAGAAGGCACTGAACGAAACCTACGATTTAGAGCGATTAATCTCGAAAATCGCGCTCGGAAGTCTTAATGCCCGAGATTGTATGAGGTTGGATAAGACATTAACACAATCCCCAATAATCTTAAACATCATGAAACTCTCGGGTCTCTATCCTGAATTTGAAAAAGTAAATAACGGACAGGAAGCCGATAAATTAGTAAAAGACGTCTTTTTAGATGAACCGCCGATCTATACTAACGAAGGCGGGATGTTTTTGGATGGTTATGACCCTCGATTGGATGAATTAAGATCAATTCAGAAAAATGGTAAAAAGTGGTTATTGGATTATGAAAACCAAGAGAAAGAAAGAACCGGAATCAAAAATTTAAAAATTTCCTATAACCGGATCTTCGGATATTGTATCGAAATCAGTAAGGGTAATCTGAATCTAGTAAAAGACGAGTTCGGATACGTTAGAAAACAAACCCTAACAACAGGCGAGAGATTTATTACGGCAGAATTGAAGGCCAAAGAAGATGATATTCTTCACGCGGAAGAGCACGCAATTTTACGCGAAAAAGAGCTGTTCGCTGAATTGTTAAAGGAGCTTCAAAAACACACTTCTGAATTACAAGCCTTGGCCAAAGTTATTGCCCTGGCAGATTGTCTTTACACCTTAAGTATTGTTTCAAGTAACCCGGGGTATATATGCCCAGAATTTAATGATAATCGAAATCTTAACATTGTTCAGGGGAGACATCCGATAATAGAAAGCATCAACTTAGAGGATCCATATATTCCTAATGATGTTGACATGGATAAAGGCAATAATATTTTAATTATTACCGGTCCAAACATGGGTGGTAAATCCACTTATATGCGTCAAACGGTATTGTTGATAATTATGGCTCAGATTGGTTGTTATATTCCGGCTAAGCAAGCAACACTTCCAATCTTCGATAAAATATTTACACGAATTGGTGCTTCTGATGATATTTTAAGCGGTCAGTCAACCTTCATGATGGAAATGAGTGAAGCGAATCGCGCACTTAAAAATGCGACGAAGAATTCGTTTATTCTCTTTGATGAAATTGGTCGAGGAACGGCTACCTATGACGGAATGTCATTGGCACAGGCAATCCTGGAATATATCGCAACCGGCATCGGCGCTAAGACGATGTTTTCCACTCACTATCACGAATTGACTAGCTTGGAAGAAACAGATTCTACAATTAAAAATGTGCATGTTCAGGTACATGAAGATAAGGATGAAATTACCTTTTTATATAAAGTTAAAAAAGGACCGGCCGATAAATCTTACGGAATCAATGTAGCAAAATTAGCGGGATTACCGGATAGCGTTTTAACCAGAGCAAAGAGTTTACTAAAAGTTTTTGAGCAGCAACAGAAGGCAAAGATAAATGCTCAATCTCAAATAATCATGATGGAGAAAATCCCAGAAAACCTCGATAAAATCAATAGTATTCTTCAAAAAATAGATCCTAATCAATTGACTCCAATTGAAGCTTTACAGTTAGTAAATGACCTTAAAATGCAGGCAAATAAACACGAAGGTAATGATTAATGGGTAAAATAATTAAATTAAGCGAACAGCTTACTAACCTGATTGCAGCTGGTGAAGTCGTTGAGAGGCCAATGGGCGTAGTTAAAGAATTGGTTGAGAATTCGATTGATGCTGGTGCTAAGGATATTGAAATCAGAATAGAAAATGGCGGATTAAAGAGAATTGTGGTGATTGATCAAGGATGCGGAATGAGTAAAGAAGATGCCAGCACGGCTTTACAAAGGCATGCTACTAGCAAAATTAAAGACACCAACGATTTATTTAAGATCAGTACTTTAGGCTTTCGGGGGGAAGCCTTGCCATCGATTGCATCGGTCTCGCGATTCGATCTTCTGACTAGTGATGGCAATGATAGTACCGAAATCAAAGTAGAATACGGAAAAACCATTTATGCAGGGCCTAAGGCGGCCGCAAAGGGAACGATGATAACGGTAGACGGTCTTTTTTATCATACTCCGGCTAGACTTAAGCATATGCGCTCAGAACAGTCTGAAGGATCAGCGATTATTTCGGTTGTCGAACGATTCGCTATTGGCCGTCCGGACATTGCGTTTAGGTTATATAGCAACGATATTTTAAGAATTAAAACAACGGGTAATAACAACCTAAAAGAAATTATATATAGTCTCTATGGACAGCAGACCAGTGAGAATTTAATTGAAGAAAATTTTGAAGATTATGATTTTAAAATTCAAGCTTCGCTTGTAATGCCTTTTATCACCAGAGCAACCAGACAGTATATTCAAATATATGTAAACAATCGCATGATTAGAGATTATGAAATTCAAAAAGCGGTAATAGAAGCCTACAGCGAGTATATGCCCAAAGATCGGTATCCAATCTGCATTCTAAAAGTGCAAAGCGATTATCAATTAGTCGATGTCAATGTACATCCATCAAAGTGGGAAATTAGAATCAGTAAAGAAAAGCAGTTGGCGATGTT
This sequence comes from Bacillota bacterium, assembly GCA_023426935.1. Lineage (GTDB taxonomy): Bacteria > Bacillota_I > Bacilli_A > Erysipelotrichales > Erysipelotrichaceae > RUG11872. The sequence continues at coordinate 42,965 of JAEZBR010000052.1, read as the reverse complement.
AATTAAAAACGGGATTGTACAGGCACTTAAAGAGAAATATAAATTCAAGGAAACAAATCTCTATACAATTAATAGAGAATTACTTGAAGACTCAAAAGATGATTATGTAAGCAGTAGAAACACGGAACAATTAAATTTTGATGATAAAAGTTTAATAAGTTCTTCGGAGAATTTAAGTCAGGGTGGAATAGCAGCGGACAATAAAGATTCAGTAGATAGCAAGACCGAAAAATCGTTTCAAAACCCCGGGCATATTGATCAGGATAATGGAGTTATTGGCCACGACCGTATGGAAATCAGTGAAAATAAAGACGCCAATTATCTAGTACAGCAAGATAGAAAAGATGGTTTAAATCCTAAAATATCGCAAAATGTATGCAACGAGAATAGAGTATTACCGGAATTAAGAATAATTGGACAATTTAAGGATGATTACATACTGGCCCAGGATAATAACGATTTATATATCATAGATCAACATGCAGCGGCTGAAAGAATTAACTTTGAAAGATTATCAAAACAAGTAAATCAGAAGCCGGTCACTCTTCAGCCTTTATTAATCCCGCTGACAATCGATGTCACTCCGACACAGAAAAATGAATTTAGTGATTATCAAAAAATGCTGGAAGAGTTTGGAATGCATTTCGAAGAGTTTGGAACAAACACTATTATATGCAGAGAGATTCCAAATTGGTTGACGGACATTGATGTAGAGGCGGTTGTCAAAGATCTAATGGATTCAAACAATCTTGAAATGAGTAAAAAACGTTCTGATGTTCAAAGACATTTAGTGGCTACCATGGCTTGCCATAGTTCTATACGGTTCAATCACCATCTTTCCTTACCGGAAATGGAAAAAATAGTCGAAAATTTGCGAAATTGTTCGCAGCCTTTCAATTGCCCACATGGACGGCCAACCATAATAAAGCTTTCTTCTTCTGAGTTAAGAAAGGAATTTGAACGTGGATAAAGTCATAATTGTACTAGGACCAACCGGTGTCGGAAAGAGTGAACTAGCAATAGAGATTGCGAAAAGGCTTAGTACGGAAATCATTAGTGCCGATGCTTTTCAAGTATATCGGCAATTAAACATCGGAACTGCTAAAGTACCCAACAATAAAGCCCAAGGAATAGTTCAAAATCTAATCGATATTAAGAATATTGATGAAGAATACAGCGTCAGAGACTATCAGCTCGATGGACGTAAAGAAGTAACTAGAATCATTAATAATAAGAAAATACCGGTGGTTGCTGGGGGAACGGGTTTATATCTAAAAGCTCTAACGTATGACTATATATTTAATGAAGTTAAAGAGAATATTGGCGATTATTCGTCATTTTCAAATGAAGAACTGTATCTTAAATTATTAAAACTCGATAGTAAAGCCGGAGAATCAATACATCCTAATAATCGCAAAAGAGTAATCAGAGCATTGACAATTGCGAATAGTGGCTTAACGAAATCGGAAGGCGAAGCGCTGCAGAAACATGAGCCTGTTTATGATTTATTTATTATTGGCTGTACTATGGATCGAAAGAAGTTATACAAGGTCGTTGATCAGAGAGTTGAAAAAATGATTGCTCTTGGGCTTGAAAATGAAGTCTATACATTAACAAGAGAATATCCGAATTTCTTTGAATTAAGAGCAACACAAGGCATTGGTTACAAAGAGTGGAAAGAATACTTTTCTGGAACCAAAAATAGAGATGAAACTATAACTCTCATCAAACACAATACTCATCAATTAATCAAAAGGCAGTATACTTGGTTTAAACACCAGTTCGCCCAAAATTGGTACGATATTACCGATTTACGGCAGAGGGGTAAAGTAATAAACGATATTTTAGAATGGAGCAAAGATGAATAACGAAAGATTTGAATTATTAATCGGAAAAGAAAATACAGAAAAACTTCAAAACACAACGGTTGCTGTTTTTGGCCTGGGGGGAGTTGGATCGTTTGCACTTGAAAGTTTGGCTCGTAGCGGGGTGGGGAAATTAATCATAGTTGATTTTGATACGGTTGATTCTACTAATATAAATCGCCAGATCATTGCTTTAAATTCTACGGTGGGAAAAAAGAAAACGGAAGTTGCCGATGCAAGAATTAAAGATATAAACCCCCAATGTAAGGTTGTCGAATATCCAACATTTATAAATAAGGAGAGTTTACCAGAGATATTTAACAATAGGATTGATGGCGCAATTGACGCGATAGATGTTTTAACTAGCAAATGGGAATTAATAAAACAACTGCAAGCGAAAAATATTCCTTTTATCAGTTCATTGGGTATGGGCGGAAGAATGGATCCAACCAAAGTAGGTATCACTACTTTAGATAAAACTTCTTATGATCCTTTAGCTAGATCTTTACGCAGTCTTATTCGTAAGGAATCTGGATCGCTGAAATTTCCGGTTGTGTATTCTAGTGAACAGGCAAAAAATATAACCGGCATGAATCCAGAGGGAAATACACGAAAAGAAAAACATCCAATCGGCAGTGCAATTTTTGTCCCCGCAACTGCAGGACTAGTGTCAGCCGCGTATATTCTTAAAAGAATTATCGAATCTAAGTAGGAAAATAACTAAAAAATCCGTATCACATTATGAGGTGATATGGCAATGTTGGAAGTTAAACAAATAACCAAAGAGTATAAAAACGGAAAAGGTATTTTCGATTGTAGTTTTAGAGCTTATGAAAATGAAGTTACCGGTTTGATTGGAAACAACGGCTGTGGCAAAACCACGACATTTCGCATAATTCTCGGTTTGATTAAACCAAACTTTGGTTCAGTTGAATATCAAAGGCTTGCATTAAATCAATTCCCGACCAAGATTAAAGGATATGTTCCGGAAGAACGAAGCTTATACCGTGATTGTTTAGTAAATGAAATGATTGCCTTAATGGCTCATTTAAACGGAGTAAAGAGAAGCGAGGTAAATAAGCTAATCGATAAATGGTTGGATATTTTTGGTATCAAGCCATTGAAATATCGAAACCTACAGTCTTTATCGAAAGGAAACCAACAATTAGTTCAATTTATTACGGCGGTAATTTATGAACCCAAAATTTTAGTTATGGATGAACCTTTTACGGGATTGGATGTAAATAATAAACGCAAATTGATCGAAGTTATAAGAGAATATAAAAAAGAACGAATCGTTTTATTGTCTAGTCACGAAAGTGAATTGATACCTTCGCTGTGCGATCAGGTAATTCATTTCAAGGAAGGCAGAATATGCCGTGAATAATTTCAAAGTAATCAAAGTTATAATGAATTTTAAGCTTCTCAGACAACTTAGATCTTCATCTTCTTGGATAAAATGGATGGTAATATTCGTGGTCGTAGGGATCTTATTATTTGGCGATTTGATTTATAACGCTATTGATACAGCCAACAAGATTAAAGTTTATGTTGATAAATCGGTACCGGTAACTTTAGTCGATAGTGACGAATTCATTTTTACTAAAGACGCAAGCGAAAAAATAGATGCGCAATTAAGCTATCAAAAGGAATATAACTTGATCAGTTTTCACCATTTGAGCAACTTACAAATCGAGCATCTAAAACATATCATTTCTCCTTCTGACGTTTCACTGAAGGTTGCAGAAAACATTCCCCAATCTCATACCGAAATCTTAGTAATAATTACTTTAACTTATTTCTTAGCTATTTCACGGGGAAACCTTATTTCCCAGGAAATCATCGAGGAGAAACTAACCAAGATGACCGATCTTCTCTTGGTGGCCATTAAACCAAGCGGTCATATTTTTGCGGTGATAAGTTATGCTTGGGCTAGTTTGGGCATGGATTTATTGGTTGCAATCTTATCAATTTTCAGTTGGTCAATCGTTCGATATATCTATGATGGATTTAAAGGAATCGTTGATTTAACAAGCAAAAGCTCTTTTTCCTTACCAAAGGAAAATTATTATCTGATCATACTGATTGTGCTTGTTGGAACCTCAATCCAAAGATTGATTCTAGCGTTAAGTAGTGCCAGGATTAAAAGAATTGAAGAGACGGCAGGAATTATGTTGGTACCTCAGATTTTAGGAATCCTTATCTACTATGGGTTGATGATGCTATACGATGGATCAAAGAATATCTGGTTGAAGGTATTGTCTTATTTACCTTTGACCAACAGTCTGGCCATCCCGTTACGAATCGTGAAACAGCAGATTCAATTGCCGGAATTAATTTTGGTTATGATGATCATGAGTTTATATCTTGGTTTCATTTGGAAATGGGGAATTAATAAATACGGACAAAGACTGACAAGGTAGACCTTTCTTCAATCATAAAAATAGGCTAAAATAAGAGCACTATGAGAGTACTAGTCCAAAGAGTAAAAAACGCTAAAGTAACGATTGAAGGTAAGGTTCATGGTCAAATCGGTCAGGGATATTTATTGTTGATCGGATTTACTGGGACCGATACCAAGGAAACCGTAGCTATGGTAATAAAGAAAGTTCTGGAATTAAGAATTTTCGATGACGAAAACGGTAAAATGAATCTCAGTATTTTTGAGGTTGGAGGTTCTGTGCTTTCAATATCTCAATTTACTTTATATGCGGATATCCGCAAGGGCAGAAGACCGGGCTTTGAGAAAGCCGCTAAATATCAAGATGCTTCCGATTTATACGATTTTACTAATCAGACTTTGCAAGAGAGTAATCTAAAGATTGAAACCGGGATTTTTGGCGCGGATATGAAAGTTGAATTACTTAACGACGGACCGATAACCATTATGGTGGATAGCGAGGAATTAACTCATGGCTGAAATATTGTACGGTAATAGTATTGCCCAGGAATTACAGGATAAACTAAAAAAAGAAATTGAAATCGCAAATAAAGTGGGGATTGTTTCTCTTGGGGTCGTTTATGTTGGCAATGATGAAGGGTCGGAAGCTTATCGACGGGGGATAAATAAGAAAGCTGAAAGTATCGGAATCATAGTAAAAGAGTTTGGCTACGAGGAAAGTATCAGTGAGGATGAATTGATTTCTCAAATTAAGAAATTAGGTATTGATCCAAAAATCAACGGAATTATCGTTCAGTTGCCTTTACCTAAGAAATATCATACTCAGCAGATTCTAGATTCGATACCCCCTGATAAAGATGTTGACGGTTTAAGCAGCCGTAGTGTCGCAAGCTTATATACCAAAGAGAAGGGTTTTATTCCGACGACAGCTTTGGCGGTGATGAAAATGTTAGATTATTACCGGATTCCGCTAGAAGGAAAACGGGCAATCGTTATCGGAAGATCTTCAGCCGTTGGCCGACCGGTAGCTCAATTATTGCTTAATCGGAATGCGACCGTTACGATAGCGCATTCGCGGACGCAGAATTTATCTTCTCTGACTTTGGACGCCGATATTTTAGTGGTTGCGGTTGGTAATGCAAAATTGGTCAAAGGATCTTGGGTCAAAGATCACACGGTTGTAATTGATGTTGGAATTAATTTAGATAAGAATAACAAGCTGTGCGGCGATGTTGATTTTAAATCTTTTGCCCAACGCGATATTATGATTACTCCGGTGCCTAAAGGAGTAGGCTCCTTGACTAGTATTTTATTATTAGAAAAGGTATGGGAGGCGTATCAGAATGATTGAATATGGGTTAAACGATATTGTGGAAATGAAGAAAGAACATCCTTGTCACAAATCTAAATATTGGCAGATTATTCGTATGGGTGCCGACATTAAGATTAAATGTTTAGGTTGCGGCACAAGTATTATGTTTCCCCGCACCGAATTTGAGCGTAAACTTAAGAAGGTCATAGATCATCAGGAACAAGAGGTAAAGAAATGAGTTTAACTGCAGGAATTGTCGGATTACCAAACATCGGAAAATCAACGCTGTTTAATGCGATTACTAAATCACAGGCTTTAGTCGCTAACTATCCGTTCGCCACCAAAGATCCTAATGTTGGCGTTGTAGAAGTAGCAGACGATCGAATGACAAAATTGATTGAGATGTTTCATCCTAAGAAATCAATTTATACAACTTTTGAGTTTACGGATATTGCCGGGTTAGTTAAAGGGGCATCTAAAGGTGAAGGATTAGGAAATCAATTCCTTTCTCACATTCGTCAGGTTGATGCAATCTGTCATGTCGTAAGATGCTTTACCGATGCGGATATTACCCATGTCGAAGGCAGTGTTGATCCTAAAAGAGATATCGAGATTGTTAATACGGAATTGATTATGGCTGATTATGAATCAGTAGAAAACAGTATCGCAAAAGTAGATCGTAAAGCTGCCACCAAAGATAAATTGGCAATTGCCCAATATAAAATGTTACTCCGAATTAAAGATGCTTTGTCCGCCGGGAAACCCGCTCGGTCCTTGGAATATGATGACCAAGAAAAAGAACTATTAAAATCGTTCCATTTGTTGACTTTGAAACCCGTAATTTATATCGCAAATATGTCCGAAGATGATATCAGCGACCCGTTCAGAAGTCCGCTGTTCCAAAAAGTTAAAGCTTATGCCGAATGCGAAAAAGCTCCGGTTTTGCCAATCTGTGCCAAGATTGAGGAAGAATTAGCCGGATTAGGAATGGACGAAAAGCGTGCTTTCCTAGAAGAATTAGGCGTTAAAGAGACCGGATTAGACCAGATTGTAAAGACGGCCTATGATATGTTAGGACTTAGAACTTTCTTCACGGTAGGTGAACCGGAAGTAAGGGCTTGGACCTTCTTAGAAGGAATGAAGGCTCCGCAATGTGCCGGAATCATTCACACCGATTTCGAACGAGGTTTTATCAAAGCGGAGATTTATTCTTACGAGGATCTCATGAAATACGGTTCCGAGCTAGCGGTCAAAGAAGCAGGTAGATTAAGAATAGAAGGAAAAGAATATGTTGTACAGGATGGAGATATTGTATTTTTCCGATTCAATGTTTAAGGGTATAATGTAACCAGGAGGATCAATTAAATGAAACTGATTATTGCCATAGTGTCTAATGATGATAGTGGTTCCGTAGTTAATGCTTTGATGAAAGATAAGTTCCAAGTCACCAAATTAGCGACCACCGGCGGCTTCTTGCGGTCAGGGAATACTACTCTATTAATTGGAACTGACGACGATAAAGTAGAGCCTTGTATTGCCATCATCGGTAAAGAATCTTGTAAGCGTACCGAAATGGTTCCGGCTACAGCTTCTTTCGATGTTGGTCGTTATGCTACTTATCCGGTTGAAGTACAGGTCGGAGGGGCAACCATCTTTGTTCTGAACGTCGAACAATTTAAGAAACTATAATAAAAAAAGAATCATTGACCATTTAGGCTAATGATTCTTTTTTAATGGTGAAGTAATTCGGCGATTTCCGGATTGATTAAATCAGCAGTCTTATAAGTTAAAGCGGCGGCGTCCAGCCCTAATCCAGTCGCAATTTCGGTAGAAGTCTGACAAGCTAGTCCCGCTACGAAGCCGGATAAAAATGCTGAATAACAGCCATTGTAATAACCGCTTTCCTGATAACGAGTCGGATAATGGGCACCATTATGGTTCGTATAAAGATAAATGCCTTGGAAGTTAAGATTGATAATAACGAATTTAGGGCCAAACTCGCAGAGCCGGTAACAGATTCGTTCAAATTCGGAAGGATTTCCTAAAGTTAAAGCGTCTTCGTAGTTTAAGACTAGACCATAGATATCAACTAGGATATTTTTATCCGGGATATGATGGGAAAGAATCCATTTGGTATGTGGGGATTTTTTTGTTAACTGGCTTAAAACCAAATCATTCTTAATATCTGTTAAGCAGAGATCGGCTTGGGCAAAAACGGCATGTGGCAGTAGATCGTCAGGTTGGAAAGTAAACTCATCCGGGCGGTCCCAAAAAACAGTCGGTTGACCGTCTGGCGGCAAAATCGTAACTTTCTTAGGCGTTGGCAGATCAACTGTCGGGCCAAACATTAAAACCCCGAGATTATTTAGTTGGTTCCAAAGTTGAACCGAGTCATCATCGTTCCCCAGTTTCGTACAAAAATTAGGAGCTAGTTTCATCAACCCTAGATTATGCGCAACATTACGAATCGTTCCGCCGTAACTGCTGCGGATCTTTACTTGATTTCTTCGACCGGTGTGTAGCGCCGTCGAAAGTAAAAGCGTTTCTTCTTTATGGCTTGAACCAATTAAAGCAATTTGTAACATTTCTACCACCTTTATGAGCTGATTTTAGCACAATAACCCTTTACTTGTATATCTTCAAGCAGTCACTTATAATTTGCGTAAGGAAGGCTTTAATATGCGAATTGGACAATCAGAAGACATTCATCAATTAGTAAAAAATCGGAAATTGATCCTAGGCGGAGTTGAGATTCAAAGCGAATTGGGGTGCAAAGCACATAGTGATGGTGATGCCTTGGTTCATGCCATCGCCGAAGCGATTATTGGAGCCTTAGGTTTAGGCGACCTAGGTCATTTTTTCCCTGACAACGATCCGCAGTATGAAAACATTTCTTCTTTGATTTTGTTGAAAAAAATTGTTCAAATAATGAAAGATAAACATTATGAAGTCAGCAATGTTGATAGTTTAATTATCATCGAGAAGCCTAAAATGGCTTCATATATTCCCCAGATGAAAAACAATCTCAGTAAAATACTAGAGATTAATCCGGAACAGGTAAATGTCAAAGCGACCTGTTCAGAAACATTAGGCTTTGTAGGTCAATCGCTAGGCCTGCGATGCCAGTCAGTTGTCTTACTGCAGGAGGCAAAACATAATGAGTGAATTAAATGAAATTAAGGTTTTACGAGATCCGATTCATGGGTATATTCATATCAAAGATAAGATTATTTGGGATTGTCTTAACGCAAAAGAATTTCAGCGCTTAAGAAGGATTCATCAACTAGGCGCCACTTTTCAAGTCTATCATACGGCGGAGCATTCACGCTTCTCGCATTCCCTGGGGGTATATGAAATCGCCAGAAGAATCGTCGAAGAAAATGAAGATTTTTCGGTTGCCTTGACGGAAAAAGAAAAGACTTCGGTGATGGTTGCGGCTTTATTGCATGATTTAGGACATGGTCCGTTTTCTCATGCCTTTGAGAAACTAACCTCTAAATCACATGAAGCCTATACCGCTCAGATCATTAGGGGACCCAGTCAGATTCATGATATTTTAGAGGCCTATGATCCTGATCTGCCAGATCAAGTCGTTTCGATTATTAATCACACTGCCGAGAATCAATTATTAAGTCAGATTATTTCTTCACAACTAGATGCCGATCGGATGGATTATTTACTTAGAGATGCATATTTTTCCGGCACAAGTTACGGTCAGTTTGATTTGGAAAGAATCTTAAGAACGATTCGCGTTAAGGAAGGAAAATTAGTCGTTAAACAAAGCGGAATTCATACCGTGGAAGATTATATTATGGCAAGGTACCATATGTATTGGCAGGTCTATTATCATCCGGTAAATCGTAGCTATGAAGCCATTTTGAATAACTTATTTAAAAGAATGCAGGTTATCTATAATATCGATCCCTCAGGATTCGACGAGTATCCAATGTTCAAAGGCGTCTTGGAAGAAAAGCCGTTGACCAATGACGAATTATATGAGTTAGATGAATGTTCCTTCCAGTATGGATTTATGCAGCTGAGAAAGCACCCGGATCCGATTATTGCCGACTTGGCCGATAGATTAGTTAATCGGCGGTTATTTGCGTATGAAAATGTAACGACGATCGAACAGACTAATCAGTATTATGAATGGATTAGTTCGCACGGTTATGACTCGGATTACTATATGTATATAGATAAAACGGACCAACGACCATATCAGCCATACAAGAACGACGAAAGTTCGATTTGGATTTTGATGGATGATGGAAGAATATTAGAATTAGCGGATGCTTCGAAGATTGTTTTTGCGGTCATGAACACCAACGAAGATCAGAAAAAGGTCTATTTTCCTAAGGAATTAAATGAGTGAAGTAATTGTGAAATATCTGTGAAAAGAGGGACAAATAAAAGTTGACATCTGTAAACGCTTACAATATAATAACGGTGTTGAGTGTTGAGGTGTAATAACCTTCAGGAGGAAATAATGAAAAAGACACTTGCATTGATTCTATCATTATTCTTAGCATTGACTTTGTTTGGCTGCGGCGGATCTAGTTCTGGCAGCAAGACGGCTAAAGAGTACAACATCGGTGTTACCATTTATCAGTTTGATGATAACTTCATGACTCTTTATCGTAACGACATTACGGCTTATTTTGATGAACTAAATAAGAAAGATGCCAATACTCAGTATAAGGTTACTATCGTCGATGCTGCTAACGATATGGCAACACAGACCGAACAAGTTGATTCATTCATCACCCAAAAAGTTGATGTTATGATTGTTAACTTAGTTCAAACTTCTTCCGGCGAGACAATCGCTAAGAAGTGCGAAGAAGCTGGTATCCCAGTAGTATTCATTAACCGTGAAATGGCTGATTATACCTATCCGGATAATCAGTGCTATGTAGGTGCTGATGCTAAACAGTCAGGCACTTATCAGGGTGAAATCATCGCTGCTTTGGACAACCATGGCGATTTAGATGGTGATGGACAGACTTCTTACGTTATGATTATGGGCGATCCGGAAAACTCCGATGCTCAGTATCGTACCGAGTATTCAATTAAGGCTCTCGAAGATGCAGGCGTTAAGGTTAACAAACTATATCAGGAAACTGGTAACTGGGCTCAGGATAAGGGTCAGGAATTAGTTGCAACCGCTCTGTCTCAATTCGGAACTAAGGTTGAAGTTGTATTCTGCAATAACGATGCAATGGCATTAGGCGCATATCAGGCTATTACCGCTGCTGGCAGAACTGTTGGCAAAGATATCTATTTAGTAGGTGTTGATGCTCTAGCAGAATGCGTTAAGATGGTACAAGATGGCACGATGACTGGAACCGTTCTAAACGACGATGCTGGTCAGGCTACCGCTGCTTGTGATACCGCTGTTGGCTATATTAACGGAACGAAACCCGAAAAAGAAGTCAACTACATCCCGTATGTAAAGGTAACCAAGGATAACGCTGCTGACTATATTAAATAATTTTGAATAGAAAGTAAGAGTTGCGTGCAGCTGTGCGGCCCATAGTTGCACGTAACTTTTTATTAAAAAAAGATAGAAAGGATAAATAATGTCGGAATATATACTTGAAATGAAGGGAGTCTGCAAGTCCTTTCCCGGCGTTAAAGCACTAGATCATGTCCAGCTTGCCTTACGTCCCGCCTCTGTATTAGCACTAATGGGTGAAAACGGTGCCGGTAAGTCTACATTGATGAAATGTCTATTTGGCATTTATTCGATGGACGAGGGAGAAATTATTTACGAGGGTAAGCCAACAAGAATTATCGATCCTTTCGATGCTCAAAAAAAGGGTATCGCGATGGTTCACCAGGAGTTACAGCCTATACCCGATCGTTCAATTGCAGAAAATATTTACTGCGGCAGGTATCCAGTAAAACACTTTGGACCTATTTCCGTAGTAGACGAAAAGAAGATGAATAAAGATGCTCAGGCATTGTTAGATGAATTAGGTTTACAATTCAATGCCAAAGCGAAATTAGGAACTTTGACTGCTTCTCAAATGCAGCTAGTCGAAATTGCTAAAGCAGTCGGTGTGGATGCCAAGATTATTATTTTGGATGAACCCACATCATCATTAACTTTAAAAGAAGTCGGCAAACTCTTCGAGATTATTCGTAAATTAGTCGATAGAGGATGCGGAGTTATATATATTTCACATAAGATGGAAGAAATTTTGGAGATCGCGGATGATGTATCAATCATGCGAGATGGACAATACTTAGGAACTTGGCCGGCAAAAGGCTTGACCAATGATTTCATTATTACCCAGGAAGTTGGTCGAGAAATGACCAATCTGTATCCTAAGAAAGTTAATATCCCGGGTGAAACTATGTTCAGAGTTGAGAACTTCACTTCACCTAATCCCAAATCTTTCCAAAACTGCTCCTTCGAAGTTCGGAAGGGTGAAATTTTAGGTGTAGCCGGATTAATTGGAGCTCAGCGTACCGAATTGATGGAAGCTATCTATGGAATTCGTAGTAAAGTATCCGGTGAAGTTTATTTGAATGGTAAGAAACTAAAAATCAATCGGCCGGAAGATGCGATTGATAATGGTATTTCATTATTGACCGAAGATCGTAGAGGAAGTGGAATCTTCGGCGTTTTGTCCGTTAAAGACAATGTTGCTGTGGCTTCGTTACGTGATTATCTGAAATTCCGGTTTTTCATTGATGATAAGGCAATCGGGGAAGTCGTCGATAAAGCTATTAAAGAATTGGAGATTAAAACTCCTAGTAACAAGACGAGCGTTCAGAGTCTATCCGGAGGTAATCAACAAAAAGTTATTATCAGTCGTTGGTTAGCAAAGGATCCGGATGTTCTGATTATGGATGAACCAACCCGAGGAATCGATGTCGGTGCAAAATTTGAAATTTATACAATCATCGGTAATTTAGCCAAACAGGGCAAATGCATAATCATGGTATCTTCGGAAATGCCGGAATTAATCGGCGTTGCGGATCGAATTATGGTTATGTGTGAAGGAAAGATTACCGGTATAGTTGATGGAAAAGACAAGAACCAAGAAACAATCATGGATCTTGCGACTAAGTTTATAAAAACTTCGGAATAAAGGGAGAAAACAAAGATGGAAAATGTTAAAAAAGTGAAGAATGCTAAAGTTGGTCGGTTTATTCTAAACTATGCGGTAATCATCTTGATTGCGCTATCTGCAATACTAGTAGGAATATTCCAAGAAAACTTCCTGTCGGCAAGTAATTTAAAGAACCTGTTGGTTAATACTTCCGTACGTTTCATTATTGCATTGGGCGTATCCGGATGCTTAATCATGCGGAACAACGACTTATCAGCCGGTAGACAGGCTGGATTAGCGGCTTGTATCGCAGCAATCTTCTTACAGAGTCCGGAATATTCGGATCGTATTTTGAAGGGCTTCCCGGTAATAAATATGTGGGTCGTTCTTCTAATTCTAATGGTTCTATTTGCCGTGACTTTCGGATTAATCAATGGACTTATCGTTTCGGTCTTCCATGTTCCGGCTTTTATCGGAACTTATGGTATGCAGACTGTTGTTTACGGTATCGCTCTTATCGTCACCGGTGCTAAACCAATCGGAGGCTTGCTGACCTCATATACGGATATGTGTTCTGGGTCCTTGTTTGGAATCCAACCACTATCAAATTTGGCGGTCATTGCGTTATTAGTAGGAATCGTGATTTGGTTCCTATATAATAAGACCCCCTATGGTAAACGGATGTATGCAATCGGTGGTAACGGGAATGCAGCCGAAGTTTCTGGTATTAATACCACCAAAATGACAATTATCAGTTATATGATTGCCTCGGCTTTATACGCATTAGCGGGCTTCATGATGGGTGGTAAGGCTGGCGGAACTTCCGCATCCTTAGGCGCATCTTACGAATTGTTCGCAATTGCCGGTTGTACAATCGGTGGTGTTTCGGTCAACGGTGGTATCGGAACTGTTCCGGGAATCCTCACCGGTGTACTCGTTTTCGAAGTCCTAAAGATTGAAATGCAGTTCATGGGTATCGATACGGCTTATACTTATATCGTTCAGGGTATCGTAATTATCGTTGCAATCGCTTTGGATATTCGTAAGTATATTGCGAAGAAGTAAATATGAGTCAATCTAACGGAAACCAAAAACCCTCAACCGGCAAACAACTTGCCAACATGATGCACAATAATCGTCAAGCGATCATTGCGAAGAAAGAAAGTTGGTACGATAAGTTAATAGGCAGTTGTCATTTGACCGCAAAGTCTATGAACATAATTATCGTGATTCTGATTGCCTTGGGTGTCTTAGTCTTCGTCATTGGATACCTAAATCGAAAGTAGAATAAAACGGCAGAGATTCTGCCGTTTTTTTGTGCCTAAAATCGCTAAACAAAACTTTGAAAATGATATATTGAAATATCTATTCTTTATAGTATAATACACACGATATTTGCGGAGGGTGGATGGAAAACAAAGTAATTCTCGAAGTAGTAATGAAAAACGAGAATATGCGGGAAGGTCAGATTATCTATTCCGGCGTAGCTGATTATGAGAATAAAGATAACGCCTATATCCTTAAATATCAGGACGAAGGAAAAGTCCTGAATCGGATTCGTTTTACCCCGTCAAGTTGCATCTTGCATCGTAAAGGAAACGATGAAATCAGAATTCACCTGACTTTGGAAAACAGTTCATATCTAGAAGTAAATACCGAATATGGTTGGGTTAGAACCGCAGTTAATACCAAGCAGTTATATTGCCAGCCGGATTTCTGGCAGATAAATTATTCGTTCGGAAGTACAAATCCACCGGAGGATTTTATCTCCTGCAGCTGGAAAATTAAGCAAAGACTATCTTAAGAAGGGAGACTAGTGATGAGTAATCAATCAATGACAGACGCCGCCTTTAAAGTATTGGAGTCATATTCCAAGCCGATTCCTTTCAATGACCTTTGGAATAAAGTCTCTAAGTCCTTGGGAATGAATGATGATTTGGCAAAGAAAAAGATTTCAGTCTTTTATACCAATTTATCTCTAGATGGCCGTTTCGTGGTAATGAAGGAGAATAAGTGGCAGCTAAGACAACGCTTAAAATTCGCGGATAGTTATATCGATACCAGTGCAATCGAGATCGATGACAGTGATGAAGAAGAACCGGAAGATCCAGAAGAGATGGATGTTCCTAGCAGTAATCAGGATGATTATTAGACTATTCTAAATATAAAGTTCTTAAACGTTCTATTTGTTCATCAGTGACAAGTAGAACTTTTTTTAGGTAATTTTCCAGAGACTCATATTCAGAATTGATACTTTGAATGACAGTATTTAGATATTCTTCACAGACGGAATTTAAACATCTTACGACGGCAGCTTTATCAGCGCTGCCGGTCTGTTCGTAAATCTTTTTTTCGTCGCTATCGAGGCGATCTTTTGTTTGAATATTCGTATGCAGGTATTCTTCCATAATTGTAGCATCGCTGGCCCCTAAGGCTGCCATGATCAAGGCGATTCCATAACCGGTACGATCTTTTCCGGCTTGACAATGAATATCGACCGGAAGATTGTTCGGGTTGCTGATGATTTTAAACATCTCCTGATAAGCCTTGATGGAACCTTCGCCGGAAGTAAAGCGCAGATATACTTCCGTCATGAACTCTTTAGTTTGAGGGACCGTCGGTTCCTTTTTCGTAAAGAAATTAACGAAGTCCTGGTGAGAAGCATTCGCATTGGGATCCAAGTGAAATACATGGGTATCTGGGAAGACATGATCTGGTGAGCGGTCAACTTCGTAAGCACTTCTTAGATCGATAATGGTTCTGATTCCCAGTTGATTAATCTGTACAAGATCGTCTTGGGTAAGATTAGCGAGGTTGCCGGAACGATAGAAACAACCATATTTAATGGTCGCACCATTCTTGGTCGGATAGCCGCCGATATCGCGAAAGTTATAGATGTTTTGAAAAGAATAAGGTTTCATATTTCAACTCCTAACCATTAGAGTAACACAAAAGATCCGAAAATTCATTGGAAACTTAGTAAAGGTATTGTAAAATAGTGACGGAACAAGGAGGGCAAAACATGCCATTAGTATCGGCGAAGGAAATGCTCATTAAGGCTCAACAGGGTCATTACGCAGTAGGCGCCTTCAATATCAATGATTTAGAATGGACCAAAAGTGTATTATTAGCAGCAGAGAAATCCAAGGCTCCAGTAATCTTAGGAGTTTCCGAGGGTGCTGCGAAGTATATGTGTGGATTTAAGACGGTCGTCGGAATGGTTAAGCCGATGATTGAAAATCTCGGAATCACGGTTCCGGTAGCTTTACACTTGGATCACGGAACCTTCGAAGGAGCTAAAGCCGCATTAGATGCCGGATTTACTTCCATCATGTTCGATGGTTCTCACTATCCGTTAGACGAGAACATTGAGAAGACCAAAGAAATCGTGGCCTTATGTCATGCCAAAGGCGTATCTGTTGAAGCAGAAGTCGGCGCAATCGGCGGCGAAGAAGACGGCGTTATTGCGATGGGTGAATGTGCCGATCCGGATGAATGCAAGAAAATCGCTGATTTAGGAATCGATTTCTTAGCGGCAGGTATCGGTAATATCCATGGTGTTTATCCGGCTAACTGGCCAGGATTAAGATTCGATGTTTTAGAGAATATTCAAAAGAAGACCGGCACCATGCCGTTAGTATTGCATGGCGGAACCGGAATTCCGGAAGAACAAGTCAAGAAAGCAATCACCATGGGTGTTTCTAAAGTAAATGTTAATACGGAGTGCCAAATTGTCTTTGCGGAAGCAACCAGAAAGTATATCGAAGAAGGAAAAGATCAATTACCGAAGGGCTTCGATCCGCGTAAGATGTTAAAACCGGGTGCTGAAGCTATCATTCAGTTAGTTTGTGACAAGATTAAGATCTTTGGTTCAGACGGCAAAGCAGAATAGATAATTTAGACCGGTTCGCCGGTCTTTTATTTTGCCTAAGTCTAGTGAGAACTATTGAAATAAGGTATAATCAATAAGGGTGATTAAATGATATATACCGTTACTTTTAATCCGGCAATAGATTTGGTCGTTGAAGCCAATCTGAATGTCGGCGAATTGAATCGGGCTAAGACCGAAGAATATTTTGTTGGTGGTAAAGGAATCAACGTTTCCCAGATTGTTCATGAGTTGGGCGCGGATACTTTAGCAACCGGCTTTATTGGTGGGTTTACCGGTACCTTCATTAAAAGCGAGCTAGAAAGCTTAGGAATAATGCACCATTTTGTTCCCGCCGAAGGAACGACCAGAGTTAATGTTAAGGTTATCGGACAAGGACAGAGTCCTACCGAATTGAATCTGACCGGGGTAAATGTCAGTTCGGCGGAGTTTAAGGATCTCAAAGATTATTTGGGAAAACATCTTAAACCGACGGATGTCTTGGTTATTTCCGGAAATGCTGCTGAGGGAATTACCGTAACCAACTATGAAGAATTATGTGAGTTGGCTAATGAGAAAAAGTCTTTATTGGTTGTCGATACGAACGAAGTGTTCTTAGAAAAAATCTTAAAGTACAAACCTTTCTTGATTAAGCCTAACATTCATGAATTGTGTGGAGTATTTAAGAAACACTTGGGATATAACGAAGATATTATTAACTGTGGTAAGCAATTGCAGCAACAGGGCGCTAAGAATGTATTAGTCTCCTGTGGAGCTAAAGGTGCGATTCTTGTCAGTGAAGATGGCGTCTATTATGGCGATCCGATTGAGGGAAACGTTGTTTCTTCCGTTGGATCCGGCGATTCAATGGTTGCGGGCTTCATTGTCGAGTATTTAAAGAGTCATAGTTATAAAAAGGCGTTTGAGTTAAGTTTAGCTGCTGGTTCGGCTACTTGTTTCACGACCGGACTAGGAGATGCGAAGAGTATCAAGAAATTATTGAAAGAAGCTTCGGTGGTTAAACAGGAGTTACAGCAATAATGGAAAAAGAAGTTATTAAAATCGAAGGCGGGCATCGTTTAAGCGGAACCGTACGGATTTCTAGTGCGAAGAATGCGACTGTCGCCTTGATTCCGGCGGCAGTCATGGGTACCCAACCGGTAACTATCTTTGGAGTTCCCGATATTGAAGATGTAAAAGTTTTAGCGGATATTCTTGAACTGATGAATGTTAAAGTTTCCGACCTCGGAGATAGTCTCTTGATTGATCAACGAGAAATGAAGAATGTAATTCTAGATAATCAGGCCGTAACAAAATTACGGGCTTCCTATTATTTCATGGGGGCGTTGCTAGGAAAATATAAGCAAGTTAAGATTAGAATGTCCGGTGGTTGTTACTTAGGTCCCCGTCCGATTGATTTACATCTAAAAGGATTTGAAGCTTTAGGAGCAAACGTCGATTATTCGCAAGGATTATATACGATTAAAGCCGAAAAACTAATCGGGACAAGAATCTTCCTGGATTTTGCGTCTGTCGGAGCCACGATCAATATTATGATGGCGGCAGTTTATGCCGAAGGAAGAACGACGATTGAGAATGCGGCTAAAGAACCGGAAATTATCGATGTTGCGACCATGTTGAATAAAATGGGGGCCGAGATTCATGGCGCCGGAACGAATGTGATTACGATCGATGGGGTAAAAGTTCTTAACGGCTGTTTCCATGAGATTATTCCGGATCGAATCGAAGCCGGGACTTTCTTAATTATTGCGGCCGCGATGGCCAAAGAAGTCACGATAGAAAATATTATTCCCCAGCATATCGATTCCTTAATCGCCAAACTTCAGGAAATGGGTGTCGATATGGTTGTTTCCTTAGATAAGATTACGGTTCGCAGTCATAATCACTTAAAAGGTGTTGACGCCAAGACTTTAACTTATCCAGGCTTGGCGACCGATCTTCAGGCACCTTTGACCGCCTTAATGACGCAAGCTAACGGTGATTCAACGGTTACGGAAACGATTTATCCGCAACGGTTCAAACATTGCGAAGCGTTGAATATGTTAGGTGCTGATATCGATGTGAATATGCCAACCGCAACGATTCACGGTCCTCGCGAATTATTCGGGATTGATGTCACCGCGACCGATCTAAGATGCGGGGCGAGTCTGATTGTGGCCGGGTTGATCGCTTCGGGAGTTACAACGATTCATGAAATCTATCATATTGACCGTGGATATGAGAATATTGACGGAAAATTACAGGCTTTAGGCGCTAAAATTTGGCGCGAGAAAGTTGAAGAATAAGATTGAATTAGTTTTGTTAGCATGCTAAGATAGACAAGCAATTGAACTTACTTTGAATTGACAGAGAGATTCAAGGCGGAAGGGAGACGTAAAAAATGAAAAAAGGTATTCATCCAACAGTCTATAAGACTAAGGTCGTCTGCACATCCTGTGGTAATGAGTTTGAAACTCATTCAACCAAGAAAGAAATCCGAGTAGATACTTGCTCGAATTGTCATCCATTCTATACAGGCAAGCAGAGATTTGCACAGGCTGCCGGTCAGATCGAAAGATTTAATCGGAAGTATGGCTTAGGCGAAAAGGCTGAAGAGGAAGTTGCGAAACCGGCAAAGGAAGTTAAAACCGAAGCCAAGGCGGAAGTAAAGCCAGTTAAGAAGACCGAAACCAAAGCAGTTAAAAAAGCACCGGTTAAAAAAGCCGTTGCGAAAACCGCGGAGTAAGTTTAAAGGACATGAAAGTGTCCTTTTTTCATGGAAAAATAAAGTCAAGACTTTTATTGTAAAAAAATGGCAGATATAATGGAATCAGAGTTGAGGTGATAGTTATGGCAGAAATGTATAATTTATATCGACCGGGTTTTATGGAAGTAATTTGCGGATGTATGTTTGCGGGGAAAACCGAGGAATTGATCAGACGGATCAAGGTCTTGGAATTCGCCAAGAAGAAAGTAATGGTCTTTAAACCCTATATCGATAATCGATACTCAGATACGATGGTAGCTTCTCATGCGGGAAGCTTTGTGGATAGTATTGTAGTTAAAAAGGCCGCCGAGATTATGGATCATGTAACTCCGGATACCGACGTGGTTGCGATTGATGAAGTACAGTTCTTGGATAATGACATTATTCAAGTCTGCGATACTTTATGCCGCCAAGGTAAAAGAGTGATGGTTGCCGGATTAGATACGGATTTTAGAGGCGAACCATTCAGTACGATGCCCAGTTTGATCACTCAGGCTGAATTCGTTACGAAGCTGACGGCGGTTTGTGTTAAGTGCGGAGCTCCGGCTACCAGAACCCAAAGAATTGTCAACGGCTCGCCGGCTAATTATAATGACCCGATCATTTTAGTGGGAGCTTCAGAAAGTTATGAAGCGCGATGCCGTCATTGTCATGTCGTCCCGGGGAAACCCAATAAATTTGCGGAGAAGTTAGAACGATGAGAATTCAAATCGCGGACACGGAAAAAGAAACCTTCCGTTATATCAGTGCCCTTAAACATTTAGGCGCTGAAACAGTAAATTCTTTGGAATTGAAGGAAGATTGTGACGCCTTACTATTACCGGGCGGAACCGATGTGAATCCTTGGCGTTATAATCAGATGATTGATGGTTCGGTTGAGATCGATGAAGCCTTAGATAAAACCCAATTGGCCTTGTTGGAAAAGTATGAAAAAGCCAATAAACCTATATTAGGAATCTGTCGGGGCATTCAGATTATTAATGTGTATTTCAATGGCAGTCTAATCCAAGACCTGCCAAGCTATTTTCTAGAGAATAAGAAAGCCGGATTGGAACATCGTCATCTGAATGAGAAAGACAGCTTACATGAAGTGGTAATCAAACCGGATTCCTTCTTATATCCGTTATACGGCATTAAAGGTATTTTCAATTCCGCTCATCATCAAGCCATCGATAAATTAGGAAAAGGCTTAGTAGTTCAGGCTAAAGCAACCGATGGCGTTATCGAAGCGGTTAAACATGCGTCCAAGCCGATTTGGGGAGTTCAGTTCCATCCGGAAAGGATGAGCTTCGATTACCCCAATCCGGATAGTGTTGACGGTAAAGAAGTGTTAGCTTATTTTGTTTCAATGATTGAAGGCTAGTAGCCTTCTTTTTATTCCCGTAGTATTCTTATGGTATAAAATTATCGAAGGAGGATATATGGATTACAGTAACAAGATGATCAGCAGACTCGAAGGAATGAAGGAACGTTATCAACAGTTAACGTCTTTATTAATGGATCCGAATAATATTTCTGATTCGAAACAATATGCGAAGTTGGGTAAGGAACAGGCTTTATTGGAAGCTCCGGTCAGTGAGTATGAAGAATTAACAAAGAATGACCAGGCTTTGAAAGAAGCGAAGGAATTAAGTAAGGATTCCGATCCCGAGATCATGGAGATGGCGAAGAATGAGATTGAAAGTTTAGAAGAACGCCAAAAAGAGATTTTGGATCGCTTGGAAATGTTATTGATTCCGAAGGATCCTAATGAAGATAAAGACGCAATCATGGAAATCAGAGGAGCGGTCGGTGGCGACGAAGCGAATATCTTTGCCGGCGATCTTTACCGGATGTATAACAAGTATTGCGAATCCTTAGGGTATAAGATTTCAGTGGTTGAAGCTTCGCCTTGCGAGGCTGGCGGTTTTTCACAGATTTCCTTTATTGTTAAGGGAAATGGAGCATATGGAAAATTAAGATTCGAATCGGGTTCCCATCGGGTTCAAAGAGTTCCGAAGACCGAATCTCAAGGGCGGATTCATACTTCCACCGCGACGGTTTTGTGTTTACCGGATGTCATGGATGCGGATATCACGATCGATCCTAAAGACTTATCTATAGAGACCCATCGAGCCTCAGGTGCCGGTGGTCAGCATATCAATAAAACTGATTCTGCGGTACGGATCGTACATATTCCGACAGGAATCAGCGTCAATGCCCAAGAAGGGCGTTCCCAGATTGAGAACCGCGAGACGGCCATGCGGACAATTCAAGCCCGAGTATATGATTATTACAAACAGAAACAGGATAGCGAGAAACAAGATATTGTCCGGTCCAAGATTGGAACCGGAGATCGGGCAGAGAAGATTAGAACCTATAATTATCCCCAGAACCGGGTCACCGATCATCGCATCGGTTATACCGTTAATCAGTTAGACCGAATTATTGACGGTCATATGGAAGATTTAATCGGAGCTTTACTAGCTGCCGATCAGAAAGCCAAGATTGCCGGAGAAGAGAAATAATCGTGGCCAGTTATCGTAAAGTCCTTAAGGAAGCTCAAAAAAAATTAGAAACCGTTAATGTATATTCGGAAGCCGCGCAGGTTTTATTGCTAGAACTTGCGAATACGAACAGCGGCGATCTTTATCGGGATTATGATGAAGAAGTTCCCCAAGATATCTTAGAAAAGTTTGAGGCTGGGGTTAATAGACTAAGTACCGGAGAGCCTTTAGCCTATATCTTAGGCTACCAATGGTTCTATGGGCGGAAATTTAAAGTCGGAAAAGATGTTTTGATTCCGCGCTGTGAGACGGAAGAATTAGTCGCGAATATTTTGATCGATATCGATACTTATTTTCCTTCGGGGAAGATTAAAGTCGCAGATATCGGAACCGGTTGCGGCGAAATTGGCATTACGATTAATCTAGAAGAACCACGCGTCGAAATGATTGGCAGCGATATCAGCAAGGATGCCTTGGCAGTCGCGAAAGAAAACGCTAAATTATTGAACGCGAAAGTCGATTACTTCCAAGGCGATATGTTGGAACCACTAATTGAAAAAAAGCTTAAGTTAGATATTCTGATTTCCGATCCGCCATATATTCCTAAGCAACAGAAAATCGATGCCAGTGTGAAAGACTACGAACCGCATGTCGCTTTATTCGGAGGCGAAGACGGACTCTATTTTTATCGTAAATTGTTAAGTAGAGCGAAAGAAGTATTAAACGAAAGAAGTTTTATGGCCTTTGAGATTGGCTATGATCAAAAAGAAGCTTTGTTATCTTTGGCGAACGAATATTTTCCCGAGTGTCGAAAAGAAGTATTGAAAGATATTGAAGGAAAAGACCGGATGTTATTTATCTACCAGAACTTAGACTGAAGGAAAAAACATGGAAACGAAAGTATTAGCGAAAGACCAGTTTGAACTTATTACCGAACTGATTAGAGATGGTCAAGTTGTCGCTTTCCCAACCGATACCGTTTATGGTTTAGGAATTAGATATGATAGTGAGATGGCGGTTAATCGGTTGAAACTAGCGAAACAACGCGATGCGAATAAACCTTTCCCGCTAATGGTAAGCAGTATCGAACAAATTGACCAAGTTGCCTTTCTTAACCCAGAATATTCGGAAGTAGTTAAACATTTAATGCCAGGAGCGCTTACAATAATTGTGAAGAAGAAAAGCGTGATTCCGGATTATGCGACCAATGGTAAAGATACGATTGCGATTCGGATGCCGGATGATAAATATGTCTTAGCGTTACTTGAAGAAGTAGGACCATTGTTGGTTACCAGCGCAAATATGTCCGGTGAAAAGGCTGCGAATGATCAAAATGAAGTACTAGCACAGTTGGACGGAAGAATTGCAGCGGTCGTCAAAGGTCATTCCTTGTCGGCTATTCCTAGCACAATCGTTGATCTGACTAGTTTTCCGCTTAAGATATTGAGACAAGGTGAGATCACCTTCGAACAGATACAACCATATCTAAAGGAGAAGCCATGAGAGACCAGCAATTATTTAAGACGATCGAGAATGAAGAAAAGCGGCAGAAGGAGAATATCGAATTAATCGCTTCGGAAAACTTCGTTTCGGATGAAGTAAGAGAAGCGGTAGGAAGTGTCATGACCAACAAGTATGCGGAAGGATATCCCGGAAAACGATATTATGGCGGGTGTGTCAATGTCGATGAAGCGGAAAATCTAGCTAGAGACCGAGCTTGTGAATTATTCAAAGCCGATCATGCCAATGTTCAACCGCATTCCGGCTCGCAAGCCAACATGGCAGCTTATCGGGCAGTTCTGCAGCCGGGCGATCGTATCTTAGGGATGTCTTTAGATGCCGGCGGTCACTTAACCCATGGTTATCATTTAAGTTTTTCCGGCATGACTTACGATTGTTTCGGTTATGGGGTTAATAAAGAGACCGAGATGATCGATTATGATGAAATTAGGAAGTTAGCTTTATATTTACATCCTAAGATGATTGTGGCAGGCGCTTCGGCTTATGCCCGAACAATCGACTATGAAAAATTCAGAGCGATCGCGGATGAAGTAGGTGCTTATTTAATGGTCGATATGGCACATATCGCCGGTTTGGTTGCGGTAGGCTTACATCCTAGTCCCATCCCATATGCCGATTTTGTGACCAGTACGACTCATAAGACTTTAAGAGGACCTAGAGGCGGCTTGGTTTTATGTAAACAACAATATGCGGCGCAACTAGATAAAGCTGTCTTTCCACAGATTCAGGGCGGTCCGTTATGTCATGTGGTAGCTGGGAAAGCCGTTTGTTTCTATGAAGCGATGCAGCCGGAATTTAAAGTCTATCAACAGCAGATTTTAAAGAATGCCAAGCAATTATGTAAAACCTTGGAAGAAGAAGGGTTCCGAATTGTCAGCGGCGGTACCGATAATCATATGGTGCTAGTCGATACGAAAGCTTCGGTTTCTTTAACCGGCAAACAAGTTGAGACGCTGTTGGATCAGGTACATATTACGGTCAATAAGAATGCGATTCCTTTCGACACCGAGAAGCCTTTCCAAACTAGCGGTATCCGAGTCGGTACCCCAGCAATGACTACCAGAGGATTTAAGGAAAAGGAATTTGAGAAAGTAGGGAAACTAATTTCCTTAATCGCTCATCATCCGGAAGATGAAACCGTTAAAAAAGAAGTCTTGGAACAAGTTAATATCTTAACAAAAGATAAGCCAATAAAACCAGAATGAAAACAGGAGAATAATTCCTGTTTTTCTTTAATTATCAAGCAAGAACGATTGCAATGCGGTCGTAATTCATTTATCGTTATACTGCAGGAGGGTGAATAAATGAAGAGTATCATTAAACGTAACGGGACAACGGTCGCTTATGACCGGAATAAGATTAGCAAGGCAATCGCGAAAGCATTTATCAGCGTCAATTCGCAAGCAAGTACGGAACAACTAGAAGATTATCTAAATCAGATCGAAGCGAAACTTTCCGATCAAGAGTCTTGTGGAGTCGAATTGATTCAAGATACGGTTGAACAGGTTTTAATGAAGAACGACCAATATGCGGTCGCCAAAAGTTATATTCTCTATCGCGAAAAAAGAACCGCATTGAGAAATCAACGAAAAGAACTGCTTGAGGTCGTTAAAGATCCGGATATTGAACCGGTATTGGTAAAAATCCAAAAAGATTTTCCGGAATATGATTTAGAAAAACTCGCCTTTAAATTTAAAGAAATGGATAAAGATGAGATGGATCTTTTCCGTCGCTTAGATCTTTTGATTAAGGCAGGGGAAGAAATGACCAGCAAGGAAGAACCGCAGTGGGAAAAGATTGCAGGTCGGTTACTTTCTTATCGTTTCCATTACCAGTTACATCTGCATCAGAAGAATCTCGGTCTCAATTCTTTCTATGAAAAATTAGTTTATTTAACCAATGAGGATCTATACGGAGACTATATTTTACAAGGATATTCCCATCGAGAAATAGATGAAGCTGCTGAGTTAATCGATGAAAGCCGTAACGACTTATTTACTTATTCAGGCTTGGATCTTTTGATTCAAAGATATCTAATTATCAATCGCCGTCATGTGTTACTAGAATCACCGCAGGAAATGTATCTGGGGATTGCGTTACATTTAGCTTTAAAAGAAACTAAAGACCGCTTAAGTTGGGTTAAGAAGTATTACGACATGCTTAGCTTAGAATTAGTAACCATGGCAACGCCAACGATGGCAAACGCTAGGAAACCTTACCATCAGTTGTCTAGTTGTTTTGTGGATACTGTTCCGGATAGTTTGGAAGGAATTTATCGCAGTATTTCCAACTTTGCCCAAGTCAGTAAATATGGTGGTGGCATGGGAATGTATCTAGGGAAGGTAAGAAGTCGGGGCGGCAGTATCCGGGGTTTCCAAGGGGCTTCCGGCGGTGTAATCAGATGGATTAGAGTAATCAACGATACAGCCGTTGCGGTTGATCAGTTAGGCGTCAGGGCTGGCGCAGTTGCGGTATATTTAGATGCTTGGCATAAAGACTTGCCGGAATTCTTACAGTTAAGAACGAATAACGGCGATGATCGGATGAAAGCACATGATGTTTTCCCGGCCGTTTGTTATCCCGATCTCTTCTGGAAGAAAGTTAAAGAGAACATTGACCAAGATTGGTACTTAATGGATCCGCATGATATCTTGTTGGTCAAAGGTTATGCCCTAGAAGATTCCTTTGGGGATGAATGGGAAAAGAAGTATCTTGATTGCGTCAAGGATCAACGCATCTCAAAACGAGTAATTAACCTAAAAGAATTAGTACGGTTGATTCTAAAATCTGCGGTTGAAACGGGTACACCATTCGCTTTCTATCGGGATGCGGTTAATAAAGCAAATCCGAACAAACATCAGGGAATGATCTACTGTTCAAACTTATGTACCGAGATTGCCCAGAATATGTCCAGCAGTAATTTTGTTTCTCAGACAATTGAGACTAAAGACGGCGATCCGGTTATCGTAAATACCGTCAAGCCCGGAGATTATGTGGTCTGTAACTTAGCGAGTATTTGTTTAGGCCATTTACCGGAAACAAACGAAAAGATCGAAGAGTTAGTCGACACGGTAGTTAGAGCACTAGATAATGTTATCGATCTGAATTTTTACCCGGTACCTAATTCCGAGATTACCAATAAAAAATATCGCAGTATTGGTTTAGGGGTTTCCGGATATCATCATTTGTTAGCGAAGAAAGGCATTAAGTGGGAAAGTCAGGAACATTTAAAATTCGCGGATGAATTATTCGAAGAGTTAGGATACGCCGCAATCAAGGCCAGTAATAAGTTGGCGAAAGAAAGAGGAAGTTATGAGTACTTTGAAGGCAGCGACTGGCAAACCGGAGAGTATTTCCAAGCAAGAAACTATATAACGGAAAGATGGGTAAAGCTAGAAAAAGAAGTTAAGGAATCCGGATTGCGGAATGCGTATCTGATGGCATCTGCTCCGACCAGTTCAACTTCGATTTTAATCGGAACAACCGCCGGCTTAGATCCAATCATGGAAAGATTCTACCTCGAAGAAAAGAAGGGAGCAATCTTACCGCGGGTTGCACCGGATTTGAATCCGACGACCTATTGGATCTATAAGAATGCGCATCTGATCGATCAAACCTGGTCAGTAAAAGCGGCGGGAATCCGACAAAGGCACATCGATCAGGCTCAGAGCTTCAATCTCTGGATTACCAACGATTACAAGATGAGCCAGTTACTGAATCTATATGTTTTAGCTTGGGAATGTAAAGTGAAGACAATCTATTATGTTCGTAGTAAAGCATTGGATCCGAATGATTGTGAGAGCTGTTCAGCTTAAGGAGGAATTATGGAAGAACTAAAAAAGAAACCGCTGTTTAATCCGCAAGGAGATACCAAAGTAAGAAATCGGCGATTGATTAATTTCAACACGACCAATTTAAACGATTTCAACAACCTAAAATATCCCTGGGTTTCAGACTGGTATCGGCAAGCGATGAATAATTTCTGGGTACCCGAAGAGATTAACATGAACCAGGATAAATCTGATTATCCGAATTTATTGAAAGCGGAACGCACGGCATATGATAAAATTCTAAGCTTTCTAATCTTCCTCGATTCTTTGCAGACGGCGAATTTACCGCGTTTAACGGAATATATTACCGCCAACGAAGTCGATCTATGTTTAACCATCCAAAGCTTCCAGGAATGTGTTCATTCTCAGAGCTATAGTTATATGTTGGATACGATTTGTAATCCGACCGAAAGAAACAATATTCTGTATCAGTGGAAAGATGATGAACATTTACTGAAGCGTAATAAATTTATCGGAGATCTTTATAATGAGTTTACGGCTAAGCACGATAAACAGACTTTCTTAAGAGTTTTAATCGCTAACTTTATTCTGGAAGGAATCTACTTTTATTCGGGATTTATGTTCTTCTATAATTTAGGCCGAAACGGAAAGATGCCTGGTTCGGTTCAGGAGATTCGATATATCAATCGGGATGAGAATACCCACTTATGGCTATTTAGGGAGATAATTACCGAATTCAGAAAAGAAGATCCGGAGATGTTTACGGAAGATAATTTAAAGATGATCAAAGAGATGATCGATGAAGGAGTAAAGCAAGAGATTGCCTGGGGACAATATGTCATCGGCGATGAAATTCCGGGTTTAAATAAGAAGATGGTTGAAGATTACATTAAATATCTGGGGAATCTACGCTATAGTTCTTTAGATTTGGGAGTTTTATATCCTGATTACGTTGAAGAACCGGATTCCATGAAATGGGTTGCCCAATATGCGAATGCGAATTTGGTCAAGACCGACTTCTTCGAGGCAAGGAGTTCCGCCTATGCAAAAAGTAGTGCAATTGAGGACGATTTATAAAAATTAAGTCCTGAGAATAGTATAATAGACTAAATGCCAGGAGGAAAAGCAATGCTGCATGTACTGAATCATCCGTTAATCACGCATAAATTAACCATTATGAGGGATAAGAATACTTCAACGAAGGATTTTCGCCAGAATTTGGATGAGATAGCAGGATTGATGGCTTATGAGATTACCAGAGATTTACCGACTAAACCGGTCGATGTTCAAACGCCGATGGGAATCTGCCATGGCTCAACGATTTCTTCCGATGTGGTCTTAGTTCCGATTCTAAGAGCGGGATTAGGAATGGTTTCCGGAATCCTGGATTTGATTCCGACCGCAAAAGTTGGACATATCGGTCTATATCGCGACGAGAAAACCTTAGAACCGCATGAATATTACGGAAAATTCCCCGATATGACTAATTCCATCACCATGGTAGTTGACCCGATGTTGGCGACTGGTGGGTCTGCGGATGCCGCCATCACCATGATCAAAAAACGGGGTGCGAAACAAATTAAATTAGTATGTTTGGTCGGAGTACAAGAAGGTGTCGATTTAGTTCAGAAACACCATCCGGACGTTGATATCTACTTAGCTTCTTTAGATGAAAAATTAAATGAGATCGGGTATATCGTACCGGGTCTAGGTGACGCGGGCGATCGGATCTTTGGGACAAAGTAACATGAAATTCTGGAATGCGATTGGCATGGGCGTAGCGATTGCCGGTCAGATCTTAGTAGGATTAGGTTTGGGTTATTTAATTGATTCATGGGCGCATACTACGCCATTATGGATGACCGTTGGGATTATTGTCGGAACGATCTCCGGCTTGCTTTGGTTATATCGGTTGGGGAAAAAGTAATGCTTGATAAAAGGATTGCGAAGTGTTTAAAACTTACGGCCTTAATTACTTCAATCGCCGCAGTAATTTGTTTATTTATTGACTGGCGCTTAAGTGTCGGTATTTTAAGCGGCTTACTTGGGGTAACGATCTATACTTTTATTCTAAACAGTTCCTTGACTAGGATCTTAGATAATGGGAATGGTATCAATCAATTTTCTTACATTATCGGTCTTTTGTTAAGGCTGGCATGCCTTGCTTTACCCTTACTATTTGGGGTATTATATCCACAGGTTTCCAATATCATTGCTGCTTTCGGAGCAGAAATGACTTATCGGATTGTTGTCTATGTTTCTGAAGGAAAGAAACCGCAGAAAGAAGTCAGCAAGAAATGACGATTACTATTCAGGTTGAAGTCTGGACAATTCTGATCGTAACGGTAATGTTATGCGTTTTAGTGGTCTTTTTAGGTAATAAGATCAAAAAGTCAGACCCTGCCAAGAAACCTGAAGGTGCTGCGAATGTCGGTTTATTATTAGTTCAGTTTATTGATGGAATGGTTCACGATAACATGGATGAATCTTATGTTAAGCATTTAGGACCGGTTATCGGAACCATCGGTTTATATATTCTCTGCAGTAATCTGATTAGTCTAATCGGATTGCCTAATCCGACGGCGAATTATTCCGTTACTTTAACTTTAGCGCTATGTGCTTGGGTCATCATCGAAGGAACCCAGATTAAAGTAAAACATGTCGGGCCTTTCTTAAAAGGCTTCTTAGATCCGTTCTTCTTATTTCTGCCGATCAATATCTTCGGTGAACTATCACCGATCTTATCGATGTCAATGCGTCTGTTCGGAAATATCTTAGTTGGCGGAATCCTGATGGAATTAGTTTATAATGCGACTTCATTATTGAGCGGATTAGTTCCGGTTATTGGCCAAATTAACTTTATGGGACCGGTTCTTGCCCCGGCATTGCATGCGTATTTCGATGTGTTTGCCGGTGTTTTACAAACGTATATCTTTATTATGTTGACTACGGTACTTGCTAAGAGCAAGTCCGAGTAATAGATAGTCAAAAAGGAGGATTATTTATGGATATTCGTATTTTCGTTCCAATCGGAGCAGGCTTAGCGGTATTGACTGGCTTCTCTACTGGTTTCGGACAGGGTGGAGCCGCAGGAAAAGCTGTCGAAGCTGTCGGAAAGAATCCTGGCGCAGTTAATGAAATTCGTTCAACCTTAATCGTTGGTTGTGCAATTGCGGAAACCTGCGGTATTTACGGATTATTAACGGCGATCTTACTGATCTTCGCTTTTAAATAGGTCTTTAGCGCATGACGCTGAATGTAGATGTTCAGGGAAAACTGATTCCCAACATTATGACCATGATTATTCAGCTCTGCTCGACGGGCGTGCTGTTATTTTTCGTGCACAAATTTTTATGGGAACCAGCCAGAAAATATTTGGCGAAGAAGGCAGAATTGACCCAGAAACCTTTGGATGATGCTTTAGCGAAACAACAACAGGCTGAATTAGCGAATAACCAAGCCCAGGAAAAACTGCATGAGGCCGCCAAACAGGCGGAGAATATTGTCAATCAGGGTCAAAGTGAAGGCAAGAAAGTCAAAGCTGATTTAATTAACCAAGGTCAGTTCGAAGCGAAACGCATTTTGGACAATGCGAATAAGGAAATTGTCGAAGAAAAACAGAAGATGCGTCAGGATGTTCAAAAAGAGATCGTGGATGTTGCTTTAGCGGCATCGGAAAAATTACTTAAAGAAAACGCAAGTTCCGAGAAGAACAAAGCCGCCATTGAAGATTTCGTTAAGGATGTAAACAATGGACATTAGAGTCGCTAACCGGTATGCCGAAGCGCTATTCTCTTTAGCCAAAGATCAGAACAAAGTTGAAGAATGGCAGCAAGAAGTTAGTCAGATCAAAGAAATATTCAAACAAAATCCGGCTTTAACGGAAGTGTTTGCTTATGTCAAGATCACTGCTAGCGAGAAAAACGAATTAATAACGAAAGCTTTTTCTTCGTTTGATCGGCAGATCGTAAACTTCTTACATTTGTTAGTGGATAAAGGACGGATCAATTATCTGACGGAGATCGCAGATGTATTCAATAAACAATGTAACGATTTTCGCGGGATCGATCAGGGAATCGTATATTCACCCTATCCTTTAGAACCTGAACAATTAAAAATTTTAGAAGAATCAATTGGAAAGAAACTGAAGAAGAAAGTTGAATTGAAATATCGACTGGATAAAACCTTAATTTTAGGAATCAGAGTGGAAATCGGTGGCAGGGTAATCGATGGTTCCGCGAAGAATGAGATAAAGAGATTAAAAGATACCCTGATGGAAGCAAGGTGATAACATGGCATTAAAACCAGAAGAAATCAGCGCATTGATTAAGGATGATATCAAGCGTTACGATCAAAAAATCGAGTCCAAAGATGTCGGCTACGTTATTACCGTGGGCGATGGAATCGCGTTAGTTCAAGGCTTGCAGGATGCGATGGCGGGAGAATTATTAAAATTCCCTCACGATATTTATGGCATGGTCATGAACTTGGAAGAAGAACATGTCGGGGTTGTACTATTAGGAAACGACAGTTTAATATCCGAAGGTGACGAAGTAACCCGAACCAAACGGATCGTTGAAGTTCCGGTCGGTGATGAATTAAAAGGAAGAGTTGTCAATGCGTTAGGTCAACCGATTGATGGGAAACCGGCATTTAAAACTACCAAACATCGTCCGATCGAAAGAGTCGCACCGGGAGTTATAACCCGTAAATCCGTTAGTCAGCCGGTTCAAACCGGATTGAAAATCATCGATTCGATGATTCCGATCGGGAAAGGCCAGCGTGAATTAATTATCGGAGATCGGCAGACCGGTAAAACCGCGATTGCGATCGATACGATAATTAATCAAAAGGGACAGGATGTCCTCTGTATCTATGTCGCAATCGGGCAGAAGAACAGTACCGTAGCCCAATTAGTTGCAAAATTAGAAGCTAGCGGCGCAATGGATTATACGACGGTGGTAGTAGCCTCCGCCAGTGAATCCGCACCGTTACAATATATCGCCCCCTATGCCGGATGTGCAATGGGTGAGGAATGGATGGAACAGGGTAAAGATGTCTTAATCGTTTACGACGATCTGTCCAAGCATGCGGTAGCTTATCGAACTTTATCGTTACTATTGCGAAGACCTTCCGGAAGAGAAGCTTATCCGGGAGATGTCTTCTACTTACATTCCCGCTTACTGGAAAGAGCGGCGAAACTTTCCCCGGAATATGGCGGAGGATCCTTAACGGCTTTACCGATCATCGAAACGCAAGCCGGAGATATCACGGCTTATATTCCGACGAACGTCATTTCCATCACCGATGGACAGATTTTCTTACAGACTGACTTGTTCAACTCCGGAATCCGCCCAGCGGTAAGTACCGGATTAAGTGTTTCCCGAGTCGGTGGGTCGGCCCAGATAAAAGCGATGAAACAAGTTTCCGGTTCCTTAAAATTGGAACTGGCACAGTATCATGAGATGCAATCATTCTCTCAATTCGGTTCTGATTTGGATGCTTCAACCCAGCAGATTATTGACCATGGTAAACGGTTAGAAACATTATTGATTCAACCGCAGTATCAACCAATGAAGGTTGAACGCCAAGTCATCTCTTTATTGGCAGCTAAGAAGCGGCAGATTGATAAGATTCCAGTCAATAAGATCAGTGATTATGAAACAAAACTGATCAATAGTATTGAAGCGAATAAACCGGAATTGATTAAGCAATTGGTAAAGGAAAGAGCATTAAGTAAGGAGTTGGATGAAGGCTTAACTAATGCGATCAAAGAATTTACCGAACAATATCTTTTAACCTTGGGGCTTAACTAATGGCTTCGAATAAAACGGCAATCAGAAGACGGATTAAATCCGTTAATTCCACCTTGCAGATAACCAAAGCAATGGAACTAGTCGCAACCAGCAAGTTGCAAAGACAAAGAAATCGGATGTTGAAAGACAAAGAATACGCCGATTTACTTTATCGTGCCGTTTCGAAAGTGTTACAGAATTATGAAGGAAATAATGTCGATGACCTTAGAGAGATCAGTCCTTATTTGGCGACTAAAGTAGTAAATAAACCATTAGTGATAATCTTTGGGTCCGATACCGGTTTATGCGGAGCTTACAATTTAAATCTGGCCAAATTTATGGAAGAGAATACCCAACCGGAAGATTTAATCGTAGCTTGCGGAACCAAAATCGTTAATTGGTGTAAACACAATAACATCGAAGCTTATAAAGAATATCCGGCTTTTGAGAAGGCCGGGGTTGAAGCGACTAATCGCCTAGCGAATATGGCGCTAAGTCTTTATGACCAAGAGAAGATCTCAAGTATCAGAATTATCTATACCGAATATATCAACTCGGTCACTTTCAAACCACAGATGGTTGAATTATTACCGGTCGATAGAAGTAAAGCGGAAGATAAATATAGTGAAGAAATCTTATTCGAACCTAATCCGGTCGATATTATCAATACTTTAGTCCCAATGTATATTCGCAATTTGGTCTATAGTTACTTGATTCGTTCCAAGACCAGCGAACAAGCTAGTCGGAGAATGGCAATGGAAACCGCGACCGATAACGGAAATGAATTGCACGATTCATTAGTTATCGAGTATAACAAAGCGCGACAGGCTGCGATTACGCAGGAAATCACGGAAATTTCTTCGAATGAATTAGGCAGAGATGCTTAGGGAGGTATTATGGAACATAACCATGGCACAGTAGTACAGATTATCGGACCGGTCGTTGATATTAGATTCGATCAAGGGAAATTACCGGCACTTTATAATGCGATTGAAATCCCGTTCAAGGATTCTAAAATTGTCGTCGAAGCGGAAAACGATATTGGAGACGATCGCGTAAGATGTATTTCCATGTCGCCTACCGATGGCTTGACCAGAGGTATGGACGCCATCGACACCGGTGCGCCGATTGAAGTTCCGGTCGGTAAAGCTGTCTTAGGCAGAATGTTTAATGTTCTAGGCGATCCGATCGATGGTCTAGGCGAATTAGATAAGAATATCACTAAGGATCCGATTCACCGGGAAGCACCGGGGTTTGAACAGCAGGTCTCGGATAACGCGATCTTGGAGACGGGAATAAAAGTAATCGATTTATTATGTCCTTATGCCAAGGGCGGTAAAGTCGGTTTATTTGGTGGTGCCGGAGTTGGTAAGACGGTTATCATGCAGGAATTGATTCACAATATTGCCACCGAGCATCGGGGTTTATCCGTAGTTGCGGGTGTTGGCGAAAGAACACGTGAAGGAAACGATTTATATAACGAAATGAAAGAATCCGGGATTCTTCCGAAGACCGTATTAGTCTATGGTCAGATGAATGAATCTCCTGGTGCCAGAATGAGGGTTGCCTTATCCGGTCTGACAATGGCAGAACATTATCGGGATGTCGATCATCAGGATGTCTTATTATTTATTGATAATATCTTCCGCTTCACTCAAGCAGGTTCGGAAGTATCCGCCTTATTAGGAAGAATGCCTTCCGCCGTCGGATATCAGCCTACATTAGCGACCGAAATGGGTCAGTTGCAGGAACGGATTACTTCAACTAAGAATGGTTCAATTACTTCGGTTCAGTGTGTATATGTTCCGGCTGACGATCTCACTGATCCGGCGCCGGCTACGACTTTCACTCACTTGGATGCTAAAACCGTTTTGGATCGTAAGATTTCTGAATTAGGAATTTATCCCGCGGTTAATCCGTTGACTTCCACTTCGAGGATGTTGGATCCCTTGATTGTTGGGGAAGAACACTATGAAGTGGCGCAACAAGTCATTCAGATCTTACAGCGATATGAAGAATTACAGGATATCATCGCAATCTTAGGTATCGATGAATTATCCGACGAAGATAAAGCTACGGTTAACAGAGCGCGAAGAATACGTAATTTCTTATCGCAGTCTTTCTCCGTCGCTGAAAAGTTCACCGGGAATAAAGGACAGTATGTTCCAATCCCCGAAACGGTCAGATCTTTCAAAGAAATCTTATCCGGCAAATATGACAAATTACCGGAATCGGCCTTTATGTTTGCCGGTACGATTGAAGACGTTATTAACAACGCTAAGGAAATTAAATAATGATTGAAGTTCGGATCTATACCCCGGAAGGATCTTATGCTACCATTCCGAACGTTAAAAAAATGGAAGTAGATACCACTGACGGACAACGGGGGATTTTACCCGGTCATATGTCAATCGTTTTAATGTTGGAAATCGGAACATTAGAGTTAGAGACAACCGAACATCTGACTTATACGATTGCCGGGGGGATGTTATATTTCGAACACGATGTTGCGACCGTTCTTTCTGATGCGGTCGAAGATGTTAAGACTTTGGATCTGGAAAGAGCCGAGCAGGCTAAGCAGCGGGCAGAGAAACGGTTAGCGGATAAAGATCCCGATCTTGATATCAAAAGGGCAACCTTAGCATTGAATAAAGCTTTGAATCGTTTGAAAGTAGGTCATAAGTACCAATGAAACATTGGGTGATTGTCGCAATATATCTTTTAGGATTCTTGGTTAGTTTCTATGCGTTGAGCGGGTTAGATTTCGCTAAGCTTTTACGCAAAGGATCAACCGGTAAAGCACAGGTTTTATTATTACTGATGGCTTTGGCTTTAGGATATCTAGCAGCTCAATTCTGTTTGGTTTTAGTCGGCTTTGCGTAAAGTTAGATATACATTAATAGGGGGGTAAAAATAATGAACTATTCCTTTTTTAACGAACTGGGAACCACAACACCTCAGGATTTAGAAGCGGCATTACAAGATCCTACGACGCTTAAATGGTATATCGTACCGATTTTTGTGATTACGCTCTATATCATTGTCACCGAATGGAAAAATAAAAACTACAGTATTGTTTTAGGGGCAGCCGCCTTTTGGTTGATGGATGTTTTTAATGAGACTTGGAACGCCATGGTTTATGCTTGTACCGGACAACCGGTTTGGGGAACTACGGCCGCTGGCGGTTCGGCATTTCAAATTTTAGTAGGATACAATATCGAAATATCCTTTATGTTTTTTATTCTCGGAATTGTTGCCTGCAAGCTATTAAAAACGACTAAGGGATATGAGGGAGAATCTTTCTGGGATGGTAATAAAAACTGGTTAAACGACCATAATAACATGTACTATAAGGCTAACGTTAGTTCCGGGAAGGTAACCGAAGAAGAAAAGAAAATTAAACGAAAAGCGATATTTAGAAGAGTGGGAACAGCCTTATTAGGAGCGGTATTGGCAGTTATCATTGAAATACTGCTTAATAAATGCGGGGTTCTTACTTGGGAAAAAACTTGGTGGCAACCAACTAGACCCTTCCTTCTATTCTTAATCGGTTACTGTCCATTCTATTTTGCGGCCTATATCGTGCATGATTTACCTAGAAAAAAACAATTGTTCGCATTAGGAATAATAACGGCGGTAGTCGTTGCGTTATTGTTAGTGGCCGGATTCATGGGGATGTTAGGCCCGCAATTAAATGAGCAAGGTGTTTGGATCGGTAAATGGTGGAGCGGTAAATAATTGGTAGTTAAAAAATGCAATCATCTTTTCATAATAAAGGTAAGAACGCCATTAACTAAAAGTTAAGTGTTATAATGCGTTTATAGGAGACCAATCATGAAAAAAACTAGCCCGCTGATTACTGTCGAACAATTAAAAAAACTGTTTCGTTATGAGTTAAAAGTTAAGGATATTTTCACGGATGGCGAAAACGGATCATATCACTGCGAAAAATACTTTGTCCAATGGGATGATTTTGTTGCACTGCTGACAAAGATTAAAGTCGACAAGATCTCCGGGAAAGAACTGGAACAGAATTGGTGGTGGGCAGTCGAATCGCTAGATTCAGACGAAGATCACTACTATTATTTGTCGGCAAAAGAGCATCAACAATATATTGAGGAAGAGCACCTGCGTTTTGCGATTCATCCGACCTCCCAGATTGAAGGGATGCTGGGGATTATTTTCAGTTTGATGACCTATATCGATGATTTCGATTTGGAGTATGGCCAAGAATTTAATCTGGATATCGATTTGATCCTACACGATATCGAATTAATGAAAGAAAATAATTTTGAGGATATCACACCGGAATTGTGGGATGAAGTGCGAGAGGACAGTGTCTTGAGCAGCATCGAAGATAATCGCTTAAACGAATTAAGCGAACAAATGATCAACTGGTATCGTAAAGCGCTTGAAATAGCTTGTCTTAAAGGCGACACTGGAGCCTTGGAAGCGAAAGCGTATTGTTTCTATGGCGGCAATCGTTTGTTTGATTGCGACTGGAACCAAGCAGAGAAGATGTTTAAGGAAATGATGGATAACAAAGATATCTGTGGTGTCCGGAAAGCGAAATATGCTAACAGTTTAGGTTATATCTATTATTACGGCAGAACCACTGAAGGGAAACCGGACTATGATCAGGCATTTAAGTATTTTTCAATTGGTGCATTCAATGGTTATTATGAATCCTGCTATAAATTGGCCGATATGTTCCTAAGCGGGAAAGGAACAATTAAGAACGAAACCGCGGCTTTTAATTTAAATAAGTGGGTTTTAAGCGAAAGCAGGGAAGACTATCTACGTAATAACCATAGTAATTTTGCGGATGCGGCTCTAAGAATGGGAAGCATGTTTGAAAAAGGAATCGTAGTCGAGCAAGATGATCTTCAAGCGCTAACCTTTTATCTATTGGCCAAAGACGCAATCAATAAGCGCATGGAACTTGAAGACAACTATGGAGATGAGAAAGTCGCCATGGCAATTGATACGGCTTTGAAAAGAGTTGAAGAGAAAGTTCCTTACGAAGCGAAACAGTCAATTAATTCAAATACTCCGCTTTTATTTGAAAGTCTTTTACAGGAAGATTATTCTGCGCGTTTTGAGATTAAGAAAACTAACAACAAGATCACAATTAGTGCTAAACGGATACCCTTAAGCAATGAGGATACCCCTTTACCAGTCATGGTTGTCGTACCGGAGAATCGCCATGTAGAATTGTGCAATGTCATAACTTATCATCTTAATAAAGTAAGTAAGTTATCTGTTCCCAAGAATAATCATTTCATCGCTGATGAAGTTTTTTCCAGTCGGAACCGAACCGGAGAAATGAGAGTTGAATTTCTTTTAAATAATAAAGTAGTCGCGACGATTGTGGCCGAATCTTATATCTTTAAGTTTCATCAGGAGAAAAAGAAAATATTCCATTGCCTTGCGCAAGTAGTCTTTGAAGGCAGTGATCAGGGATATGACTATCTCTGTGACGATTTCGAAGTTAAAATGGGTGATAAGGTGGTTGTGGATGTGTCGGGCAAACGTAAAGTTGTTACGGTCAGATCGGTCGAGAAATATGAAGAGAAAGCATTGCCGCTAGGAATTAGTAAGTATAAAAAGATTAAGGAGATTGTTTTAAACTAACTTATGAACAATAAAACTACAGTTGGATTTATCGGCTTTGGCCAGATGGGTAAGGCTTTGGGAAAAGGAATGACCGATTATCAGGTCATACCAGCACGACACCTTTATGCATGCTCTCAGCATTATGAAAAGCTGTTGGAAGACTGTAAAGGCTGGGGGATCTCAATCAAAAAAGACCCCAAGGAAGTAATTAAGAACAGCGAAGTAGTGATTTTAGCGGTTAAACCTGATCAGTTGGAAAAAGTAATAGGTGAGAATAAGGAAGAATTGCAGGCGAAGATCGTAATTTCGATTGCGGCAGTACATTACTTTGCGGACTTAGAAAAGATGTTTTTACCGAATACGCATCACCTTAGTGCGATGCCCAATACCCCCATCGAAGTGGGTCAGGGAATTATGATTTTAGAAGATCAAAGTTCATTGACGAAAGCCGAGATGAA
The DNA here is from genome assembly GCA_023426935.1 of Bacillota bacterium. Taxonomy (GTDB): domain Bacteria; phylum Bacillota_I; class Bacilli_A; order Erysipelotrichales; family Erysipelotrichaceae; genus RUG11872. Next base: position 4,027 of record JAEZBR010000052.1, on the reverse strand, counting down.
ATTATTCAAAGAATTATTTGAACCGATATCTTTGTTAGTAACCTTGGATCCTAAATCATTCTCCGTCGGGGGAACGATTGCGGGTTGTGCTCCAGCCTTTACCGCCATGTATATAGAAGCGTTGGGTGATGCGGGCGTTAAATATGGATTAAAACGGGAAAAGGCTTATGAACTAGCCGCTAAAATGCTGATCGGGACCGGAGAACTGTATTTAAAATCCCATAAACATCCTGCTTTGATGAAGGATGAAGTTTGTTCGCCCGGTGGCTCAACCATCAGAGGTGTCACGGAATTAGAAAAAGATAGTTTTAAAGGTGCCGTTATTAACGCGGTCGATGCGATTGAGAAAAAGTAAAGTTTTTATCTCTAATGGTTTCGTTTATAATAGATGAGAAAAGGAGATTTCTGAATGGATGCACAGGTTTGGTACAGAATAGGCTTATATGTGATCCCTTTGGGAATTTCTGCGGCCTTAGTTCCTTTAGTAAAAAGAATTGCTTGGAAATTAAATATTTTTGCGGTCGAGAATAAACGAACAGTTCATCACGGGAAGATTGCCAGAGTCGGCGGAATCGCCGTCTATATTGCATTCATCATCACTTCCTTAATCTTTTTAAAGGCGGATGTCGCCCTAAGAGGAATTTTATTGGGTGGTTTTGTCATCTTCCTTGGTGGTTTGTTGGATGATATCTATGATCTGAATGCCTGGATCAAATTATTGTTCCAGTCGGCTGGGGCAATTATTTTGATGACCGTCGGGAAGTTAGATCTAGGAATCTTACATTTACCCTTCGGAATAGTGATTCCGGTCTCGCTATTCAGTTATATCATTACTTTCTTTTGGATTATCGGAATTACCAATGCGATCAATTTGCTGGATGGTCTAGATGGCTTATCCAGTGGCTTCTCAATTATCGTTTTATTTACCATCTGTTTGTTGACTACCGTTAACGGTCGGGTCGATGTGTTAAAAATTTCATTAGTTTTAGCGGGGGCTGCGACTGGGTTCCTTTTCTATAATTTCCATCCGGCCTCGATTTTTATCGGGGATTGCGGAGCCCAATTCTTAGGATTCATGATTGCGGCGATTTCCTTACTGGGTTTCAAAGGCGGAACGGTTATCACGATGATGATTCCAATCATCCTGTTGTTCCTACCGATTATGGATACTTTATCGGCAATCTTACGGCGAAAACTTAACGGACATAAATTTTCTGATCCGGACATGGGACATTTCCACCATGCGTTAATGCGCACTTGGGGTTTAGGCCAAAGAGAAACTGTGCTGATAATCTATGCAATCACCGCTTTATTCGGATTCGACGCGTATCTATATGCTATCAATTCGACTATCGGACTATTGATGTTAGTCGTGTTAATTATTGCCTGTGATCTCTTTATTGAAGTGACCGGAATGGTTACTAAGAAGTATCATCCTTTATTAAGCGTATTACGGAAGATTAAACATGTGGTGGTTAAGGAGGACAAGAAAGATGAAAAGCCGTTGTGAGTTTTGTGGAAAAGATATCTCCTATGAAGTACAGCATCGTTTAGCCAGTTATCAGGTCGGAAAGATATCCTGCCCCAGTTGTCATAAACAGAATAAAAGATATATCAGCACTTTAGATCTGGAGATTTATACTTTAGGTTTGATGCTGATTTATACTTTAGCCGCAATTGTTCCGCTTTCGACGTCCTTAATTAAGATGAATACCTGGGTCTTGATTGGGATTATGGTCGTCATTATTACGTTGATTTTCTGGGGAACTTTGAATTGGGCACGTTATGTTTATAACAAGGCTCCGCTGAAGGCAAAGTGGGCTCATTATACGATTAAAGAAGATGCGGCTGCAGTCGCAAAGTTACATAACCGGTTCTTTATCTCCTTTATCATTATGTTGTTTGGCTTAGGAATGCTATCGGTTGCGACTTCGGTAATTTGGTATTTCTTGATTGGCATCGTTGGCTTCATCGGGTTCTTTAGCTTCTATACCTATCGTACTTATCAGATTGAAAAAACCTATTATGAAGTAACTTTTGCGAAACAGGAAAAAAATAGTTAGGAAAACTAGCTTGGGCTTCGTATTAACTCTATGAAGGAGTTATTTATGGAACCTAAAGAAATTCGTTATTATCTCGATTCTCACAATGATTCACAAAGCATTACCGGTCAGATTGAAGAAAGCTTATGCTTACAATATCAGGTTTATCGGAAAATGGACCTGAGTGAGCTAGAATCAAGCTTAGTATCCCAGGCTAATTGGGGAAATCGGCATCACTTGGTGTCGGCGCAGCAGTTGGGAATTACTATTAGCGAAGGAGATATTTGTTTTCTGGATTATGGTTTAGGTTATCTTAAAGAAGCCGGTTACCAACATTTTGGTCTGATTCTATCGCTTTGTTATGGGAAAGCTTTCGTTATTCCGATGACTTCTAATCAAGCTACTTATCGACAAGCTTATAGTATTACTAATCCTTTAGGGAAAAGACATCTATTTCCCTTAGGTGAGGTTCCCGGTTTAAATAAAAGATCCGTGTTATTTCTAAATGACGGAAAGTATCTGAATACTGCTAGAATCGTCGCGATTAAAGCACATCTCGATCCGGAAGGATTATTATATAAAGAAATCAAGGAACGGGTAAAAGAATGCCTAAAGTTATAAAGATTGGCAACTATGATAAAGAGGAAAAGTATGCGGTCGGCGTTTCTGGCGGTCCGGATTCGATGGTTCTTTTAGATTTATTAAGAAAAGCCGGCTATCATTTAGTTGTCTGTCACTACAACTATCAAGTTCGTCAAACCGCAAATCGGGATCAAAAAATTGTCGAAGATTATTGTCATAAATTCGCAATCAAATTATATCTTAAGAAGTCGAATAAAAAAACGAACGGTAATTTTGAAGCAAAGGCCAGGGAAGAGCGGTATTCTTTCTATGCGGAAGTAATGAAAAAAGAAAACTGCGTGGCGGTTTTTTTAGGACATCATCAGGATGATCTGATTGAAACATATTGGATGCAGAAAGAAAAAAACAGCGAGTATTCTTACTGGGGATTACGCACAGAAGGCAAAGTAAACAACTTATTAGTCTTAAGGCCTTTGTTAGGATACACTAAGCAAGATTTGGAAAATTATGCTAGGTTATCTCAGATTGAATATGGATTGGATGAATCGAATAACGATTTGCGTTATACCCGCAATAAACTAAGACAAAAAGTTAGGGTTCTTAATTTGGAAGCAAGAAAAGCAATCTTAAAAGAAATTAAAATAAAGAATGATTCACTAAAAAAAGAACAGGAACAACTGCGTAAAGATTATTCTTGCTTAGTTAAATTTGAACAGGACAAATATCTAAATTATCCTTTGGAATATCGGGAAAAATTACTAAGATACTATTTAATCGATCAAGGAATTGACGAAGCCTTTCATTATTCTAAAGCCCACTTGGAACAAATGGATAAACAATTGGGATCGTTAAATAATCAGAGAATTCAGGTCGATACGGAACATAACTTGGATAAAGATTACCAACAATTATATTTAAGACCAAAGGCAAAACCATATAAGTATGAACTAACAGAAATTAAAGAAATAAGAACACCCTACTTTAAAGTAAGCCTTAAAGGGGAAAGTACCGAAGGCGTATATGTCTTGCCGGAAGAGTTTCCGTTGACGATTCGCAGTCCAAAACCGGGTGATGAGATTTTGTTAAGGTTTGGCAAGAAGAAAATCAATCGTTGGTTTATCGATCGAAAGATTCCCGCTTATCTTAGAGAACGCTGGCCAATCGTCGTCAATGTTAGGGGAAAGATTATCTTAGTTCCCGGAATCGGTTGTGCGGTAAGTAATTATGGGAAACTATATAGTTTATTTGTGGTAAATCTTGTTAAATAAGCGTTTTCGCTGAAGTGAAAAGTTAAATTCCACTTCAAAAAGGACCGAAAATAAAGTTGAAGTAAGTCTTACAGATCGGATAAAAACTAGTGCTTAAAAGAATAATTTAAAGAAGGTACTTGTGGAAATCAGTAA
>JAEZBR010000022.1 GCA_023426935.1 Bacillota bacterium | reverse complement strand
AGTACTTACTTTAGACAATCTAAGAATCTTAGTCCTTCATTCGCACCAATACAATTATTTAAACCGGTACGAAAGACTGACTGAATTAGGTAAAGAGAAGAAATGTCAATTAGTTTGTTTCGGACATACCCATATCTGGCATTATTCCGGTGATCAAGGAGTTACATTATTGAATCCCGGATCAGCTTGGTTGAATCGTAACGGAGACCAACCTTGTTACGCCTTAGTCGAATATGAGGGGTCAACCCTTAAAGTAACTAAAAAAATAGTTAAAAATTAGTTCCGAAACCGCTTAACTACCAAAGTAAATTATTGAGTGCATAATAACTGTGTGCTATAATTACGCCGTTAAAAAACGAGGTGGAGACATGGAGCATCAGAAGATTATCAATATTGCCGTTATCGCACATGTCGATGCCGGAAAGTCTACATTGGTTAATGCCTTCCTTAAACAGTCGGGAGTTTTCCGTGAAGGGGAAAAAGTCGTTGATTGTATTATGGATAGTAACGCTCTGGAAAGAGAACGGGGTATTACCATCTATTCGAAGAACTGTTCCGTACAGTATAAGGACTATAAGATCAATATTATTGATACGCCCGGGCATGCGGATTTTTCCAGCGAAGTAGAGCGAATCATCCGGACGGTCGATACGGTCATTTTATTAGTAGACGCGGCGGAAGGACCAATGCCGCAGACCAGATATGTTTTACAGAAGTCTTTAGAGTTGGGGCTTAGACCAATTTTATTAATCAACAAGATTGATAAAAAAGATGAAAGAGCAATCAAAGTCGTTGACTTAGTTTACGATTTATTCTTGGAATTACATGCGAGTGATGAACAGTTGGATTTCCCAATCCTTTATGGCATTGCCCGAGAAGGTATTGTCAAAGAAAAGATTACCGATCCGAACAACGGAATTATTCCGTTATTTGAAACCATCATTCATCATACGAAAGAATATCCGAATCTCGATGATAAGCCTTTAAGAATGCAAGTCTGTCAATTGGCTTACGATGACTATATCGGTCGGGAAGGAATCGGCAGAATTTATAGCGGGACGTTAAAAACCGGTCAACCTTTAACGATCTGCCGTTATGACGGTAAGATTGAGACGGGCTCAGTTACGTCGATGTTTGTCTATAAGGGCTTAAGTCGGGTACCGACTAACCAAGCTCAAAGCGGCGAAATTGTCTTAATCGCCGGAATTTCGGATATTTCCATCGGAGAAACCTTATGCGATTTAGGCAAACCGGATCCGATGCCAATGATTCCGATTGAAGAACCGACTTTGTCGATGAATTTCATGGTCAATACTTCACCCTTTGCGGGTCAGTCCGGTAAGTTTGTTACTTCCCGTAATATTCGGGAAAGACTGGCGAAGGAACTGGAAGTAAATGTCGGACTTAAAGTTGAAGAGACGGCTACGACCGATACCTTTAAGGTTTCCGGGCGTGGTGAATTACATATTACGGTTTTAATTGAAGAAATGCGGCGGGAAGGATTTGAGTTAGCGGTTTCCCGACCGGAAGTTATTATGAAGACGATCAATGGCAAGAAATGCGAGCCGATTGAGAATGTGATTATTTCCTGTCCTTCCCATTATGCCGGAACGGTCATTCAGAAGTTGAATATCCGTCAGGGTAAGATGGTCGATATGGATGATGACGGTAATTATGCCAAGATCGAATTCGAAGTTCCGACCAGAGGACTAATCGGTTATCGTAGTGAGTTTATTAACGATACACATGGTGAAGGTACGATGGTACGTCATTATAAGGATTACGAGGATTATCGCGGTGTTATCAACGAACGGGGCAACGGCGTCATGATTTCCAATGCGACGGGTGAAGCGATGACTTATTCAATCTGGAAACTTCAGGAAAGAGGTTCCTTCTTTATCGGACCGGGCGAACCGGTTTATGAAGGTGAGATTGTCGCGGTTTGTTCCAAAGATATCGATATGCCGGTTAATCCGACCATCAATAAGAAGATGACCGCGATCCGTTCCACCGGAAACGATGAAGCGATGAAACTAGTTCCGAAGCGGATCTTAACCATTGAATCGGCCGTCGAGTTTATCGGTGAGGATGAATTGGCGGAGATTACGCCGGATGCGATTAGATTAAGAAAACGGTTCTTGACCGATATCGATCGACGCAGAGCGTTACGGGATAAGAAGAAACAGGATGAGGGTAACGCGGCATAAATCAGCGATCTTAAATCGGTGAATTGAGCATTATCCCAAAACTATTTCTAAAGTTTTATCAAGATTCGTTTTATTCGGCAGCTGTCGAATAGAGCGAATCTTTTAATTAATGAATATTTCCTTGATCGCAATGTCGTGTTTAAGGAATTAAGGTATGATAAGTAGGCAAGGAGGAGATCAAAATGGACCAAGAAATGTTGGATAAGATTGAACAGATGCGAGTAGAAAGAGGCTGGGATAAAACGGATACGCCGGCAATCTTAGCTAAATCGGTTGTCGTGGAAGCGGCGGAATTATTGGAATGTTTTCAATTCTCCGAAACAAAGGTAAATTATGAAGCGGTCAAAAGTGAAGTCGCCGATGTTTTGATGTATGCAATCTCTTTATGTGTCGATCAAGGTTGGGACTATAAACAATTGATTATCGACAAGATACAAGATGTCGAATCCAGGTATCCAAGTGTCAAGTGAAGCGGTTTATGTGCATGTTCCGTTCTGTCGGGCAATCTGCGGTTACTGTGACTTCAAACGTCAATTATATAAAGAAGACTTGGCGGATAAATGGTTAAAACAGATTGATGTAGATCTAAGTAAAGTAACCGGTCCGGCGAAGAGTTTATATCTAGGCGGCGGAACCCCTTCAGCTTTAAATAAGAAGCAACTTGAAACATTCTTAAGCTCCTTGGATCATTTAGTTCCTTTGAATAACGGAGAATATACGACGGAAGCCAATCCGGAGAATCTGACACTGGATAAAATAAAACTATTTAAACAACATGGGGTCAATCGGGTTTCCCTCGGAGTTCAATCTTTCCATGATCAAATATTAAAAACACTGGAACGGGTTCATCATCCAGACCAGGTAATTAAAGTAATTACCGAGCTTAGAAACGAAGGAATCACGAATATCTCCATCGATCTAATGTATAGTTTACCGGGACAGACTTTGGAAGATTGGAAAGAAGATCTTCGTAAAGCAACCAGTCTGAAAGTTCAACATATCTCGTTATATTCTTTAACGATTGAAGAAAATTCCCGATTCGGAAAAGAAAAGAAAGAACCGTTAGATAACGATTGCGAATTTGCGATGTATAAGTATGCGATTGAATACTTAACTTCCTGCGGCTATTTACAATATGAGATCAGTAATTTCGCCTTGCCTAATTATGAATCTAAACATAATTTAGCCTATTGGCACTATGAAGATTTTGTCGGGGTCGGTTTAGGAGCGGCCGGAAAGAAAGGTCATATCCGATATACGCATGTCGGCAGTTTAGAAGATTATCTGGCTGGTAAAGTAAACGATGAAGTCGTTAAATTAAGCGATAAAGATGTGCACTTTGAGGCCATCATGATGGGCTCAAGACTTAATGAAGGAATTGAACGTAAAGATCTGATCAGTCGTTTCGGTTTCGACCCGGTGAAAGAATATCCCCAAGCGATTAAGCAGAATTTAGCTAAGGGATATCTTGTGTGCGACGATAAAAATCTAAAGGTCACTACTGAAGGACGTTACTTATTGAATGAAGTGTTGGAAGACTTCTTGGAATAGTTATCCTTAAGCGTTATACTCAATCTTGTTTGAAAGGAATAGATAGCATGAATCGTACTCCCAATATGTTGAAAGGTTCGATGTTTAAGACGATGTTACTGCTGATGTGGCCTATACTCATCTGCGGTTTTTTTCAGCAGCTTTATAATATGGCCGATTCGATGGTAGTCGGGCAGTTTGTCGGTTCGGACGGTCTAGCCATCGTAGGTGGTTCTTGTAATATTTTGATTGGCGCTTTCAATGGTATCGTAAATAATTTTGCGATGGGAGCAATGCTGGTCGTTGCGTTCTTCTATGGGGCAGAAGACCGGGAGAAGACCGAGACCAGTATCAAGATGTCTTTAGTTCTAGCCGCCATTATCGGTTTATTGGCAACGATCTTTTTCTGGATCTTTGCGTCAACAATCTTAGAGATCATGGAAGTACCCGCAAATCTTTTCCAAGGTTCGGTTGATTATTTGAGACTATATACCTTAGGCTTTGTGCCCGGTTTCATTTTCCAAATGATAGTGAATCTATTGCGGGCTACCGGAGAAACTAAACGTCCCAGTATGTATCTGATTATGAGCTTTATTTTAAATATCATCCTCGATATTTTATTTGTCGGCGTGTTTAAGTTACAGCAGGCCGGAGTCGCCTATGCTTATATTCTTTCAATGACGATCTCGGCAATTTTTACCTTATATAGTCTTTCTTTGCAGTTCGATTTTCATTTCCAAAAATTACATCTGGAAAGAAGTATTGTGGGTCAGATCTTAAAGGTCGGAATTCCTTCGGCCTTTACTTCGCTGTTATATGCGTTTAGTAATATGTTTATTCAGACCTCAATTAATAAATTAGGTTCTGAGACGATTGCGGCTTTAAGTATCGAAAGCAAGATCGAAAATATCTTCTGGATTGCGATGACTGGTTTAGCCGTTTCCATCACTGCTTTAGCCGGACAAAATTACGGGGCGAAGAATAATAAACGGGTCCGGGAGACTGCCGGGGTGGGAATCTTAGTCGGCTATGGGATGACGGCAATCATCGCGGTTTCCTATGTCTTCTTCGGGAAAACCCTATCGTCATTATTCTCTAACGATCCGGAGGTAATTGAAATGGCGTTTAAGATGCTGCTGTTTATGGTTCCGGCTTATTTTGTTTATCCGCTATTGGAAGTATTCGCCGACACTTTGAAGTGCCTAGGCCAAGCTTTTGGTACGACGATTCTCACCATGATTACAATCGTGGTGGTCCGAGTTGCCTGGATTACCTTTTATGCGTTGCCGAATCTTTCTTACGAAGCGATTCTTTGGTGCTATCCGATCAGCTGGATCATTTCTTCGCTGGCCTTTACCATCTACTATCTGATTATCCGGCGTCGAAAACTTCAGGTTGCATGAACAAAAAACCTATGATAGAATTACAACGCTTGTAACCCAGTGAAACGCATTAATTCCTCAAGCGCTCACTTAGTTACTAAGGTCAACACGGAGGAAACATGTTAAACAAAGAAGAGAAGACGAAAGTAATTGAAGAGTATGCGTTAAAAGAAGGGGATACCGGTTCAATTGAAGTTCAGGTCGCGGTTTTAACTAATACGATTAATCGGTTAAACGAACATCTGAAAAAGAATCCGAAGGATTTCCATTCTTATCGGGGCTTGATGAAAATGGTCGGCAAGCGGAGAAATCTACTGGTCTATCTATCTAAGAAAGATATCAACCGCTACCGTAAATTGATTACTAGTCTGAAACTGAGAAAGTAAACTAAAGCCCCGATTTCGGGGCTTGTTTGTTAAGGAGGGTTAAACTTGAAAAAAGTACTGACGATTTGCTTAGTATTATTACTTAGCGGATGTTTGAATCAGGAAGCGAAAGATGTTTACGTCGAACCGGTTACGAAGACGGCGGAAACGACCAAGTTTATTTACAATCCGGGAACTTATGAAGGAACCGGTACCGGTTATAACGGGAACATCAAAGTTAAGGTAACGGTCAGTGAAGCCCAGATTAAAAGTATCACGATTGAACAATCCAACGAGGCGAATTATATCTTAGTAAAGAAGACTGAAACTAACGAGAATAATACCCAGGATCCTACTACCGGGGATAATAATCCCGGATCGGATGCGGATATGCCGATTGCGTCGACGGAAACCACAATCGAAGTCTTGGGGACGATGGATACGATCGTTAATACGATCTTATCGCAGCAGAATTTGACCGTCTCAACGGATCTGATGACCAGTGCGACGGTTACGGGTAACGGGTTGATTGATGCCGTCCGTAAAGCCCTTAATAAAGCAACTTTATAAAAGACGGGAGACCGTCTTTTTACATCGAGCCAAAAATGTTGTGTCTATACTCTTTTTTCTAGAAAAAAAGGTGACATAATAACTTCAGCGGGGTGATTTTATGTTTACTTTCTTCTCAGGAATTCTATGGATCTACTTTATTGCCGCAGTATTACCGGCAGTAATCTTATTAGTATTTGTTTATCGCCAGGATAAAGTCGAGCAAGAACCATTAGGATTAATCTTTTCCTTGTTGAAATATGGAATCTTGGCCGCTGTCTGTTCCTTTATTCCCGAACTGATCGGTGAAAGTATCTTACCGAATTTTATTTCCGAAACCAGTGAGAACTATTCCATCGTGTTAGCGTTCTTAGTGGTTGCGGTCGTGGAAGAAGGTTTTAAATTCCTGTTCCTCTATAAAAGAACTTGGAACGATCCGAATTTCAACTTCCGGTTCGACGGGATCGTCTATGCGGTCTCCGTTTCATTAGGCTTTGCGGCCATCGAAAATTTGGAATATGTCTTGGGGTATGGTTTGGCTGTTGCGCCAACTAGAGCGTTATTGGCGATTCCCGGACATTTGAGTTTCTCGGTATTCATGGGAACCTGTTATGGATACGCTAAGTTGAAGGCCGATCAGGGCAACACCGTCCAATCGAAAGTAAGTTTAGTCTTCTCCTATCTAAGTGCGGTTTTATTGCACGGCTTCTATGATTCCTGTGCGATGATAAATACCAGCACTTCCAATCTATATTTCATCATCTTCATTATTATCATGTATATCACGGTCTTCATTATGATTCGACACGTTGCCAAGAATGACCGACCAATTTAAAGAACATAAACGGAAAGATCTTACAATCGTTCCGTTTTTATTTAGGCGATTATCGTATATTCGTTGTCTTGGCAGTTAAAAGTGTTACAATTAGTCAGTAAAAACATGAGGTGAAAGATGGCAAAAGAGACATTTAGTTTGGATTTCTATGGCCGAAACTTAACAGTAGAGACCGGTGAAATAGCCAAACAGGCCGCGGGAGCGGTCGTCGTTCGTTACGAGGATACGGTTGTATTATCCGCAGCGACGGCAAGTAAGGAAGCGAAGGATCAGGATTTCTTTCCGTTGACCGTTTCCTTTGAAGAGAAGATGTATTCCGTTGGGAAGATTCCCGGAGGATTCTTAAGAAGAGAAGGCAGACCGACTGAACATGCGACCTTGACGGCGAGAATGATCGATCGTCCGATCAGACCGTTATTCGCGGAAGGATTCCGCAACGAAGTTCAGGTCGTTAACACGGCATTATCCGTTAACTATGATATTCCGGTTGAGATGGCGGCGATGTTCGGGGCATCATTATCATTATGTATCTCCGATATTCCGTTCAACGGACCAATCGCCGGCGTAATTGTCGGAAGAGTAGATGGTCAATTCGTAATTAACCCGAGCATTGAACAAGCCGCTAAAAGTGATATTTCCTTAACGGTTGCGGGGACCAAAGATGCGATTAACATGGTCGAATGCGGAGCGAAAGAAGTATCCGAAGAGGATATGGTCGAAGCCCTGATGTTCGGACATGAGGCCATTAAGAAATTATGCGCCTTTGAAGAAGAAATCATTGCCAAAGTTGGCAAGCCCAAGATGGCAGTCACCTTATATGAAGTGCCGACCGAATTAAGAGAAAAAATCGAAAAATTTGCGAAGAAAGATATTGAAGCGGCGGTTTCAATCCATGAAAAACTGGAACGTTATAATAAGATCGATGAGATCACGGCCAAAGCTGTCGAATATATTTCCCAAGAACAATTCGCTAGCGATGCCGAGAAGAATAAAGCCATTAAACAGACGAAGGAAGTTTGTACCCAGATTGAAGCCGGCGAAGTCAGACGTTTGATTGTCGAGGATAAGATTCGTCCAGATGGTCGTAAGGTCGATGAGATTCGTCCGTTATCCGCCAGAGTCGATGTTTTACCGCGGGTCCATGGTTCTGCGTTGTTTACTAGAGGTGAGACGCAGGTCTTATCCGTCTGTACCTTAAGTTCGCTAAGTGACAATCAGATTATCGAGGATGTTACCCCAAATACCGAACGTAGTTTTATGCATCAGTATAACTTCCCGCCGTACTGTGTCGGTGAGACCGGTCGGATGGGTAATCCGGGACGTCGTGAAATCGGACATGGTGCTTTAGGTGAAAAGGCTTTGAAACAGGTATTGCCGGATCTTGAAACCTTCCCGTATTGTATCCGAGTCGTTGCCGAAGTTATGGAATCCAACGGTTCCAGTTCTCAAGCCAGTATCTGTGCTTCCTGCATGGCTTTGATGGCCGCAGGCGTACCGATCAAAGCTCCGATTGCCGGTATTGCGATGGGCTTAATCAAAGGCGAAGATAAATATACGATTCTTACTGATATTCAAGGTATGGAAGACCATTTCGGTGATATGGATTTCAAAGTTGCCGGAACGCGTAAAGGAATCTGTGCTTTACAGATGGATATTAAAATCGATGGCGTAAGCCGACAGATCTTATCGGAAGCGTTAGCGCAGGCTCATGTGGCCAGAATGCAGATTCTGGACGTAATTGAACAAACGATTCCGGCGCCTAGACCGCAGGTATCCGAATTCGCTCCGAAATTCAAACTAATCTATATCAATCCGGATAAGATTAGGGATGTTATCGGAACCGGTGGTAAAGTTATCAACAAGATTATTGAAGACTGTGACAATGTCAAGATCGACATCGACGATGACAATAGCGGCCGGATCATGATCTATCACCAGAATCAGGCGATGGTTGATAAAGCGGTTGGTCAAATTGAAGCTTTGACCAAAGAAGCTAAAGTCGGAGAAGTTTATGAAGGTAAAGTTGTCCGTTTGGAAGCTTACGGAGCCTTCGTCAATCTATTCCCGGGGACGGACGCCTTGTTACATGTCTCCAAGATTGCCTACGAAAGAGTTGAGAAACCTTCCGATGTCCTGAAACTTGGTCAGATGGTCAAGGTTAAAGTTATCGGAATCGACGAGAAAGGCCGCGTCGATGTTTCCCGTAAGGAATTGTTAGATAAACCGGAAGGTTATGTGGAACCGGCGAAGAAACCGGTAAGTCACCATTCGTTTAATTCGCATCACTAAAATCTCAAGCATCACTCATTTAGGGTGATGCTTTTTTGTCCACTTTTGTTAAGGCGTTCGATATGTTAAAATAATGACGAAAAGAGGGTTCCGAAAATGCGGATGCGGAAAAAGAAATGGGCTCGTCCATATATTGCGGAACGGGATGAAGTAGTTGTTAGTGATCCAGAAAAACTTAAAGGGCTTTGGAAGAAAACCCTGGGTGTTAAAGTATTGCATGTGGAGATTGGCTCTGGAAAAGGGGCATATTGGATCGGTATGAGTAAACTATATCCCGAAGAAGGTTTTGTGGCGATTGAAAGAAGTGCAGATGCGGCGGCGATGGGTTTAAAGAAATGTCTGGAACCGACAGCGAATATGCGTTTAATCGTGGGTGATGCGACCTTGATTGATCAATGGTTTGCCCCGGGGGAAATCGATATCATTCATTTGAACTTTTCCGATCCCTGGCCTAAGAAAGGTCATACTAAACGTAGACTGACCTCTGATCAGTTTCGCGATAAATATCATGCATTGTTAAGTCAAAAGGGTATAATTATTCAAAAGACTGATAAACGTAGTCTTTTCGAGTATTCCCTAGAAAGTTTAACTTCCGGATTTAGTTTAGAAGCCAAGGATGATAACTATCGTAGTAAACCACATCCTGAAGATGTGATCACTGAATATGAGCAGGATTTCATCGATGCCGGATTACCAATCTATCGGGCAATTTGGGTAAAGGAGGAGAAGGAATGAGGAAAAAATTCTGGTTAATCATTGGAATTTCCTTCTTATTAGCCGGATGCAGTGTTACGAGAAGCAATGTCAAAGAACTGGCTTCAAAACAACTGGATGATGCGGTAACCGCCGAAATCTGTTCTTCAGTCAATATTAATAAAGGTCTGATTAGTTATTATCTGGAACCATCGATCGGTCGTATTTCCGGCAATAAAAGTAATTCTGTTTTTAAAATCGATGGCTACGAAGTTGTCTTGAATATCGATGTCAGTTCGGTTATCACTACTAAGTACTACGGGGGCGGCACCAATGAGCAGGATTTTCGCGACATCGATGCGTTTCCTAACCAAATCGATGAGGTAACCGGAAGTTTCTTATCAGGCAGCGGTATTATCAAGGATTTTCGATACCGTTTGTATCGGGTTAGTGACAATGAGTATGGAATCTTGTTGCAGACCTCAAATCTCATCATGGTTGGAAAGACCGGACGCGGGGATGTATTAGATGTAATCAGAAAGATGATGTCAATTTTAAGAACCTGTAGGGTCGATGAAGAGAAGATTATTAGCACTTATTCTAAGAAAGAGTTGATCAATTATAAGAAAGAGACGCTCGATATTTTTCAAAAGACCTATCCCGAAAACGGAAGTTTACAGGATATGATCTCCGATAGTTCTAATTAAAGGTGGGTGTAACCATGGGAAAAATTAAAAAAGCTTTCAAGAATTTCGGCAACGGGATCAAACATATTGTCTTTTATGATGATGACGAAGAGATTGAAGAACCTAAGGTTCATAAATATCCGGTCGCTCCGGATATTCCTTTTAAAGATATAAATTTAAGTAAGGAAACTTTAAAGTCCGAGCCGCTTAAACCGGCGGCAGAGACTAAGTCCGACTTTGTGACTTTACCGAACAATAAGCCTTTGGAAAAACCGGAAGTCAAAGTTGAAAAGAAAGAAACCCCGTATAAGTTTACTCAGGTTATTTCACCGATTTATGGTGTCCAATCCGACGGGCAGGAGAATCAGCCTTTGCCCCCGGTAGCTAAAGTAAACAATTCGAGCTATATCAGTCCGTTAGGAACCATCCTTTCACCGATGTATGGACCGGTCGATGACAATAAGAACCAACCGCTGCCTAAAGAAATCGCGGATTTAGGCGTTCCTGATTTATTAGAAAAAGGAAAGGCCGAATTAAGCCAGGATAAACCGACGAAGACCTATCTGGAACCGGAAAAGAAAGATCCCGAACATACTGAAAATTTCAGCATGTTCGATGATGAGGAACAGTAATGTACTATTTTATTGGAATCAAAGGAACCGGAATGGCTGCCTTGGCCGAGATTTTATTTGACGAAGGCAATCAGGTTATGGGTTCGGATTTAGATAAACATTTCTTTACGGAAAAACCATTGATCGAAAAGGGAATTAAGATTTTACCTTTCGATCCCCAAAACATTAAAGACAATTATACCGTTATCATTGGGAATGCGTTCGCGGATGATTTTCCGGAAGTAAAAGCGGCTTTAAGTAATAAAACGGTTAAGTGTTATCGCTACCATGTTTTCTTGGGAATGATGCTCGAGAAATATATCTCCATCGGCGTTGCCGGTTCCCATGGTAAAACGACAACGACCGGGATGACGAAATCACTATTAAGCTGTTACTATCCGACCGGATATTTAATCGGAGATGGTGACGGTTATTTGGCGAAAGACAGTAAATATTTCGTTTTGGAAGCGGATGAATACCGACGCCATTTCTGTGCTTATCATCCTGACTATGCCTTAGTAACCAATGTCGATATCGATCATATCGATTATTTCAAGGACGAAGCAGATTACCGCAGTGCTTATGATCAATTCTTAAGTCAGGTTAAGAAAATGGCTTTCGTTAACGGAGACGATTCTCAGGCGCGATTATTAAAACCCAATTCCAAAATTGTTTGGTTTGGACTCCAGCCAGGAAATGATATTCAGGCGATTAACGTGAAAGAAAGTGCCGAAGATATCTCATATAATGTTTTAATGAATGGTAAAGATGTCGGACATTTTAGTTTTCCGTTTGTCGGACACCATTTAGTCTATGATTCTTTAGCCGTAGTTTGTTTCGGGCTGGAACTGGGATTGACGCCAAGCGAAATCGAAGCGGGATTGAGTACTTTCACCGGAGTCAAAAGACGTTTCGTGATTGAAGAATATCACGGATCGATTTTCGTGGATGATTATGCCCATCATCCGACCGAAGTTAAAACAACCTTGGAAACAGCAAGAAAAAGATGGCCGGACAAAAAGATTGTGGCGGTCTTTAAACCGCATCGGGTCTCGCGGGTAAAATACTTCGCTCAACAGTTCGCGGATGCCCTGAGTATCGCCGATAAAGTAGGCGTCTGTGACTTTACTTCGATTGACGATTTTGAACCGGGAATTAATATCACAATCGAATACCTTTCTTCCCGAATCAAAGACTGTAAAGTATATCAAGAGACTGAAGAAGACGCTAAGGAATTAGCCTTAGAAGCACCCTGTGTTTATGTCTTCATGAGTTCTAAAGATATCTATCCTTTCAAAGAAAAAGTTAAAAAGTATCTTTAATTTTGTTACAAATATGTGAATAAGAAAACGCTACCAGTTTTTATTGAAAATGTTTTCATTGTGGGTTAAGATAATTACGAGGTGAAACTATGGGATCTATCAGTAGCTTTATGGCAGTTAATGGTCAGGCAATCATCCAGATTCTCCTGATAATCTTGCTAGTTTTGGCGATTTGGCTAGTCATTAGGCTGATTATTCTGCTCGGACACTTTAACAAAGTCGGTCAGAAACTTAATAACAGCATGGATATGGTCAATGATTATCTAGGCGAGCTGAAACTACCTATTCGAGCATTAGTTAATGTATCGATGTCGATTGAAGCCTTAAGAGCTGCTAGCGAAGCCCAGCTGAAATTATTCTTTGATAAGATCAGTGAAAATCTGACCAAGATTATGGAGATGTTGAAGCAGATTTGGCATAGTATTACAGATATCAAAAAAGAATCAAAACAGAGTAAGGAACCGGATGTTGTCGTTGAATCGGCGACCCCGGAGCCGTTAGAACCAATTACCTCGGAAACTTCCGAGCAGAAAGGAGAATAAAGTATGGCAAATCAAATCAAGAAGGAATTAAAAGAAGTTAAAGAGAAGGTAGATGAGACTACGAAGGAAGTTAAGGAACAGGGATGTCAGTTAAAAGACGAAGTTAAAGATGATATCAAAGAAGTTAAAGATGGTCTCGATGAAAAAATCGACGAATTAAAGAAAGCCCCAGCGGCGGAAAAACTATCGGAAGTCGTCGATGAGACGAAGAAAGCGACGGATAAAGTCGTTGAAGAGGCCGAAAAGGCTTATGACGATCACAAGGATACTTTCTCGGCGGAAAAGGCGAAAGAAGTAGCGGATAAAGTCTTAGACAGTTTAAAGAACATTTATGACAAATCAGTTAAAGCCGTAAATTCTTTTGTGAATGATCCAAAAGTAAAAGAAAGTGCGCAGAAGAGCAAAGAAGCGGTAGTAAGTATCTATAACACGGCAAGTGCCAAAGTAAAGGACGGTTATAACAAAGTGAAGGAAGATCCTAATTTAAAGAAGACCGTAGCGAATATTTCCGAGACGATTGAACAAGGTGCGAATAAGACCAGTGAAGCAGTTAAAAAGTTCTATGACGATGCGATGAAGAACGAGAATGTCGCGAAGACCGTTAACACGATCAAAGACGGCACGGATAAAGGGGTAAAGGCAGTTAAGGAAGGTTATGATAAAGTCATGGCTGACCCGAAAGTCAACGAGACCTTGGATAACGTTAAAAAGGGTTTAGTTTCGGCCGTCGATTCCTTAACGGATGCAACTCATAAATGGTTAGATGGCAATAAGGAAGAAAAACCGGCTGAGGAAAATAAAACTGAAGATAAAACCGAAAACTCCGAAGAACAGCCGAAGTAGAAAGTAGAGGAAACGGGGCTGTGGCAGACAATAAAAACATGAAACGAGTGACTATCTATAGCGTCGCTCATGAAGCAGGAGTATCTTTGGCAACTGTTTCGCGGGTTATTAACGGCTCGCCGGTTGTTAGAGAGGATACCCGGCAGAAAGTTAAAGCGGCGATTGCTAAACTTGATTACAAACCGAATGCCGTAGCTCAGGGTTTAGCTTTACAGAAGACAACTTCGATTGCCTTAGTAGTACCGGAATCCAGCTTTAATTACACCGGAAAAGTTATCAATGGTTTATTGAATGTGGCGAAGATCTACAAATATAACATTATTCTTCACACTTCAACGGCCGGGATTAATGAGATGAATGAGATTATCGAGAATGTTATCAAGTCAAGGATGGATGGGATTGTCGTCTATAACGATTACCTCAAACCGGAAGAATTGACTACTTTGACCGACTACAACATTCCGATTGTCTATGTCGGTAACCGGATGTCTGCCGATAATATCTGTTCGGTCTACATCGATTACGAGAAAGCAATCAAGAATTTAGTCAGTGACTATCTCAAACGCGGCATCGAAGATATCGTGCTGATTCAGGATCGTAAGAGTCAGTTTATGATGGATCAACTATTAAAAGGCTGTGACGATGCTTATCAAGGTATCGGTAAGAAGTTCACCGGATTAGTTAAGATTCCCAGTGAATTCAGAACGACCTATGCTTATTTAAGAGAATACTTCAAGACGCATAAACACCAATTGGTGATTGCGAATCGGGATTCCCAAGCCTTAGCCGTCTTGAATTCCTGCCAGGAGAATGGCTTAAATGTACCTAGTGATACCGAGATTTTCTGTGTGATGGATTCCAAGTATAACGATATGGTCCGTCCGCAGATTTCCAGTTTCAGTATTCCCAGTTATGATTTAGGCGCAGTGGCGATGCGGATTATGACTAAGATGTTGAATAAAGATCAGATTAGTGAGAAAGCTATTGAGTTAACTTACTTAGTATCTTCGCGTAAGACTACTAAGTAATGGCGTAGACAAGTCAGACACTTAACGAAAAGACCCAGAGAGACCGGAAGTGGTGAAACGGTAACGATTGTTAGGTTATACAGACTTTGAGCCTTTCTGAGCAATCAGAACGCGTTCCGGCGTTAACGGAATTGAGGCATCAGAATGATGCGAATTAAGGTGGTACCACGTTAGAAAGCGTCCTTAGCGACGCTTTTTTATTGGCTGAAAGGAGCAATTTATGGATTTCTTGGAAGAGTTAGAATGGCGAGGTTTAGTAAAGGATGTTACGGATTATGAGGGACTCAAAGAAAAGTTGAAACAACCGGTAGTTTGTTACTGCGGGTTCGATCCGACAGCGGATTCGTTGCATGTCGGTCATTTTCAGCAGATCATGTTATTACGAAGATATCAGCTAGCCGGACATACGCCGATAGCGTTATGCGGAGGATTTACCGGGATGATTGGGGATCCTCGGCCAACCAGTGAACGTTCGTTACTGACTTTGGAACAGGTAACGCATAATGCGGATTGTCTTAAAGCGCAGTTAAGTAAATTTCTAAGCTTTGAAGGCAATAATGCGGCCATCATGGAGAATAATTACCATTGGCTGAGTAATTTATCCTTCATGGATTTCTTAAGAGAATACGGTAAGTTATTCAATGTCTCCTACATGATCAATAAAGATACGATCCGTAAACGTTTAGAGAGCGGGATCTCTTATACCGAGTTTACCTATACGATCTTACAAGCGATTGACTGGTTGAATCTCTATCGTAAATATAACTGTACCTTGCAGATTGGCGGCTCCGATCAATGGGGCAACTTAACCAGCGGAATCGAATTGATTCGAAAAGTTGAAGGTGAGAATGCGAAAGTCTTCGGGATTACCTCTCCGTTGATCACAAAATCTGACGGGACGAAGTTCGGTAAATCCGAGGGTAAGAATATCTGGTTAGATCCCAATAAGACCGGGGCTTATGAATTCTATCAGTTCTGGGTCAATATTGCGGATACGGATATTATTGATTACTTAAAACGGTTAAGTATGAAGACGCCCGAAGAAATCATGGCTTTGGAAGCTAAGATGACGGAAGCTCCGGAAAAGCGGGAAGCTCAGCATGCTTTGGCTGATGAGTTGACCATGATGGTTCATGGACAGGAAGGTTTAAAACAAGCCAAGAAGATTACCAGAGTATTATTTGGTGGCGATCTTAACGAATTGAATCCCGAAGAAATTAAAATTGCTTTAAAAGATGCCGTTCATACGCCAATCAAAGAAGGCAGTGAATTAATCGATGCCTTGATTGCCTGCAAAGCCTGCAGCAGTCGCCGCGAGGTTAAACAATTGCTGCAAAACGGAATCTTGGTAAACGGAAATAAAGTAACGGATGAACATTTTATCCTCCATAAGGAAGATGCCTATGAACATTCATTTACGGTTCTGAGAAAAGGCAAGAAAAATTACTTTATCTTAAGTTTTGAGGACTAAATAAATATGGAATTTCACCAGCAGCGAATTAATGGTTTGAGCGATTCGGAAGTTAAAGAGCGGATTGCATCCGGCTTAGTCAATCGTCAGATTGGCAATCAGAGTCAAAGTGCTAAAGCAATCGTTCGTAATAATGTTTTTACTTTCTTTAATTTAATCAATCTTATTCTTTTCATCGCGCTTATTTTGGTTGGTTCTTTCAAAAACGGTTTCTTTATGGGCGTCGTTATTATCAATACCGCCATCGGAATCTATCAACAGTTGAAAGCGAAGAAAGAATTGGATCAATTACGTTTGTTAGGGACGAATAAAGTTGCGGTGATTCGGCAAGGGGAGAAAGAATTCGTCATGCCGGATGAATTGGTATTGGATGATTGGATTATTCTGGAACGGGGTACGCAGGTACCCGCCGATTGTAAGATTCAAGTCGGGCAATGTGAAGTCAATGAATCGTTATTGACCGGAGAAAGTGATTCGGTCGTGCGGGGGCAAGGTGAAGATCTTCTTGCAGGCAGTTACTTGACCGGTGGCGAAGTAATCGGGCAGATTACCAAAGTTGGTATCGATAATTTCGCGGCGAAGATTGTCGCTTTAGGTAAGAGCGTGAAAAAGGATTCCAGTGAATTGAAACAATCACTGAATAAAGTTTTGAAGGTTATCAGTATTATCATTGTTCCTTTAGCAATCGGTTTCTTTATTAGGTTGATTTTAATTTCGAAGCTTTCCTTTAGGGAAGCAATCATCGATATCGCCGGCAGTATGATTGGGATGATTCCGGCGGGTTTAGTCTTATTGACTTCGGTATCCTTGGCGCTTAGCTGTTTACGTTTAGCGAAGAAAAAAACTTTTGTCCAGGACTATTACAGCATTGAATCTTTAGCCCGAACGGATGTGATTTGTTTAGATAAGACCGGGACTTTGACTCAAGGGAAACTAAAAGTTCAGGAAGTCATAAATTTAACTGATGAGCCGCTTGAAGAAATCATCGGTAATATCTTAGCGGGTATGGGTGAACACAATGTGACTTATGATGCCTTAAGTGAACATTTTGGGTTAAAGAATAACTATCAGGTTGAGAAAGTCTTTTCCTTTTCCAGTGCTAAAAAATATGGTGGGGTTCAATTCAAAGAAGGAACCTATTATTTAGGAGCTTTGGAATTCTTGGTTCCGAAGGCCAAACCCGAAATTTTAGAACAGTCTAGACAAAAGGCCGGGGAAGGTTATCGGGTAATTTCGTTAGTTCGGAAAGATAATAATAAATCCGAGGTTTTGGCCTTAATTGTCTTAAGTGATATCTTACGGCCGGAAGTAGCCAAAACTTTGAGCTATTTTACGAATAACGGCGTTAAGATTAAAATTATTTCCGGTGACGATCCTTTAACGGTCCTAGCAATTTCTAAACAAGCAGGGGTTCCGGATTATGATAAATATTGTGACCTAAGTAAAATAAAAAACGAAAAAGAACTAGAGAAATTGGCTGAAAAGATGAC
The DNA here is from genome assembly GCA_023426935.1 of Bacillota bacterium. Taxonomy (GTDB): domain Bacteria; phylum Bacillota_I; class Bacilli_A; order Erysipelotrichales; family Erysipelotrichaceae; genus RUG11872. Next base: position 3,154 of record JAEZBR010000022.1, on the reverse strand, counting down.
GATTTTCGGTAGAGTCAGTCCTGGGCAGAAAGCCAGTTTAATCAAAGGATTAAAGAAAGCGGGGATGCATCCGGCGATGGTCGGAGATGGGGTCAACGATATCCCGGCCTTAAAACAAGCAAACTGTGGAATTGCTTTAGGCAGCGGGTCCGATGCGACCAAACACGCGGCAGATATTATTCTTTTGAACAATGACTTTGATAGTGTTCCTTCGATTGTGTTGGAAGGAAGAAGAGTTATCAATAATATAACGAAAGCTTCGTCTATCTTCTTAGTCAAAACAATCTTCTCGGTCATCTTAGGAATCTTAACAATCTTTACCGGTCTCTCTTATCCGTTCGAACCGGTTCAATTGACCGTTATCTCCGGCTTTATGGTTGGAATTCCGACATTCTTATTAGCGTATGAAGCTAATTTCCAACCGATCAATGAACACTATTTTACGACCGTCATGTCCTATTCGTTACCAGGCGCCTTAAGTATCTGTGTTGAGATAGTTTTACTCGAATTAGTCGGGAAGTGGTTAATGATTCCCGAAGCTCAGATTGTGACGATTATGGTCATTGTCACTGGTTTAAATTATCTTCTAACCTTGATAAAAGTTTATGCACCTTTGAATCCATACCGGTCAATAATTATCTTCGGCTTACAAATTCTATACTATTTAGTTGTCTTCAATTTTCAAAAACTATTGGGACTTCAATTCAGTGCGAATTTCAGCGTAATTTTAATTTATCTTATCAGTATCTTGGCGGCGTGGTACTTACAGAGCTGGTTCCGGAAGATCTATTCCTACTTCAGTGATTAGGTTAGTGTGGTATAATGTAAATCATTATTAAGGAGCGCACGGAGTATGAAAAAACTATTAGTTTGCAGCTTAGTAATCTTCTTGACGCTTGCCGGATGTAGTAAGGAGAATAAGACTACCGATGACAAGAGTGAAAAGTATAATACATACTTAACCGCTTTGGAATCGAATACGGAATTTTTAAAAAGTTCCAATTATTATTCAATCACTTTGGCGGTAAATAAACTTGCGGATAACAGTTATCGCTATGATGTTATCGTTGATAATCCGTTAGTCGCAATGTATAACGTGGAAGTTTTATGTGTGGCCAAAGATGTGACCGGAACTTTAATTACGGACAGCATGTGTCCTAGTGCCGGGATCATTGAGGACGATAATTATAATTTGATTCCTAATCAGGTCGATGTCAAAAAAGGTTACCCGGCCGGAGTCGTTGTCTCAGGGACAATTGATCAGCCGGAAGTTAATGTGATTGTTTTAGTCGTTTGGACCGGTTATGCCAAGCTGGCGGAAAATCGGGAATATCTAGCGTTAAGCGCTACCTATGAAGCATAAACCATGGATCAGCGAAAGAAAAAACAATCGATTATTTATGGCGCTTTGACCGGAACGGTAGGGATTTTCCTTACCAAAGCTCTAGGTTTAATATACGCTTCGCCATTCCAGGCAATGGCTGGCGATCAGATGATTTTCTATACCAATACTTATCAGATTTATGATTTTCTTTTAATGGTTTCATTGTCGGGAATTCCATTCGCTATCGCTTCTTTAGTAGCTAAATATGTGGCTCGGGATGATTATCAGACCGTTTTAGGAATTCGTAAGATATCTAATTTCATGGTCGGTTGTATCGGAATTGTGATCTTCGTATTATTGGTCTTGAATTCAGGTTCAATCGTTAACTGGTTAGCTCCCAGTCGGGATGCCGTATATTTAGCTAAGTATCAGACCTGTTTAATTATCATGGCCTTTGCCTTATTGACGGTACCGCTATTAAGCGCCTACCGCGGGTTTTATCAGGGGCTCAAAGATTTTGGCGTATATGCGTTCACGCAGGTATTAGAACAGATCATTCGGATTAGTTTCTTACTTGGCATGGGCTGTCTAGCTATCTATGTTTTTCATCAGGAAGCCATCTGGTCGGTTTATTTTGCGGTTGCTTCCATGTCTGTTTCAGCCTTAGGAACGATTATCTTCTTTTTGAAATTTGATCGTAAACATTTGCCGCAGCTTAAAGCTAAAGCCAGCCAACAAACTGACACTCCTAAAACCAATAAAGAAATTTTCAAAGAGATCCTTTGGTTATCGGTTCCGTTTCTATTGGTCAGCGTGATTGATAATTTTAACGGCATAATCAATCTGTATTATGTCGTTCGTTCCTTGATTACTTATGGTTATTCACCCGAATATGCGGATACGGTTTATCGGATAATGAACTTTAATGTTTATAAACTTACCTCAATTCCTCAGATTGTCGGACCGGGGTTTTCAATCGCTATCATTCCGCATCTGACTGGCGATTTAGGCAATAATAATTTTGAAGGTCTGAAGAATAAGATCACGAAAATATTTTCTTCCGCGGGATATTTCTTTTATCCTTTGATCGCAATGATGATTATCTATGCCGGCGAGATTTATTTTGTTATGTATGGCGGCTATAATCTAGAGCTAGGTACGAAGATCTTACGCTGGTCCTTAGTCGTTACTATCTTCTGGTTAATGTTATATTTATCTAACCATATCATGTTAACCATGAAATTAAGAAGATTCTCGGTTCTATATACGACAATCGATGTCTTAGTGTCTTTAACTTTCGTGGGCATGGTAATCAGTAATTATAGTATCGAAGGGCTTTATGTTTTATCTATTGGTCAGTATTTAGTCTTTTCCTTGATTGAGTGGGCTACAATGAAACATTATTATCCCTTTATACGTTTTGGACCACTGATTAAAAACCAGTTTAAAGAGATTACTGCTTGTTTAGGCGTAGTGCTTGTCGCTTATCTGTTATCTTTCATTCCGGTAGATGCCATCGCTTTCGGTCGGGTCTTTTCTTTCTTTTATGTCGGAGCGGAATGTATTATCGAATTATTAGTTTATCTTCTGATTACTTATCAATTTAAACTACCCCAAACAATCTTTGGGATCGATTGGCAAACTTTAAAGCAAAAATTCAATTTGAAAAGTAAATAAAAAAGCATTCCGATTTAGTGAATGCTTTTTTGTTAAACAAAACCCCCTGATAGTCAGGGGGTATAGAAGAGGTTAAACCTATGAGTAGAAAAGATGACCTCACTCTGATAATCTAGAACTGCGGCTCGTTACTGCAGTTAAAGAAAAGAGGAG
>JAEZBR010000017.1 GCA_023426935.1 Bacillota bacterium | reverse complement strand
AGTAAGTACTCTTTGAAGCGGATAATCAAAATAATCGTTATTTCCTTTAACGACTAGCAGTTGAGGATAAGTTCCTTCCGGTACGGAAATATCTCCGCAATGTAAATAGAGATCCGCGTGGGGATTCTCCAATAAGATTTGGTCGATAGCCTCGTTATCGCCATGGGTATCCGACATAACTACAATTTTCTTCATACTTCTTTAAACCTTACTTCCATCTCAAAATCGAATAATTGCTTAATTTGTTTCTTGGTCACTTCCGGGTTTCCCGAAGTATAGATTAAGATTTGGGGATTTTTCTCCGGTATAAACGACATCCGTTTCTCAATCGCCAGATTCGCATCGTATTGCTTGACCGGTAGGGCATTATAAATTTCTTTCCCAATCAACGGATAATGGGTGCATCCTAATAAGACGGCCTCAATTTTACCCCGATAACCGTGTAAATAAGTATCGGCACTGGTTTGAATCGTTTGTCTGTCTTTCCCCGCTTCAATCTCAGGAACAAATTCCGGGGTCGCTTCAGACATTATTTTAGCTTCGGGGAAATAACCTCGCAGTTCTTTTTCATATACTCCCGCCGAAATGCATAATTTCGTGCCAATAATCAATAACGAGGAGAGCTTTTCTTTCTTTAAATAGTCAAGCGTTAAACTAACGATATTTACTAACTCCAAGTTAGGAAACTGGGGTTTTAGTTCCTCGATGACCGTCGAACATAAAGTATTGCACGCGATAATAACCTGCTTAATTCCCTGAGCTTGAAACCATTCAAGATTACTTTTAGTTATCTTATATACTTCCGCTTTACTCTTATCGCCATAAGGTGCTTGTTTCTGATCGGCCAACGCTAAAAAAGAAACCTCGGGATGTTTACGATGTAAATAATCTAAAGTCGTTAAACCACCTAAACCGGAATCTAAAATTCCGATCATAAGCCCTTGCCTGCTTCTTCTAACGGCGCATTAGTCTGTTGAATCGTCTTGGCTAAATCCGTTCCGACATAGCGAAGCTGATTATAATTATCCATTCTAGTCTGATAAGACGCATCCGCCGGATATCGTAAAATAAACCCAAACTTATACGCATTATCTTTTAACCATTGATACTGGGTCGATTTCGCAAAGACCTCATTCACTAACGAAGATGACGAAAGTTCGATTGTTAAGCCGGTCTGTTCCTCGTTATGTCCGGGGAATAAGATATAACGATAAACTTTAGTCGGTCCGTAGATTAATAACTTCTGATCATACTCGGTGACTTGGGTATCGTAACTCTTATAGCCGGAAACTCCAATCAATCCGCCGCAATCTCCACCAAGTTCTTCTTTCGCTAAAGTGCACATCTGACCTAGCGCCTCATTAGCTTCCTTACGGAGTTTGATCGTCGTGGTAATTGTTGTGGATAAAGCCGTTACTTCTTCTAAATCTGAAGGTTCATAACGATAAAGGGTATGCGTACCATCTAAGGTTAAATCCAAGCTATCCGGATTGCTAACTAAAGTTGAACCTTCGGCATATTTATCCCCTTCTTGATACCACTGAATTAAATCCGTTAACGCATATTTACTCGCATAAGCCGCATAGGTATCATAAGTATCTTTTTGTTTCGCTAAATTAACATAGTCCACAATCAAATTTGGTGCTTGGGAAATGCTTTCCGACAATTTAGAGTATTCCTTCGTGTTCTGAATAATGAAATTATCATAAACCATAAAGTCCATAAACTCATTAGGTTTAATATCGTTATCGACGATGTATTCGATTTCTTGCGTAGAGAGGTTATCGATAATGGCTTTGCGGTTATGATTATCCGCATAAGCGTAATGGGCTAAAGGGTCGTTAGTTTTCGGTTGAAAATAATAAGCGACCATAAAAAAAACCGTTAAGGTCACTACGAGAATTATGCGACCGAACTTAATGGTTTTGCTCATCTCCTTCACCTCTTTCGCGTTTAATTATACACTTTAATCATGCGGATGAAAATAATCATAGATATTAGCCGCACTCCTTTGATCAACATATTCTTCCAACTCGGGAATACCGGCCTTTTGAATATTGGTAAAAGAACCGAAACCCTTCAGTAATTTCTGCTTTTTAACCGGTCCAATTCCGGCAATATCGTCTAATTCCGAATGGACCTGTTGTTTTAGCCGCAGAGAACGATGATACTCGATAGCGAACCGATGGACTTCATCCTGCATCCTGGTAATCAAGAAAAATAGTTCACTATCCGCTTTTACCGGTAGTTCTTCATTTCGAATATTGACTAACGAAGAGGTACGATGGTGTTCGTCCTTCTTGGCACCCAATAAAGCGATTGACGTAATATTTAAAGCGTTTAGCACTTCGTTAGCCGCCTGAACCTGTAATTGCCCGCCATCGACCAATAAGATGTCCGGCAAGGGTTTATGTTCGCGCAGCAAGCGGAAATAACGCCGGTAAATAACTTCTTTCATATTACCTAGATCATCCCCGCCTTCATGGACTTTAAATCTCCGGTAAGAATTCTTATCCGCGATGCCTTCTTTATAAACTATCATTCCCGCCACCGCATTACTCCCGGAGATATGCGAGTTATCGAACATCTCAATTACTTTGACCGGATGATTATTTAATAATGTTTTCAATTCTTCTAACGCTTTTTCTTCCTTTAATAAGTGATCGGAAACCGCGGTGAATTCCTGCTGTAACTTCTGCTGCGCATTCGCTTGGGCTAAGCTTACTAATTTCTTATATTTACCCTTCTGCGGCTGTCTGATTCTCAGCTGCAGGTTTTCATTCAAGGCCTGATAGTCATATCCTTCCGGTAACAAGACTAGATTGGGTAACGGATGATTATCGTAGTATTGCAACACAAAACTTTCTAAGGCTTCTTGGGGTAATTCATATAATGGTCTTAGTTGAAACATTCGATCTAATAACTGTCCATTGCGCATAAATAAGCCTTGCAAAGAGATATAACCTTTATCTTCATAGAAAGCGAAAGTATCCACGTTTTCTTTGGAATCGATATCGATATGTTGTTTATCGGTGACATAGTCTAAAGAAGCTAACACCTCTTGGTAACGGGAAGCTTCTTCATATTTTAACTGCTCGGAAGCTTGATCTCTTTTCGCTACCAGCATCTTTTTGACTTCTTTGGTATCACCATTAAAGAAAGATACCAAACCGTCATACATTTTCTGATATTCATCCGGATCAATCGGAAATTCACAAGGTCCTAAGCACTGTCCTAAATGATAATAAAGACAGACCTTTTTCGGCATTACTTTACATTTTCTTAGTGGAAATAATTCCTGGAGTAACTCATAAGTTTTCCTTGCGGCATACGCATCGGGATAAGGTCCGAAATATCTGGCGTTGGCATGCTTTTTAAGATCGCGAACGACTCTTAACGTCGGGTATTTTTCTTTGGTTAAGCGTAGATAGGGATAACTGGCATCGTCCATAAACATGATATTGAATTCCGGACGATGTTCCTTAATCAGATTGATTTCGAGTAATAAGGCTTCTTTTTCACTGTTAGTCAGAACATAATCAAAATCGACAACCTTCGAAACCATTTTGGTTGTCTTATAATCATGAGCCCCGACAAAGTATTGGTTGACCCGATTTTTTAATTTTTTAGCTTTCCCGACATAAATAATCTGTCCGGTTTTGTCCTTCATTAAGTAACATCCCGGTTTTAACGGTAAGGTTGCCAATTTGGCCTGCAGTTTCTCATTCATCAGCTCTTAAAGTAGACGATTGTCGCACCGCCCCCTCCGTTTGAAAGATCCGCTAATTCATACTTAGAAACACTTTTGGTATGTTTTAATTTTTCCCAGACGGCTTTCTTTAGAACTCCGGTCCCAAAACCGTGAATGACTCTGACAAAGCCTGCATGACAGACAATCGCTTCATCCAAATATTTATCGAGTAAGGGTAAGGCTTCGGAAACCGTTAAACCGATTAAATTAAGTTCGCCGGAAAAACCGCTGACCCCACGAGGATATTCATCGAGATGCTGTTTGGGCTTAGGAAGCTGTGCTTCTTTTCTTAATCCGGATAAAACCGTTTTAACCTTGATTCCGTTAACTTCGATTAAAACTTTATTTCCTTTTATTTCTTCGATCGTTCCCAGTTGATTTGATCTTAAAATCCGAACATAATCCGACACCTTAAGTTCTTCTTTGACCTCGGTTTCCAGATCTTCACTTTCCTGTAATTCATTTAACTCGTGTTTTAATTTATTAACATCCGAAATATTGTAATCTTTCTGGTGCTTAAGTTTAGCGATAATATCTTCGGCCTCTTCTTGTTTAGAGTTTAAGTATTCTTCCGCTTGCTGTTTAGCCTGTTCTAAGTATTCTTCTTTCTTACTTAATAACTCATTCTGCTGTTTAAGATACTGTTCTTTCGTCTTCTCGGCTTCCTTTAATTCGTTAGAAAGCGTTTCCTGCAATTTTTCATTCTCA